>NZ_CP013023.1:0-336250 GCF_001421015.2 Paenibacillus bovis
ATCGATTGGGTTAGTGCGGCACGAACGTAATCTTCGCTCGCCTGTACCGAGTAGTGGCATCGACCCAGGACAGCCACTGACGCAGATAAGAGCGCGACTGGTCGATCAGTTGGTAAATATGCCGGGCATGGGCAGGCTCCAGCGGCCTGAGCTCCGTGTCCTCATCCAATATATATGTAAACATGCGGGAAATTCCTCTCTTTCCTGAATAAAAATATCGGCAGCATCCGCATCTAGCGTGGCCGGAGCGGAGAACGCTGTTCCAGCGCGTAGATGTCTTCTTCCAGTCCTGCATACGCTCATTCACGAGAGTGCGGCAGTCCGATAAGGCCTGATTATACACATGGGGACCGGCAGATTTCAAAAAGAAATCCAGAACCGCATCAGCTGCGAGTTCACCGATACGTTCCCCGTTCCATTTCAAAAAACTGTTGGATATCTGCGATCAGCAGTTCGCGGGTGTCCCGTGGTAGTTTTAAAGGTTGCATAAACATCCTCCTACAGGCGATTTAACTTATATGCTACCGTATTCACTGCGTTCCGTCAAAGTCATTTAGCCGCAATTATAGCGTTTGCAGGCAGGACTGGAGTCGCTCTATGAAGGCGCTATCCTTGCCTAAGTTTTCAGAACCGTTATAATAGATTTATTCGCAACAGAAACTGAACGACGAAAGGTTGATAGGCGTGGAGAACCAGAATCTGACTCCTTCTAATTTTATCAAGACGATTATTACCGAAGACCTGAAGTCCGGCAAGGTCAACAAAGTAGTGACCCGCTTCCCGCCGGAACCAAACGGTTATCTTCATATTGGACATGCCAAGGCCATCTGGGTCAACTTTGCACTGGCGGATGAATTCGGCGGCAAAACGCATCTGCGCTTTGACGATACGAATCCTGCCAAGGAAGACGAAGAATACGTACATTCCATCGAAGAAGACGTCAATGGCTCGGCTACGAATGGGAAGGCAAATATTTTGCTTCCGACTATTTTGACTTTATGTATGAAAAAGCAGAGCTGCTGATCAACAAAGGCCTTGCTTATGTAGACGATCAATCGGCCGACGAGATTCGTGTGTCACGTGGAACATTGACCGAGCCGGGCAAGGACAGCCCGTATCGCAACCGTACGGTGGAAGAGAACCTGGAGCTGTTCCGCCAGATGCGTGATGGCAAGTTCGCCAATGGGGAAAAAGTGCTGCGCGCCAAGATCGACATGGCATCGCCCAATATTAACTTGCGCGATCCGGTGATCTACCGTATCGCTCATCTGGAGCATCACAATACAGGCGGCAAATGGTGCATCTATCCGATGTATACTTTTGCCATCCACTCGAAGATGCGTATGAGAATATTACGCATTCCCTCTGTACAGTGGAGTTCGAGGATCAGCGTCCATTCTATGACTGGGTAATCCGTGAATGTGAAGTGAATGCCGAGCCGCATCAATATGAATACGGCCGCCTGAATCTCGCCCAGACGCTGACCAGCAAGCGCAAGCTCAAGCTGCTCGTGGATGAGAAGATCGTCGATGGCTGGGATGATCCGCGTATGCCGACGATCTCGGGTATGCGTCGCCGCGGCTTTACGCCGGAAGCGCTGCGTTCCTTTGTATACGAGACGGGATTTCCAAAAGCCAGGGGATTGTGGATTGCAAATGCTGGACACTTTGTCCGCGAAGATCTCAAGCTGCGTGTACCGCGTACGATGGGCGTATTGCGTCCGCTCAAAGTAGTAATCACCAACTATCCGGAAGGACAGGTGGAGATGCTGGACGCAGAAAACAACCCGGAGAACGAAGAAATGGGTATCCGCCAGATTCCATTTTCCCGCGAGATCTATATCGAGCAGGATGACTTTATGGAAGAACCACCAAGCAAATACCATCGCCTGTTCCCTGGTAATGAAGTGCGCCTGAAACATGCCTACTTTATTAAATGCAACGACTTTATCAAGACGAAGAAGGCAATGTAGTCGAGATTCACTGCACTACGATCCGGAGACCAAGAGCGGCACCGGCTTTACGGCCGCAAAGTCAAAGGAACGATTCACTGGGTAGAAGCGACACAGGCTGTACCTGCCGAATTCCGTCTGTATGAGCCGCTGATCAAAGCGGAAGAGGAAGAGCTGGTCGAAGAGACAAGCGGTGGCAATGACGATATCCGGAGAAAACATTCCTGGATTCGATCAATCCAAACTCGCTCGAAGTCGTACACGGATTTGTAGAACCAGGACTCAAAAATTCCGAAGCCTACGATCGTTTATCAATTTTTCCGTCATGGTTATTTCAGTGCTGATCCGAAATATACGATGCGGGTGATCCGGTGTTCAACCTGGTCGTATCGATGAAGAGCTCGTTCAAAATGCCAAAAGCCTGATTCAAGCAGAGCCTTTTATACTTTTATAAATGAATAAAGTAACACCAACACAAAAAGCCGGACTGTGCAGACAGTTCCGGCTTTTTTTGCTTTGGTTCGAGTATCTATAAGAAATATGAAGACGATCCATTCTATTTATACCAATAAATTCGATTCATCTGGTGGAAGATACAAGTTTGCGATTATTGAAGAATTATAGAAATAGTTAATGAAAACAAATGTCTGCACACTAATTATCGGACTGGCTCGTATTAATCTTCATCCGGCAGTTCATATCCGGTACGCCGCACATTCAGCCACATCAGGATAAATCCTACCGCTCCGCTAAATGACAGCAGCATGCCTACCAGATACATCTGTTCGGAACCGAAATTCTGGAACAGCCATCCGCCGAGAAAGCCGGCAATTACTCCAGCCAGTCCACTCCAGGTCATCGTATAAATTGCCTGTCCGGAGCTGCGGAACCGGTTGGGTACAAACATCATCGTTAGCTGGGTACCAACATAGAAGTAACCGCCAAAGGTCACAGCATGCAGTAGCTGGATAAACACGACCTGCATCGGACTGACCGCTTCGGCCATCAGCAGCCAGCGTACAGTGAACAAAATACTCACAATCGCCAGCCAGCCCAGCATAAAAGAAATCCGCCGTTTCAAAAATCGGTCAAACAGCAAAAATAAGACCGCCTCAAAAATTGAAGAAGCGAATACCGCCCAGCCGACCATACCTTTGCTGCCGCCCAGTTTCAATTACATACAGCGAGAGAAATGTACTGTTCATCATATTGGGAATAGAGACGAGTACTCCGAGTACGATAAAGCCCACAAAATAGCCGTTACCGCTAAACTGCCGCAACGCGCTCCAGCTCAGTGAAGCCGCTCCACCGGGCGAACGGGTCTGCGCAGGCATGATCAGCATCAGACCGATAGCGACCAGGAGCAGCACGGTAAATACAATGCCGATTTTGGAGACGCCCAGATGATCGATCACCGGACCGGCAGCCACTGCAGTAAATGCCCAGCCGAGCGAGCCGTATAGCCGGAAGCCACCGAACTTATGCGGAGTACCGTCGATATAATTCAGAATCAGCGTACTGGTCTGTCCAAACATCGGTGTCTGGAAAAAGAAAAAACAGGCCATAACGATATAAATCAGCGTGTAATTATGTACATGAAATACCATCTGTACCAGCAGCAGCGTACCGGTCATCATAATCAGCAGAATCAATCGTGTATTCTGCAGCCGGTCACTGTAATATCCCAGAATGGATTGGCGAACAGCGAAATAAAAGGCCCAATCGCCATCAGCGCACCAATCTGGCTCTGACTCATACCGATATCCTGTAGATACAGCTGGAAAAAGCTTGTAAAAATAACCATCGTTCCATATATGAAAAAAGTATACCAACGAAGGGAGTAGAATGCAGGCGAAGACGAATGTGAACGCATGGCGGGCCAATCCTTTCCGAGAACTTTTAGTTCACTGTATCATTTGTTGAAAGGGGATACAAACCATTTTGGAGGAATTGCGGCTAACGATGGATTCGTGATTACTCTGCGTTCACCTTTTTGCAATCATCCGCCTGTGATCAGCGGGATATCCCGGATATTCACCGGGCAAAAGCGATCATGCAGTATACTGTTAGGAGGAAGATAGAGAATCAGAAAACCGTTCCATATGGAGCTAATCCAACCGTTAACCGAATAGCCTATCCAAAGCCTAATTCAAAGGAGTACAAGCATGAAGCGAAAAGAAAGGAAGTATAGCGATACTGCCGGCATTATTCTGGCTGGTGGACAATCGCGACGTATGGGCACGGACAAAGCCCTGCTGAAATCGGGAACAGCTATGTGATCCAGCGCGTAGTGTCCGGCACTGGAGCCATGCGTATCACAGCTTGGTCTGGCAGCACCTGCAGATCGCAATTATGACTTTTTGCAGCTGCCAATTGCCGAAGATTCATTTCCGGGTCAGGGACCTTTGTCGGGACTGTATGCAGGTATGAACAGTCTGGATGCGCAGTGGTATGTGCTCAGTGCCTGCGATTTGCCTTTTGCCAGTACACGGCTGCTGGAGATCATGCTGGAGCATGTTCATTCGGTAGCTGGAGAAGATGTGCCGGTACAGATCGTTCTGCCTACTTACGAAGGACGCCACCATCCGCTGTATGCCGTATACCATCGCAGTGTGTATGCCTCGCTGGAGACTGCGCTTCACAGCAAACAGCTCAGGGTGATGGACTGGCTGCAACAGCATCAGGTTGCCGAACTGTCGCTGGAGCAATTGCTTGCACAGCGCAGCGAATCGAATGGGGATGATCTGTCTCCCTGGTGCCTGCACAATATGAATGATCCTGCATCCTATCAGCTCGCTCTGCAGCAGATGGATAGCGATAGGGAGCTTTATTAAGCAGTAAGGATACACAGACAGATACAGCAGCCCGGTATAAACAGAAGGAGCGGATCAGCCGGTAAACATGGCTATTTTATGAACGTATGGCGATTCGCCCCCTATTTATACCAAATTCGGGTACAATAAAAATAAGAAATACAGTATCCAATTCTTCCAGAATCCGATATATAAATGTAGACAGATAACGCTGACAAGTCGTTCATTACCGTTATTGGTAGCTATGTTGCAAGCGCTGACATATGATAAGTGAATAATATCACAAGGAGTGTATTCTCATGACAGTAAAGATGGAAACATGCATGAAGACAGATTGGTTGTACAGCCGGGTCATGACCTACCGTTTGCTGAGCGAAATGCTGCAGCGGCGTCCTACGCTATCCAAGCTGATTGAATGGCGCAAGGAAGCGGACGCATCCGGATTCTATCCGGACAGAGCAATCCGCTGATTAGCATGCTTGAGAATATACCCCTGACCAATATTATTCAATATGCCTATGATGAGTGTGTGCAGTATGACCAGCTGTTCACCGAACCAGCGGCTGCCGCATCATCCGCGCGCATCGGAATATCTGCTCAGTGCGCAGGAGCGCTGGAGCTATGAAGCTACGCTGAATTCTATTTATGCACGGGCAGGTATTGCTTTTAAAAAGATGGATCAGGAAACGGATGATCATATCGGCATTGAACTGGAATTTATGTCATTGCTGGCAGAGCGCATGGCCGAGAACGAAAGCAATAGACTGGAGCTGCATGCGGCAATCAAGGCACAGGCGGATTTCCTGGAAAACTATATGCTGCCATGGGTACCGGCATTCTGCCGCGAATTGGATGCCGCAGCCGATCATACGCTGTATCAGACCTGGGCGGAGACCGTATCTGCTTATCTGAATGAAGATCTGCATAATCTGCGTGTGTACGCCGCCGAGCAGCAGCTATTCCGCTAATCGCTGCGATACCGATCGGACAGCCGATTCTTCTCTTTTTATTCCTAAAGCAGCCGAATGATGCAGTGCAAGACGGATAGACGTTTATGAGATGATCTATTATCTATTCTCTGTTATCTGAATATGTATATTTGCCAAATTCATCTTTAAAAAGGCGTCAAACCGAAAGTACTGTCCAATGATAACTAAAGGGGGAATACGCCTGCATACGTATCGATGCTTGAAGTCCAAAATTGCGTCAGTCACTCGAGCAGTCAGGGAATTTCCATCGCTGGACTGGGCCCGGCAGTATGCACTTCGGGAGCTGTTCCTGATGAGATCAACTTTGTTATCCGTGATGATGATACCGTGAGATTTTTATGGATGTACGATTTGGTTCACATACAAATGTCCCCTGAGCCTCAGGCTTCAGGGGTTTTTGTATCTGTGTGCCAATTCGTTGTACATCATCCAGATCAATCATGCCGGCTGCAGGCTGCAACGCACAGGGCACTGCCGCAGGAGGAACCAAGACGCAGCATATCGACAAAAGAGCCGCCGCGGCTGGCTGCAGTCACCATCCGGCAGCCATGGCATCACGCTCCCGAGTGCCACTGGTGACTGCAGCCAGCCGCGGCGGCTCTTTTGTCGATATGCTGCGTCTTGGTTCCTCCTGCGCAGTGCCTGTGCGTTGCAGCCTGCAGCCGGCATGATTGATCTGGATGATGTACAACGAATTGGCACACAGATACAAATAACCCCTGAAGCCTGAGGCTCAGGGGACATTTGTATGTGAACCAAATCGTACATCCATAAAAATCTCACCGGTATCATCATCACGGATAACAAAGTTGATCTCATCAGGAACCAGCTCCCGAAGTGCATACTGCCGGGCCCAGTCCAGCGATGGAAATCCCTGACCTGCTCGAGTGACTTGACGACAATTTTGGACTTCAAGCATCGATACGTATGCAAGGCGGTATTCCCCTTTAGTTATCATTGGACAGTACTTATCGGTTTGACGCCTTTTTAAGATGAATTTGGCAAATATACATATTCAGATAACAGAGAATAGATAATAGATCATCTCATAAACGTCTATCCGTCTTGCACTGCATCATTCGGCTGCTTTAGGAATAAAAAGAGAAGAATCGGCTGTCCGATCGGTATCGCAGCGATTAGCGGAATAGCTGCTGCTCGGCGGCGTACACACGCAGATTATGCAGATCTTCATTCAGATAAGCAGATACGGTCTCCGCCCAGGTCTGATACAGCGTATGATCGGCTGCGGCATCCAATTCGCGGCAGAATGCCGGTACCCATGGCAGCATATAGTTTTCCAGGAAATCCGCCTGTGCCTTGATTGCCGCATGCAGCTCCAGTCTATTGCTTTCGTTCTCGGCCATGCGCTCTGCCAGCAATGACATAAATTCCAGTTCAATGCCGATATGATCATCCGTTTCCTGATCCATCTTTTTAAAAGCAATACCTGCCCGTGCATAAATAGAATTCAGCGTAGCTTCATAGCTCCAGCGCTCCTGCGCACTGAGCAGATATTCCGATGCGCGCGGATGATGCGGCAGCCGCTGTTCGGTGAACAGCTGGTCATACTGCACACACTCATCATAGGCATATTGAATAATATTGGTCAGGGGTATATTCTCAAGCATGCTAATCAGCGGATTGCTCTGTCCGGATAGAATCCGGATGCGTCCGGCTTCCTTGCGCCATTCAATCAGCTTGGATAGCGTAGGACGCCGCTGCAGCATTTCGCTCAGCAAACGGTAGGTCATGACCCGGCTGTACAACCAATCTGTCTTCATGCATGTTTCCATCTTTACTGTCATGAGAATACACTCCTTGTGATATTATTCACTTATCATATGTCAGCGCTTGCAACATAGCTACCAATAACGGTAATGAACGACTTGTCAGCGTTATCTGTCTACATTTATATATCGGATTCTGGAAGAATTGGATACTGTATTTCTTATTTTTATTGTACCCGAATTTGGTATAAATAGGGGGCGAATCGCCATACGTTCATAAAATAGCCATGTTTACCGGCTGATCCGCTCCTTCTGTTTATACCGGGCTGCTGTATCTGTCTGTGTATCCTTACTGCTTAATAAAGCTCCCTATCGCTATCCATCTGCTGCAGAGCGAGCTGATAGGATGCAGGATCATTCATATTGTGCAGGCACCAGGGAGACAGATCATCCCCATTCGATTCGCTGCGCTGTGCAAGCAATTGCTCCAGCGACAGTTCGGCAACCTGATGCTGTTGCAGCCAGTCCATCACCCTGAGCTGTTTGCTGTGAAGCGCAGTCTCCAGCGAGGCATACACACTGCGATGGTATACGGCATACAGCGGATGGTGGCGTCCTTCGTAAGTAGGCAGAACGATCTGTACCGGCACATCTTCTCCAGCTACCGAATGAACATGCTCCAGCATGATCTCCAGCAGCCGTGTACTGGCAAAAGGCAAATCGCAGGCACTGAGCACATACCACTGCGCATCCAGACTGTTCATACCTGCATACAGTCCCGACAAAGGTCCCTGACCCGGAAATGAATCTTCGGCAATTGGCAGCTGCAAAAAGTCATAATTGCGATCTGCAGGTGCTGCCAGACCAAGCTGTGATACGCATGGCTCCAGTGCCGACACTACGCGCTGGATCACATAGCTGTTCCCGATTTTCAGCAGGGCTTTGTCCGTGCCCATACGTCGCGATTGTCCACCAGCCAGAATAATGCCGGCAGTATCGCTATACTTCCTTTCTTTTCGCTTCATGCTTGTACTCCTTTGAATTAGGCTTTTGGATAGGCTATTCGGTTAACGGTTGGATTAGCTCCATATGGAACGGTTTTCTGATTCTCTATCTTCCTCCTAACAGTATACTGCATGATCGCTTTTGCCCGGTGAATATCCGGGATATCCGCTGATCACAGGCGGATGATTGCAAAAAGGTGAACGCAGAGTAATCACGAATCCATCGTTAGCCGCAATTCCTCCAAAATGGTTTGTATCCCCTTTCAACAAATGATACAGTGAACTAAAAGTTCTCGGAAAGGATTGGCCCGCCATGCGTTCACATTCGTCTTCGCCTGCATTCTACTCCCTTCGTTGGTATACTTTTTTCATATATGGAACGATGGTTATTTTTACAAGCTTTTTCCAGCTGTATCTACAGGATATCGGTATGAGTCAGAGCCAGATTGGTGCGCTGATGGCGATTGGGCCTTTTATTTCGCTGTTCGCCAATCCATTCTGGGGATATTACAGTGACCGGCTGCAGAATACACGATTGATTCTGCTGATTATGATGACCGGTACGCTGCTGCTGGTACAGATGGTATTTCATGTACATAATTACACGCTGATTTATATCGTTATGGCCTGTTTTTTCTTTTTCCAGACACCGATGTTTGGACAGACCAGTACGCTGATTCTGAATTATATCGACGGTACTCCGCATAAGTTCGGTGGCTTCCGGCTATACGGCTCGCTCGGCTGGGCATTTACTGCAGTGGCTGCCGGTCCGGTGATCGATCATCTGGGCGTCTCCAAAATCGGCATTGTATTTACCGTGCTGCTCCTGGTCGCTATCGGTCTGATGCTGATCATGCCTGCGCAGACCCGTTCGCCCGGTGGAGCGGCTTCACTGAGCTGGAGCGCGTTGCGGCAGTTTAGCGGTAACGGCTATTTTGTGGGCTTTATCGTACTCGGAGTACTCGTCTCTATTCCCAATATGATGAACAGTACATTTCTCTCGCTGTATGTAATTGAACTGGGCGGCAGCAAAGGTATGGTCGGCTGGGCGGTATTCGCTTCTTCAATTTTTGAGGCGGTCTTATTTTTGCTGTTTGACCGATTTTTGAAACGGCGGATTTCTTTTATGCTGGGCTGGCTGGCGATTGTGAGTATTTTGTTCACTGTACGCTGGCTGCTGATGGCCGAAGCGGTCAGTCCGATGCAGGTCGTGTTTATCCAGCTACTGCATGCTGTGACCTTTGGCGGTTACTTCTATGTTGGTACCCAGCTAACGATGATGTTTGTACCCAACCGGTTCCGCAGCTCCGGACAGGCAATTTATACGATGACCTGGAGTGGACTGGCTGGAGTAATTGCCGGCTTTCTCGGCGGATGGCTGTTCCAGAATTTCGGTTCCGAACAGATGTATCTGGTAGGCATGCTGCTGTCATTTAGCGGAGCGGTAGGATTTATCCTGATGTGGCTGAATGTGCGGCGTACCGGATATGAACTGCCGGATGAAGATTAATACGAGCCAGTCCGATAATTAGTGTGCAGACATTTGTTTTCATTAACTATTTCTATAATTCTTCAATAATCGCAAACTTGTATCTTCCACCAGATGAATCGAATTTATTGGTATAAATAGAATGGATCGTCTTCATATTTCTTATAGATACTCGAACCAAAGCAAAAAAGCCGGAACTGTCTGCACAGTCCGGCTTTTTGTGTTGGTGTTACTTTATTCATTTATAAAAGTATAAAAGGCTCTGCTTGAATCAGGCTTTTGGCATTTTGAACGAGCTCTTCATCGATACGACCAGGTTGAACACCGGATCACCCGGCATCGTATATTTCGGATCAGCACTGAAATAACCATGACGGAAAAATTGATAACGATCGTAGGCTTCGGAATTTTTGAGTCCTGGTTCTACAAATCCGTGTACGACTTCGAGCGAGTTTGGATTGATCGAATCCAGGAATGTTTTCTCCGGGATATCGTCATTGCCACCGCTTGTCTCTTCGACCAGCTCTTCCTCTTCCGCTTTGATCAGCGGCTCATACAGACGGAATTCGGCAGGTACAGCCTGTGTCGCTTCTACCCAGTGAATCGTTCCTTTGACTTTGCGGCCGGTAAAGCCGGTGCCGCTCTTGGTCTCCGGATCGTAGGTGCAGTGAATCTCGACTACATTGCCTTCTTCGTCTTTGATAAAGTCGTTGCATTTAATAAAGTAGGCATGTTTCAGGCGCACTTCATTACCAGGGAACAGGCGATGGTATTTGCTTGGTGGTTCTTCCATAAAGTCATCCTGCTCGATATAGATCTCGCGGGAAAATGGAATCTGGCGGATACCCATTTCTTCGTTCTCCGGGTTGTTTTCTGCGTCCAGCATCTCCACCTGTCCTTCCGGATAGTTGGTGATTACTACTTTGAGCGGACGCAATACGCCCATCGTACGCGGTACACGCAGCTTGAGATCTTCGCGGACAAAGTGGTCCAGCATTTGCAGATCCACAATCCCCTGGCTTTTGGAAATCCCGGTCTCGTATACAAAGGAACGCAGCGCTTCCGGCGTAAAGCCGCGGCGACGCATACCCGAGATCGTCGGCATACGCGGATCATCCCAGCCATCGACGATCTTCTCATCCACGAGCAGCTTGAGCTTGCGCTTGCTGGTCAGCGTCTGGGCGAGATTCAGGCGGCCGTATTCATATTGATGCGGCTCGGCATTCACTTCACATTCACGGATTACCCAGTCATAGAATGGACGCTGATCCTCGAACTCCACTGTACAGAGGGAATGCGTAATATTCTCATACGCATCTTCGAGTGGATGGGCAAAAGTATACATCGGATAGATGCACCATTTGCCGCCTGTATTGTGATGCTCCAGATGAGCGATACGGTAGATCACCGGATCGCGCAAGTTAATATTGGGCGATGCCATGTCGATCTTGGCGCGCAGCACTTTTTCCCCATTGGCGAACTTGCCATCACGCATCTGGCGGAACAGCTCCAGGTTCTCTTCCACCGTACGGTTGCGATACGGGCTGTCCTTGCCCGGCTCGGTCAATGTTCCACGTGACACACGAATCTCGTCGGCCGATTGATCGTCTACATAAGCAAGGCCTTTGTTGATCAGCAGCTCTGCTTTTTCATACATAAAGTCAAAATAGTCGGAAGCAAAATATTTGCCTTCCCATTCGTAGCCGAGCCATTTGACGTCTTCTTCGATGGAATGTACGTATTCTTCGTCTTCCTTGGCAGGATTCGTATCGTCAAAGCGCAGATGCGTTTTGCCGCCGAATTCATCCGCCAGTGCAAAGTTGACCCAGATGGCCTTGGCATGTCCAATATGAAGATAACCGTTTGGTTCCGGCGGGAAGCGGGTCACTACTTTGTTGACCTTGCCGGACTTCAGGTCTTCGGTAATAATCGTCTTGATAAAATTAGAAGGAGTCAGATTCTGGTTCTCCACGCCTATCAACCTTTCGTCGTTCAGTTTCTGTTGCGAATAAATCTATTATAACGGTTCTGAAAACTTAGGCAAGGATAGCGCCTTCATAGAGCGACTCCAGTCCTGCCTGCAAACGCTATAATTGCGGCTAAATGACTTTGACGGAACGCAGTGAATACGGTAGCATATAAGTTAAATCGCCTGTAGGAGGATGTTTATGCAACCTTTAAAACTACCACGGGACACCCGCGAACTGCTGATCGCAGATATCCAACAGTTTTTTGAAATGGAACGGGGAGAACGTATCGGTGAACTCGCAGCTGATGCGGTTCTGGATTTCTTTTTGAAATCTGCCGGTCCCCATGTGTATAATCAGGCCTTATCGGACTGCCGCACTCTCGTGAATGAGCGTATGGCAGGACTGGAAGAAGACATCTACGCGCTGGAACAGCGTTCTCCGCTCCGGCCACGCTAGATGCGGATGCTGCCGATATTTTATTCAGGAAAGAGAGGAATTTCCCGCATGTTTACATATATATTGGATGAGGACACGGAGCTCAGGCCGCTGGAGCCTGCCCATGCCCGGCATATTTACCAACTGATCGACCAGTCGCGCTCTTATCTGCGTCAGTGGCTGTCCTGGGTCGATGCCACTACCTCGGTACAGGCGAGCGAAGATTACGTTCGTGCCGCACTAACCCAATCGATGGAAAATGGCGGCTTCACCGCCGGGATCTGGTACAAGGATCAACTCGCCGGCATTATCGGCTTCCATGAGATCAACTGGAACCACCGCACAGTCGGCATCGGCTACTGGCTGGGCGAGAATTATCAGGGACACGGACTCGTGACCTCGGCACTGCGCGTGATGGTCGACTATGCGCTGCTGGAGCTGAACTTGCACCGGGTCGAAGTACGCTGCGCTACAGGCAACAAGCGCAGCCGCGCAGTGCCGGAACGTCTGGGCTTTATTCTCGAAGGAATTATACGCGAGACCGAGCTGCTACCGTCGGGTTATGTGGATCATGCCGTCTATGGTATGCTGCAGCAGGAATGGAAGCTCAAGCGCTAAGCGATAGATAATGCTGTGTTGCAGCCCGAATCTGCCTGTACCCATGCATCATGCCGTTATCTATGCGAAAGCGGTATAGCGCCTGGCGCATAGCATCTCAGGCAACTGTGTCTACATTAGCTACCACACACCAGACACTTCGATAACTCAGTAATTTTAATAGATCAGCAATTTTGGTCGATCACCAACTTCAATGATTAACAGCTACAATAGACCGGGCTTCGGCTCCGGTCTATTTTTTTTATGGACATGCCGTTACAGCTTATTCCTCTGTTGCTAAGTTACCTTGTTACCCTCCTGCCGAATAACGCTGCATTCCATACCTTTTATTTGTTCATATATACCTTGTTCAGCAAGCGCCGAACTCTTGCTTCCAACTCTACCATGCTGAATGGCTTGGTCATATAATCATCGGCTCCCACCCGGATCGCTTCGGCAATCCCGTGTTCATTATCGATACTCGTCAGCATCAGCACCGTATAGATCGAGGTCGAAGGAGCCAGCGACCGAATACGTGCCAGCACCTCCATACCATTCATCCGGGGCATCATGCGATCCAGAATCAGCAGATAGCGTGCAGGTTCCTGATTCCACGGATCCTCCATAAAAGCCAGACCGTCCGGATACGTGCGCAGCTCCAGCGACTGATCTCCGCCGATATCGCGCAGCTGGCGCTCCAGAATACTGCGGATCAACGGATCATCATCCACGATAACAAGCCGTATCGGCAGCTGACTGCTGCTCGTCTCTACAGCAGCCAGCGAATCAGTAGATCCACTGATACCGTTATCATACTCCTCGCCTAGCGTCACGATACGGCTAATCCGGCTTAGCGCTTCACTGACCAGTCCCGGATGATTAGGATCTCCCTGTACCGGCAAAATGGCATACCGCACCTCCAGCTGCGCTTCGGTCAGCATGCTGGCTATTTCACCGCCATGCAGAAGATTATCCATAAAGGCAAAACTTTGCTCCTTTGTAAATTCCGGCTGCAGCAGATAAAAATGCCCGGATCGCTCATGCACCCAGATATCTTCTACGCGGAGCTGCATACGAACATAATCCGAGAATCGACGCAGCTGCCGATCTCCGGCCTCATACCCCATCCGCTCATTGTAGCCGCGCAGCCCCTGCAGATGAACGGCTATCAGATTGGCTCCGGATCGCTGTCCGGCGAACCTGGGCAGCTGCTGTTCGAGAATATTCATCGTATACGCTCCGGTATTCTCATCTAGCATCAGCAGTCGGTTCAGCCTCCTTTTGCGGGCGACCAGCTTGCGCACACGCACGGAGAATTCATCCATTTCCAAAGGCTTGGCCATAAATTCGTCTGCCCCTGCTTCATAGCCGCGTATCCGTGTATCTTTGTCACTACGGGCACTGATAATAATTACCGGGATTAGATGCAGCTCACACAGTTCGTGAATCTGGTTCAAAAAGCGAAATCCGTGCGAATCCGGCAGCACCAGATCCAGCACCAGACAATCGGGCTGCATATCGTAAAACCATTGCAGCGCCTTGTCCGGATAAGGAGTAGCCAGTACCATCAATCCCTGCGTCTCCAGCTCGTCCTTGAGCAGGGTCAACAGTCCGATATCGTCGTCCAGTACCAGAACCGTGCCTGTAGCAGATACATTTCGCTGCCGTTCATCCGCAGTATCGTCTTCTTGGGCCGGTGGTGCATTTACCGCAGCCAGCTCTTGCTCGGTCATGCGGGACAGCTCTGTAAGCGGCTGCAGCATACCATACAGCTGCCGGCTTGTGTACATACGCTCTCCTTCTTCTTCCAGCCCCATCAACAGACGAATGGCTTCCGCATACCATTCGGGCAGACCGATCGTTCCTGCCGTACCTTTAATCGAGTGAATCATGCGATAGACTTCGCTCTCCGGTGTCTGGGCATCCGGAGCCAGCATTTTCCGAAGCTGCTCCTGCACTTGCTGCTTGAACAGCAGCTGATATTTGCGCATACGCTCCATATCATGGCCTCCATTCGTTTCGTTAGGTATTCAATCGGATTATTCTGTACGGATATTTCTGCTGAGGATGGAGAAGGAGAAAAGCAACCGGCTTCCTTTTATTAAAAATAGAATTTTTTGGTATATTGCTTGTATGTATTACTTAATGGTTACCCCGGCGTTTGAAACAGAATAAGCCAGGGGAAAAAGGCGATTTGGGAGATAATAAATACGGGTTTGTGCAGAATTGCTATGATACGGCAGAAGTTTACAAACATAAACATAAGTTTTAGGTATTCTTTACATGCTTTTAAGTTTTCTTTAAGCCGGGGAGGTTAAGATGAGGAGGTAACATCAGCAAGACAGCATGAAAAAAAGTGAGGTATCCATATGAAAAGCACGAACACCTATCGCCGAATCCGCAAAGGAAAAGCGATGATCAGCACACTGCTGCTCGGCATCGCCATCAGCAGTCTGTTACTCGGGGAGCAAGCCAATGCACAGGCGGTTGCCGCTACGTCCACTTCTTCTGTCACCCGTGAACAGCAGGACACGTTCCTCGGTGCGCTTGGCGCTGCTTCAGATGAGGATGTCTATGATGAACTGTATGAAGGCCGTACACTGGCCGAGACTGCCCGCCGGAACAACAAAAACCCACAGGCCATTATTGACCTGCAGGTCGCACAGATGAATGAGTTGCTTACACAGCGACTGATTGACGGAACTCTTTCACCGGATACATACCGGGCACAAAAAGAGGAACTGACCGATATCATCACCAAAAGTGTCTATGGCCAGCATTCCTATAACCAGTAAGTCATAAAGATGTCATCCACATATTGTCCATTAATATAGAATTGCTCCCGAAGCCGTCCATTCTCGACGAATCCGTACTTGTCGTAGAAATGGACGGCTTCTGTATTGGTCGACAGTACCCGCAGCGTCAGCTTACGGATATGATGAGTACGAGCATGTGTGCAGAGAGCATCCATCAGGTGTGTGCCGATATTTTGGCCCTGGTGCTGCGGATGCACGGCAATATGGATATCGTAGACATGATAGCTAATCTCCAGCGGATGGGGATGCCGGAAGCCTACATAACCGCATACCTGATCATACCGGATCGCCAGCAGCTGACTGCCTGGAGGCGAGGATTGCAGGTATTGCCTGCGGGAAGAGCAGCAGAGAACCGAAGGCGTATTCCGTTCATTCCAGACGAGCTGATCAAGCATCATCAGCTCTCTGGCATCCTTCATGGTGGACAGGCGAATTGTTAATGGAACAGCAGATTGCATGTTCATCCGGCATACCCCTTTTTATCGAAAAAAGTTATACTGCTGACAGCGTCTATTCTGCTTCATTATAGCATCGGTCTATCCAAAATAAGCAGTTGCCTACCCGGAGTATTTTTTATTTTATCCGGTTACGTCTGATTCTGCGGACGCAGCATCGCGCCGCGCTGGGCAACACTGTGTACGATATAGAATACAAGTGATAATACACCGGCCACTACAGCGACCCAGCCCACCGGAATCAGTCCGCCCTGATCATAGAAGATCCCCATAACATAAGGGCCGATTACCCTGCCCACGGCTCCAATGCCTCCGGCCACTCCCAGATAAAACGGGGCATACGCTCCCGTTCGTTCCGACACAAAAGAAGGAATCGCCGGCGACATCAGCATCTCGCCAAACGTAATCAGAATCATCGCCGCGATAAAAGCCGGATAGTTATGGAACCCCAGAATAACGAGATATCCGAGCAGATAAAAGACCGCACTCGCATTCAGCTGCGCCTGCGCCGTCTGTGCCACCAGTCGCCGCACCAGATTGACTACCGGCTGTCCGACGAAGATCAGTACGCCGTTCAGTGTCCACAGCAGACTGTAATAGCTGATCAGCATCCCCGAGCTGACGATAAATGGAGATACCCCCGTATTCCAGATCGAATTGGCCAGCCAGAGGAACAGTGTACCAACACCCATGAACAGATATACCCGCACCTGTCCGAGCAGCCAGAATGTACTCTGTCCTTTTTCCGCTTTGGGGCGGCCCGGATTATTCTCGTCGATAGATGCTCCAGCCTCTGTCCCTTCGCCAATACGGTTTAGATATACATAAAAGAATCCGGCAAACAGCACACAGCTGACACCATTTAAAATAAAGGACAAATAAAATGAAATATCCGCCAAAATCCCGCACAGTGCGGTTCCGAGAGCTACCCCGATATTATTGGCCACATAGACGATATTAAACAGTTCTCCCCGCCGGTCGGCAAAGCGGAAGCCGATAAACGCCTGAATCGCCGGCATCGACATCGAATTAAACAGACCGATCAATACCATCGTTCCCATAAATAAATGCCAGTTATCGCTGACCAGCGGCAACATAAACAGCAGCAGTCCATTCAGGAGCACCGAACCAACAATCAGCTTTTTGACACCCAGACGGTGATACAGCATTCCGCCCAGCAGATGCCCGACAATCCCTCCAAGCGATTGCAGCAGTACAACAAAGCCGGCATCCCGCATGGGGCGGTCCAGCTCCTGATACACAAACAAAGTTACCAGCGGCCACATCAGTGACCCGCCTGCGGACTGGATCAGACTCGCAAACAGGAACACCTGTATTTCACGCGGGTAGGTTTTAAGCCAGCGCATAGTAATATTCCTTTCTTGTTCCCACTTCTTCTATTCTTCCAATTCCCAGAACCATTCTAGAAAAGCATTAAAATCCTGCCACTGCGGCTGCAGCGTCCCGTCCATAAAACGATGCCACTCTTCACCCAGCCCCAGACCAAGCACCTGTCCGGTACTACGATGATAAAAGTAGCCATATTCGCCTTCAAAACTATCCAGCGGAATATATTCTGGCGGAAGGTTCAACCCTTCCTGTCTTCCCTGTATACTCATGATATAGCTGTTACTGTTGACGACAAACCAGCAGATCTGATACATCTCGCGATGATTTCTGCCTACAAAGGTCGGACCATCTTCCGCATGAAGATAAAATAGAGCAAAATCGGATTCCGGATCGACTCCGATCTGCTGCAGCGCACTGACATATTCCTGTGTAACTTCATCAAACCACCACCCCCGCTGTTTGCAGTGATAGACTACTTTTTCGGACAGCATAACGATTATTCACCCCTGATACAGACCGGTATATGTAATTATCCGTTTTGGACATTCCATCCTAGTATGCTGTACTCTGTGCCGGGTGGCAAGCCATCCCTTTGATGCTTTACTCTGCTACCAGCTGTATACAATCCCTATTTCACAAAGGAGTTCTGACTTATGCATGATTCTTCATCTGATAAACTTGCCGCTTCCTCCTTCCTATCGTCCACTACGGCTTCGCGAGATTCGGATTGGTCTGACTCTACGCGTTATACCGCTGGATCTTCATCACATCCGGTATCCAGTTCGGCTGCCGACAATTCGCTGGAGCAGATCTATAGTATGTATTATTCCCAGCTGCTGCATGTAGCTTACCGAATGACCGGAACAATCACGGATGCAGAAGATATCGTACAGGATCTGTTTGCTTATTTGAGCCCGCGTCAGGAAGAGATGATACATATCAATCATATGCCTGCCTATCTGATTCGCGCCGTAACCAACCGCAGTATCAATCTGCTGCAATCCGCACGCAAAAAGCGTGAAGTGTATACAGGTCCCTGGCTGCCGGAGCCTATGGTCCAGTCCGGGTCCTCTCGGCGTTCCCGGGCTGCCGGGAATGTATTCGAGCATGACTCTCCAACGGCTACGTCTGCAACCTCTGCGTCCAGTCTATCTCACTCTGTAACTGCAGCTGATGCCGGGGCGGAACAGCTGCTGCTGCGCCAGGAGGAACTCAGCTATGGTGTAATGGTACTGCTGGAGCAGCTGTCTCCGGTCGAACGTGCTGTCTTTGTTCTCCGTGAATCCCTTGGTTATGATTACCGCGAAATCTCCGACTATGTAGGCAAATCCGAAGCTGCCTGCCGCAAAATCCAAAGCCGGATTCGTGCCCGGCTAGCCCCTGCTGCTGTCTCTGCTACTATTGCAAGCGAGCAGGGAGAGACATGGGTAAGGGCTTTTCTGGATGCAGCCCGTGAAGGTCATTTGCAGCCGCTGCTGGAACGGCTGCAGGAGGATGTACGGCTGTATACCGATGGAGGCGGCAAAGTACGCGCGGCACTGCGGCCTATCTTTACCCGCAGCCGTGTAACGGCTTTTTTCCAGGGTATCGCCCGCAAAGGCTCACTGGATGGAGACTGGTCACTGGTATGGATCAATGGAGAGCCCGGGCTGCGTCTGCAGCGTGATCATCGTACGGTTTGTCTGTATGCGATCCAGTGGGATAACAGCGCACAGATTCAGCGTATCTATATGATTTCCAATCCCGACAAAATCCGGGAAATCATCTGAATCCGGTAAAAATAATTCGAAGATAATGCCGGTTTGTCACAGATGATCTGTCTGCCTTGTCTTATAGGAGAACGGTCGCTTTTCCGAAAAAAGCAGCCGGGCGATTCCCAACCTATTTCCCAAGGAGGCAATACAATGCAAACCCGTATGAATTACTACCAAGTCCACCCTACCGTCTACAAACAAATGATGCAATTAGAGACATTCATCAAGGAACAGGGACTTGATCCTGTCCTCTATGAGCTGATCAAAATCCGCGCTTCCCAGATTAACGGCTGCGCTTTTTGCCTGGATATGCATACCCGGGATCTGCGCAAAATGGGCGAATCCGAAGAACGGATCGCCCTACTGAGTGTATGGAGAGAAACGCCTTATTACACCGAAGCCGAGAAAGCGGTATTGCATCTGACCGAGGTAGTCACACAGGTAGCGCAGCATGGCGTACCACAGGATGTCTATGACCGTGTGCTCCAGTATTTTAGCGAGAAGGAATACATGGATATCATTATGGCGATTAACATCATTAACAGCTGGAATCGGATAGCGATATCGACCGGAATGTTCCCGGGATGCAAGGGTTAAACCCGCACTCATCATTTTTTTTGAAATTTTATTCGCTGGGTGTTTCAAGTCTTATAGACCCGTTTAACAATAAGTAACGGCATTTGGCGAGATTGATGTCCCCTTCATTCTCACCCTCTGTCATATCATGGACCACTCCCGGAATCCGCCATACCACGGTTTCGTTCCCCCGAACCGCGTTATGGCGGATTTCATTTGTCTTGGCTCATCAAACTGCTGAAATTCCATCTATACTTTATAATTATAGTTTTTGATATGAACAGCCTACTGTCTGCGCGACAGTAGGCTGTTATTTGCTTTTTAATTACGGGGATGTATATTCAGTGCTATCTGTTCCTAATAGTTAGGTATTTTATTTAATTTCAGGAAATTAAATAAGCTAAAAGAATACAATAGACGATCCGATACATATTATTATCAAGATGCTAATTACTGATTTCACCCCTAATATAAACCCATCCAAAAGATTATGTTTGCGCCCACCCGCCCGTTAATATTCTCTATGCTTTGCCACCGCTTTGCCCCATCGCCCAAAGGAGTGTGTCCAATGAGTATTCTTCGCAACCTCAAATTCCGTTCCAAACTGCTGGTTCTCAATATTGCTGCCCTTGCTTTCATAGTCGTTATTGGCTCCGTTGGATATGTACAGGTACAAAATATGGCAGCCAACTCGGCCACCATGTACAGCAACAGTCTTCATAAAGTAAGCTCGATCAATCAGATCCTGACCAACTTTAACCGCTATATGGGCGATGTACTGCAGCTCATGCTGAATGAAGATCCTGCGCGCAATAATTCTTTGAAGCAGCATTATGAAGAGACTTTTGCTACGATCAGTGCTTCTCTTACCCGTTATACCCAGCTCCCTCTAAGTGCCGAAGAAAAACAGATCTTCGTCGGCATTACCGAGACCCGCAAGCAGATCCGCAGCACACTCGGTGAAATTACTACACTGACTACCCAAAATAAAAATGCCGAAGCCTACAATATGTATGTCACCCGGATCGAACCCCTGAAAAAAACGCTGGAAGGTTATTATACCCAGTTGGCCGATATCGCTACTGCCGAAGCCAAAGTCAAAAATGACGAAAACGAGCAAGCTCGCCAGCTCGCTCAGACGGTAACGATTGTATGTGCGGTCGTAGCTGCTATTATCCTGCTGCTGCTCTCCTATATCATTACCCGTATGATCACCGTACCAATTCGTTCCCTGCAGCAGATGATGGAAAAAGCAGCCGATGGCGATTTTACAGTCAAAGGCAATTATCCATACCGCGATGAGACTGGTCAGCTGACGCATTCCTTTGACAGTATGGTCGGTTCACTCAATGAGCTGGTAAAACAAATCAGCGGCAATGCTGTCACACTGGCTGCAAGCTCCGAGCAGCTGCTCGCCAGCTCGGAACAGAGTGCCACCGCCACCGAGCATATCTCCAATCAGGTACAGGATATCAATGACGGCACCGAAAAACAGGCACAGGGTGCTGTCGAGATGAACCGTACGATGGAAGAGATGAATACAGGTATCCAGCGGATTGCCGAATCCGCAACCGAACTGGCTGCCGAATCCCAGGATTCCGAAGAAAAAGTAACACGCGGCTACAAGCAGCTGGAAAAATCCAATCAACAGATGGAACAAATCTATCAGTCGATCGGTGCTCTCGCTGTTGTCGTACAATCTCTGAACAAAAAATCGGTCAGTATCGGTGAAATCACCAATACGATCAAAAATATCGCGGATCAAACCAGCCTGCTGTCTCTCAATGCCGCTATTGAAGCTGCCCGTGCCGGTGAAGAAGGCAAAGGTTTTGCGGTTGTGGCAGCCGAAGTGAAAAAACTCGCTGTACAGACCCAGGTCTCCTCCCAGAATGTTTCTTCCCTGATCAGCGAGATTCAGACCGAGACCCAGAACGTTCTGCAAAATGTCGAAGTCAGCCAGTCTCAGGCACAGGAAGGTAAAGAAGCGATCGCCGAAGTATCCTCGGTATTCGACAGCGTTATGCAGAGCATCCGCAACCTGTCGGTACAACTGCATGAAGTATCTGCAGTCACTGAAGAAATGTCGGCCAGCTCGGAAGAGGTACTCGCTTCGGTCGGTGCTTCCGCCGAAATCGCTGTTCATTCCAAAGACATGTCCCAGAGCGTCGCAGCAGCTACCGAGGAACAGCTGGCTTCTGTTCAGGAAGTAACCAGCTCTGCCGCTTATCTGAGCAACCTGGCTGTTGAACTGCAATCATCTATTGAACGGTTCAAAGTTTAACTTCACTGGCCTGCTAATCTTCTGTTCACTGTATACCCGTTTCAGATGTCAGACCTGAATTTTTTCTTTTCCAAATATCAAAAAGGACCTTTCCATTAGGAAAAGTCCTTTTTGCGTATATTCTATTAATCGATTCCCGATTTTGCTGCTATGCGTACAAGTTCTAGCGCTGGCTCTGCTGTAAGGCCAGTATGCTGTTAAGAATATGAATTTTACGGATCGGCTTGGTGATAATTGTATCAAAGGTATCGCGGAAATCGCCTTCTACCTTTTCACCCAGCGGCGCTAGCAGAAATACGCACTGATTCTGGATTTTTATCCGATCCTGAATCCAGCGCTCCCGGTCGATCATCGTAAGATCAACTAGCACCAGATCATAAGCGTGATGATACATTTCATCGAAAAAGCGCTTATCCATACTGGAAGCGGTTGTCACATGAGCTCCCCATTCAGTCAGCATATCGGAGATAATGCCTACACTCTCTGCATTGCTGTCCAGCAGCAGGATACGAATCCCCTGCAGAATATCATCCTGAAATGGAATCGACGGCAAATCAGTGTACTGTTCAAAATCGAGAATAACACTGACTTCCGTACCGACTCCCTGCATACTTTCCATCCGAATCTGACCACCCATCAGCTCGACCAGATGCTTGCTGATAGACAATCCCAGACCGGTTCCTCCATACGTATACTGCTGGTCGGAGTGAAGCTGGCTATACATTTCAAAAATATGCTGCAGCTGCTCGGTCGACATACCGATACCGGTATCTTCGATCGATATTTTCACGGTCAGCTTGTCTTTTACCATAGGCGGCAGCATAAAAAGAGAGACTTTGATATCTCCCGTATGTGTAAATTTAATAGCATTTTGCAGTAGATTCATCATGATCTGCCTTACTTTGAGCACATCGCCAATGACAAACAGCGGAATCTCCGAATGCACATTCAGATGTACACCGACTCCTTTTTCAAAAGCGCGGGGAGCAAGCGCATAGGTCAGATCCTCTATCGTATTGATCACATCAAACGGGTCTTTATTCAGTTTCATTTTGCCGGCTTCCATCTTGCCGATATCGAGCAGGTTATTTACCAAAGCCATCAGAGAATTACTGCTGTTCTGCAAAATCTGTACATAACTGCTCTGTTCTTCATCCAACCGGGTTTTGTGCAGCAATTCAGCCATGGACAAAATGCCATTCATCGGAGTCCGAATCTCGTGACTGAGCATGGCAATAAAATTGGATTTATCTTCAGCGACTTTTTCTACCGCAATCCGGGCTTGCTTGCATTCGTCCAATTCAAGACGCAGCTGCTGTAATTCCATCTCCAGCTTTTGCTGTCGCTCTATGAGTTCGTCTACATTTTTCATGATTACACCTCGTGAGCCTCAACGGCGTATGTAGTGTATCTATTACCCAATGGTCAATTTTCTAATCAATTCGGTTCGTTAACAGCATCTGGAAAACATAAAATCGCGATAAGCAAAATCCGCAAAGGATATCTGCCTGTCGCGATTCTATAGTTAGATTGGTTATAGGATGGAATACGGTAATTATAACCTTCTTGATGCTGCCTTATACCTGCTCGGTATGCTGCAGCGTCATTGCAGCAGGCGTGCCTGTACTTACCGGACTGGACGACTGATATCCACTCGCTGCGGCTCCTGTACCTGCTGCCGGTACCGAAGACTGCGGCTTGTGTACGTAAGCTACAAAGTACGCACAGGCAACAAACAAAGCCCCGCCGGTCAGATTACCGAGCCACACCGGTACAAAGTTCATCAGATATTGTCCCCAGGAATAATAGCCTGCGAAGATCGCAGCCGGAATCAGGAACATATTGGCTACAACGTGCTGGAAGCCGATCGCAACAAATGCCATCGTCGGGAACCAGATGCCCAGAATTTTGCCACTGATACTATCTGCACTGTAAGACAGCCAGACGGCCAGCGCAACGAGCCAGTTACAGCCGATACCGGACAGGAACATCTGCAGGAAGTCACCCTCCAGCTTATGGCCGGCCATCTCTACCGTCTTGGTCAAATAAGGCCCCGTCTCTGTCAGACCCACGATATGCCCGAAGAAATAAGCGACAAACAGCGCTCCCATCAGATTGGCGATCGTGATTGCAAACAGATTGCGTACCATCTCCATGCTGGAGATTCGTTTGGCCATACGAGCCAGCGGTACCGCCATCATATTACCAGTCAGCAGTTCGCCTCCGGCCACCAGCACCAGTATCAGACCCACGGGAAACAGTGATGCCCCGATAAAATTGGCAAAGCTGCCCCAGGCTTCCGGCGTATTGGCAATTACCCGAATATCCAGCAGAAATCCGATCGCAATAAATGCACCTGCCAAAAATCCAAGTACCAGCATCTGGGTCCAGCTGGAACGCGCTTTGGTTACGCCTGTCTCTATCGTATTCATAGCAATCTGCTGCGGTTTGTAATAAGCCATGATATGATCTCTCCTCTTATGTGTATTTCTCATATTTCAATTTTAATGGATATACTTTGTGAAAAAAGTAACAAATGTCACGATACCCATAAAAAAAAGCCCGCATGGATAAAAACCATACGGGCAAAAGGAAGAAGACATTTGTGATAAACGTGTACGCTTGACCATGAATATATGTTAACGACAGAGAGCAGAGACCACTGCAGCCGGATAAAAATGCCGGTAGCAGCCGAATGACGAAAGTCCGCGATTCAATTTGAAAGCTCTGCTGTACTGCCGGAATAACCTTCAAAAAAGATTGTGTTCTATTTCACATTATAAACTAAACAGTATTCATTATATTGCTTAAAGACGCTTAGATCGTAACCGGCTGTTTGGCTTCTACCGGTGCCAGCGCCTGCAGACCTACACTGTTCAGATAGTTCCATGGTTTGTTGTAATGCGGCTGGAAGAAGAAGTCCACGAATGCCAGCTGATCGACGGTCATACCGGTCTGGATACATACCGAGATAGTATTGATCGACTGGGTCAGGTCGGCTTCGGACATAATCTGTGCGCCCAGAATACGACGGCTATCTTTTTCGTAGACGACTTTTAACGTAACGGTCTCATGGGTCGGCATGAACTCCGGACGATAGTGATCCTGGAACGTCGATGTCTCTACATCGAGTCCAGCCAGACGGGCAGAAGTCTCGGTCATACCGGTACCGGCAATATTTTGCTCATAGATCTTGATCCCCGATGTACCCTGTGTACCCATATACTCATTGGTTGGTGTCACCAGATTGCGGGCTACGAGCGTACCCATGCGTACTGCATTGGTTGCCAGCGGGATATAGGCGTGCTGACGAGTTGGGTTGTAGAAGACAGCACAGCTGTCACCAGCGGCAAAAACATCTTTTTTGCTGGTCTGCATATATTTGTCGACGATAATCGCACCGTTCGGCAGCATATCAACTTGACCGGCCAGCAGCTCGGTTTGTGGACGGAAGCCAATGCAGAGAATAACCATATCGGCAGCATGCTCACCTTTGTCGGTGACCACCGTGCTGACTTTACCATTTTCCCCATTGAACTTCACGACTTTCTCGCCCAGTGCCAGCTGGATGCCTTTGCTGGTCAGCAGTTCCTCGGTACGTGCGGTAAATTCAGGGTCCAGGTATTTGCTCAGAATACGATCTTCAGCGTCGATCAGAGTCACCTGTTTGCCGTTCATTTCGAATGCTTCCACCAGTTCGACACCGATATAACCGGCACCGACGACAACGATATTACGAGCCGATTTGGCTTTTTCGATAATCGTGTTGGAATGGTTAAAGTTTTTGGACAATACGATATTATCCAGTTCGATTCCTTCGAACTTCGGAATGATCGGCCAAGAACCGGTAGTTACGATCAGTTTGTCATACGTATCAGTCAATTCAATACCGGTCTTCAGATCGCGTGCAGTCAGCGTTTTGGCATCGGTATTGACGGAGGTCACTTCATGCAGCATTTTGGTAGTGACACCCAGCTCGGCCAGCTGCTGTGGTGTAGAGTAGAACAGTCCCTGTGCATCCTCTACTACACCTCCTACGTACAATGCAATGCCGCAGGACAGGAACGAAATATTGTCGTTACGCTCGTATACGGTAATCTGTGCATCCGGGTACAATTTGGCAGTGTTCACAATAGCGGAAGTTCCGGCGTGAGTACATCCAATAACAGCTACTTTCATGATTGTTTCCTCCTGGTAAATCTGTATTTGGTGAAGCTGGTGTCTGTTTGATCATGGGGTAAATGGACTTGCACAACATGGATAAGGTGAACAGCAGGCGATGTATTCACAAGCTATAGGTTTCGAATGAATCATTGATTTCAATCGCTTGTGAATCATTTCACCTTGTAATCTTATTATATTGTGATTTTTATCACATTACAATAGATTTTGCTAACGTTCATACTTTGTTCAAATTTTCACATTTAATTTGTGAAAGGATCTATTGACCGTTCTGGACAGTTATGCTGTAAGTAAATGTAAATCATAGTGGGCGATTATGGTACTGTCCGGAATCATATATTATTGGGGAAGCAGTATGTTGGATCATTTGGCAAAGTATATGGTTTATGCGTGAAAGACGCCAAATAATGCACAAAAGCCGTCTCTGCTCCGATAGGCTTCGGCAGAGACGGCTTTTGTGTTATTCGATCATAGAGCTCGATCGACGATTTCGGACGACACTGTAGTCCGGGATTACATCTATAATAATGGAGCTATTGAAATTAGTTCTGGGCAGCGGTACGCAGCTGACTGTGCTGACGTACTTCCTGCACCTGCTGCTCGGCAGCAACGGCGGCTTTTACATTGCCTGCCAGCGCATATGGCAGACAGAGCGGCACACCGCTACGCGGATCGACGACAATATCGGCTTCAATGCCGAATACATCGCGCAGCACATCGCAGTTCATGACCTCTACCGGCGTACCTTCGGCGATCGCTTTGCCTTTTTTGATCGCAATCATGTGATGGGCATACCGGGAAGCATGATTCAAGTCATGCACGACCATGATAATACTGCGACCGGATGTAGCATTGAGCTTCTCCAGCAGCTGCAGCACTTCCAGCTGATGCGCCATATCCAGATAGGTCGTTGGCTCATCGAGGAACAGAATCTCTGTATCCTGTGCCAGTGACATGGCAATCCATGCACGCTGGCGCTGACCACCGGAGAGCTGGTCTATCGGACGATCATGGAAATCCATCATCCCTGTAGCTTCTATCGCCCAAGCGATCTTTTCCTTGTCTTCGGCTTTCATGGAGCCAAAGCCCTTTTGGTACGGGAAGCGTCCGTAGGAGACGAGTTCCGTCACTGTCAGTCCTTCGGGAGCCGTTGGTGTCTGAGGCAGGATAGCGAGCTGCTTGGCGACTTCACGGGTAGACTGCTTGTGGATTGATTTGCCGTCGAGCAGCACGGCACCGGCTTTGGGCTGCATAATACGCGCCATCGTCTTCAGAATCGTAGATTTGCCCGATCCATTCGCACCAACCAGTGCAGTAATCCGGCCCTGCGGAATCTGGATATTCAGATCCTCAACAATCAGACGGTCCTCATAGGCAATATCCAGCTTCGACGTCATCAAACGCACCATAGTTCATCCATCCCTTTCAGTCAGCAGCAGATTCGTATTCTGCGCTGCTTTATATAGTAGTGGCCAATCCCGGCAATAGTCTTGTTGCTCTTGTTACTGAAAATGTCTCTGTCTGGCAGAGATCATTTACGCACTGCATCATCATTTATGATAATCGGCAAATGGATATCGATTAGATCTTTATATTTCAAAAAGATACAGGCTTCGTCCGAACGATTCTCCTAGGTTCTTGAACGAGCCAGCAGATACAGGAAGTACGGGCCGCCGATAATAGCAACCATGACTCCAGCCGGAATCTCCGCATTTTCCATTAATGTCCGGCCAACCATATCGGCAATCAGCAGCAGCACGGCGCCGATCAATGCCGATACGGGTATAACATGCTCATACCTCGGACCGACCAGGCGGCGGGCGATATGCGGTCCCAGCAGTCCGATAAATCCTATTCCGCCGCTCACTGCCACACAAGAAGCACTCAGTGCTACGGCGATAATCAGCAGCAGCAGACGCTGCTTGTTCAGATACGAGCCAAGCCCTGTTGCTGTATCGTCGCCGAGTGAGAATACGTTCAGCTGTCTTGCTTTCCAGAGGGCAGCTGGCAACAGGATCACGATCCATGGCAGCAGGGCGAGCACGAATTTCCAGCTACTGCCCCAGATGCTACCCGCCTGCCAGGTGGCGATAAAGTTGAATTCATTCGGATCAAGCTGCAGAGTCAGCACAATCATCAGCGCATTGATCCCTGCAGCCAGTGCGATCCCGGACAGGACGAGTCGTGAAGACGAGATGCCTTTGTCCTTTTTGTAGGCCATCAGGTAAATAATTGCCGCTGCCGCAAAGCCGCCGACCAGCGCCAGAAACGGCATGAACATCGGCGAAGCGGATTCGCGCATCGGATTCGTGACGACGAACAGCACAACCGCAAGACCAGCGCCGGAGTTGATGCCGAGAATCCCCGGATCGGCCAGTGCATTCCGGGATACCCCCTGCAAGATGGCACCAGCAATCGCCAGTCCCGTACCGACGAGCAGCGCGATGACAATACGCGGCAGCCGGAACTCAAACAAAATCAGTTCGTCCCGCGGCGTACCGCCACCAAACAGCGTACGCAGCACTTCCAGCGGTGACATTTTGGTAAAGCCTGTATTCATACTGAGCAGCAGTACTATAAAAGCAATCACAATCAGTGCAGCGATCGTAATCGTCGTTCGCACCGTACGTTTACGATTAAAAAGAACCGGATTCAAAAGTTATCCCCCACTTTCTTCCGAATGACATAGAAGAAGTAAGGAACCCCGATCAGGGCAATCAGCGCACTTACCGGCTGTTCGGTCGGCGGATTCAGCAGCCGTCCAAACGTATCGGCAAAAACAAGCAGCAGCGCACCGAGAATAGCAGAGGTCGGAATAACCCATTTGTAATCGACACCGACCAGCGCACGGGCTGCGTGAGGAATCATCAGACCGATAAATCCAATCGCGCCCACGGTAGATACCGAAGCGCCTGCCAGTACCATCACGACCAGTACAGCAGCAAGACGTACCAGGCTAGTACGCTGACCGAGTCCGGAGGCGACATCATCGCCCAGACTGAGAATCGTTATCGACCGGGAGAGCAGCAGGGCCCCAATCAGAGCACCAGCGATCCATGGCCATAGAATATCGACCTGCGCCCAGGTCACCCCGGCTACGCCTCCTGCATACCAGAATGCGAGATCCTGCGAGATCCGGAAATACAGTGCAATCCCTTCGGACAGTGCCACCAGCATCGCGGCTACCGCAGAACCTGCCAGTGCCAGTCGAACCGGTGTCAGCCCGCCTTTGGCAATCGAGCCAATTCCATAGACGAGTACTACACTGACAGCAGCCCCGATAAAGGAAAACATGATCAGCTGATTAAAGCCCATCCCCGGGAAAAAGGCAAAGCACAGCGCCAGCATAAATCCTGCACCCGCATTGACCCCGAGCAGTCCCGGGTCCGCCAGCGGATTGCGGGTCATGCCCTGCATCAGCGCACCAGCAACTGCAAAAGCAGCGCCGACCAGCGCACCGGCAATCGCCCGCGGAAGACGCAGCTCCCAGATTACCTGATGATCCTGATTGGCCGGATTAAAAGCGACAAGTGCCTGCCAGACGACGTCCAGCGGAATCTGCCTGCTGCCTTTGGCGACCGAAAATGCCAGTCCTGCCAGCAAAAGCACAAGCCCGCCAATGATAATCAGCAGCGCTGCATAAGGACGCGACCAGATTTCTTCTTTCGGCGAGGTCTGCCGGCCTTTCACAAACGTACTGCGAGTCATAAGCAAGCCTCTTTCTACATCAGTAATGGATTTTATATTATAAAAAATAGTGGATTGTCTGCTAGATTGTGAAAAAGTGTTGATTCTTCATGATAATTTCATCTATTTAAAGATACTGATAATCATTATCACTTGTCAACCAGTATCGGGAAAAAGCCATCCAAATTTCTAGGTATTTTGACAATTCGGCGGTGTAGGCCTATGAGATTGCGGCTGCGTAACGTTACAGTGTGGTGCGGTTCTGGATAGTGGGAGTTACGGTTTGGTGAGATGAATAGATGGAGTGATTGAATGAGGTCGCTTTGGGCATCATGCGCTGCGGAAAGGAATAAGGGCACGTCCTCGGATGGAGCCCAGGAATCTACGGAGTAGGAGAAAATGTAGATTCCCGGGCTCCACAGTCGTCCTTTGCCCTTATTTCCTTTCCTTCGCTCCGTAGGGATGCATCAATTTGGAATACAGTACTATCAAGCTACGATGCCTCAAATTATGGTTATTGTAGCGGGTGAAGATATAAATAGAGCGACTAATACTGAATATATACAGAATGAGACAGAATATCATTATAATTTGGCAGCAAATCAAATAGAACACTGAGCGAACTACCGATTCATCTGGTAGTCCGCTCAGTGTTCTATTTATCTTTTATTCGTCATCTATTTAAAATAGGCTCCAGCTGAATTCCTTGGACAGGCGCTCCAGCAGGTGAACACCGGCGGTGCTGTTGCCTTTGCTGTTCAGCGACGGCCCTACGACGCCGATACCGTATTGTCCGGGTACAAGTGCCAGAATGCCGCCGGACACGCCGCTTTTCGCCGGGATGCCTACATCGATAGCGAATTCGCCAGATGCATTGTACATACCGCATGTGACCATGAATGTCTTGGCAATTTGCACATAACGGCGCGGGATCAGCTTTTCCCCGTTACACGGATCTACCCCGTCAAAGGCAAGTACCAGCGCCATACGTGACAGGTCCGCGCAGTTGACTTCGATTGAGCAGTGCTTGAAATAAACAGACAGCACATCCTCGACCGGATCTTTGAGCACGCCATTTTGCTTGAGGAAATAGGCCAGCGAGCGGTTCAGGTCGCCTGTCTCCAGCTCGGAGTGGTAGACATCCATATTGTAATCCAGTCCGTCATTGCCAGCGAGCTTGCGGAAAAATTGCAGGATGCGCTGGGATTTATCCTCGGGGCTGTCTCCAGCAATCAGCGAAGATACCGTAATCGCTCCGGCATTGATCAGCGGATTGAAAGGGATACCGGGTTCTACCAGCTCCAGTTTGATCATGGAATTAAAATCATCGCCAGTCGGCTCTTTGCCAACATTATAAAATACTGCTTCTTCGCCATGATCCATCAGGGCCAGGATCAGGGTGAATACTTTGGAGATACTCTGCATGGTAAAAGGAATACCGTAATCTCCGGCTGCAATCGTCTTGCCCTGGGAATCGGCTACGAAAACGCCCAGTGTATCGCGCGCAGCCTTGGCCAGTTCGGGAATATACGAGGCGACCTCTCCCTGTCCGGTGCGCAGGCGGCTGGTCTCCAGCCATTCCGGCAGCAGGGTCTCCATTTGCTCCATATGCTCTATACTCATTCGCAGTTCTCCTATCTATTCAGATGATATCTATTGCTAGCTTAGCATTGTCTTTGGCAACTGCATATTCTCTTTTCACTTCATGGGACTCGAAATGAATCAGTGATCCCGAAAGTCTATATTTTTATACAGCAGGAAAGTCTGCATCTTTATACAGCAGATTAGTGGATGATCTCTAACGAACAGCCATTTTCCGGAGGATGAAAAAATCTCCCGACACCGAAGTGTACAGAGAGACTTTTACTAATGTATTCCATATATAATCGGTGATTCGTTTGGTGGGTAGCTGCTTATACTTGAAAATAAATTCTAACCGCTTGCTGTTGCGGTGATAATTCTTTGTGCATTCTGTTTGTTGCCGGATGAGCAAGGTTAGACCGAAGGATTAGCGGAATCTTCCACCACCGTTTTGCGTCTACCGCCAAATTTGAATACCAGAATCCCCGCTACGACAACGAGTACGCCGATAATTTTGCCAGGAGTCAGCGGAATCTGCTCCAGTCCCAGCCAGCCGGCCGAATCGAACAGCAGCGCCGTTGCCAGCTGGGCAATCAGCACGATCGATGTGGAAAAGGTCGGACCAAGCAGCCGGATACCCTGTACCAGACAGAAGACGACACCTACACCAATCGCACCGCTGACCCAGTACCACAGCTGCATATGCTGCAGTGAAAAAGTCCCTTTACCTTCAAAAATCAGACTCGCTATCAGAGATGCGATAAATCCCATTCCCAGCACCAGCGTAGTGGTTGCCCAGGAACCTGCACGGGCATTTACCTGATTATTAAAAACGGTCTGCAAACTGACCAGAGAGCCGGCTACAACTGCCAGCAAAATACCTAAAAGCATGAGTATGCACTCCTTATTTGTTCATTATGATTTGTTTATTTGCCGTGAAGGAAGCCGGTGATGATTGCTTCGACTCCCCTGCCTTACAGCTTGAGAATGATTACGCCGCCGATCATCATCACGATACCGATAAATTGGGGCATGGTCATCTTTTGCTTGACGACACCAAACCAGCCTCGCAGGTCAATCAGAAAGGTTACACACAGCTGGGCAATCAGCAGCGCCGATACGGTCAGCGTCACTCCTACATACTGAATCGCCATCACTTCGCTATAAATAATAACGGAAGCCAGCGCACCACCAAACCAGTACAGCGGTTTGACCTGCTTGAATCCCTGCCAGCTGCCATCCCGGACGACCAGCAGCACCAGTGCCGCCAGTATAAATCCGGTCAGCTGAGTAATCGTCGCTGCCTGCCAGGTTCCAATATCCTGGCTAATGCGGTTGTTCGCTACTCCCTGCAAGGTAATACATGCACCGCCCAACAGGGCGAATATAATTCCTTTCATGCCGTTATGATTCCTCCTGTATCTCTGTATAATGAACGCACCAAGATCGTTCGGGTTACGTTATAACAAATGGGGATGATAAGATTCCAGCCCTGTCTATTATAAGAACAGCATGTTACAGAATGAAAAGGACATATGTCCCAAGCACACTTTTGCTTGTTTACAGAACGATTGAACCAGCAATACATCGTCCCTTATAAATCAGGCTGGAAATTGTCTATTTCTATGCGTTCACTTCTTATCCCGACAGCTAAAACAGCCCCTTATATCGACAAGGGGCTGCCTTTTAGTTATTCAAATCAGCGTATGTCTATCATCTATTGGTGATCGGACATACGACCCATTCATCATTAACGTCTGCCACCACGGCGTCCACTATCGGATTTACGGCTGGATTGGCTGGAACGATTGCCACCCTGACGAGAGGACGAGCCGCTTCCTTGGCGGGAAGATGCGCTGCTGCCGCCTTTACCTGCAGATTTGCCGTATTCGCGAGTACGACCGGCTGTGCTGCTATTTCCGCCAGAGCCTTTTGCTGCTTTGGAAGAATCACGGCGGAAAGCACCTGCTTCATCCGTACGACGCGCCATGGCATCGCTCATGCCGACAGTTTTGGCCGGACGGGATGCATTTTCACTGCGCTTGTTCTTGCCACCCGAGCGCGCGCTATTGCCTGCCGTACTGCCAGCGCTGGATGCTGGACGATCGGAAGAACGTACACCGCTGCCGCGTCTGCCGCCGGAACGACCGGATGGCTCGTCACGATAGCTGCCGCGTGCTTCACGGCGTCCATTCTCGCTGCGTTTGTTTTTGCCGGTACGGCCGCCTGTACGCTCGGCTTTTGGACGAACATTGGACAGCAGTTCGCCGGAATCCTCGGATTGTGCAGATGTTTTGGAAATTTCGCGTGGCAGCTTTTGAGCGGTCTGACGCTCGATTTGCTCCAGTTCCTGACGATCATGCGGCGTTACGAAAGTAATCGCACGGCCTTTTTCTCCGGCACGACCGGTACGGCCGATACGGTGAATATAATATTCCACATCCTGCGGAATGTCGTAGTTAAATACATGGGTAATACCTTCAACGTCGATACCGCGTGCAGCGACATCGGTAGCAACGAGCAGCTGCAGCTTGGCATCACGGAAAGCTTTCATTACCTGCTCCCGCTTGTTCTGGGACAGATCCCCGTGCAGTTCATCCGACGCGTAGCCCATTTCCTGCAGTTCTGCATTCAATGCAGCGGCACGGCGCTTGGTCCGGCAGAAAATAACGGCCAGATACGGACGTTCCCGCTCAATATATTCACGCAGTGCAGCCAGTTTGCCGCGTGGTGTACATTCCACCACCAGCTGACGGATCAGCTTGAGCGGTACCGTTTCTTCAGTACCCACACGGAAATCACGCGGTTTGCGCATATACTGGGCGGACAGACGACGGATACCATCCGGCATAGTTGCAGAGAACAGCATCGTCTGACGGGATGGAGAAGTCGCCATAATGATCTGCTCCACTTCTTTGAGGAAACCCATATGCAACATCTGATCGGCTTCATCCAGTACGAGGGTACGGATCTTGGTCATATCCAGCGTACCACGGCCCATATGGTCGAGCAGTCGTCCCGGTGTACCTACGACCAGATGACAGCCACCTTCCAGCTTGCGCAGCTGACGCTCTACATCCTGACCGCCATAGGCAGCGAGAATACGCACGCCTTCGTAAGCATCGGCCAACTTGCGCGCTTCTGTCGCAATCTGCAGCGCCAGCTCGCGTGTAGGTGCAACAACAAGCGCCTGTGGTGCGCCCGTTACATTCAGGTTTAACTTTTCAAAAATAGGCAGCAAAAAGGCCAGCGTCTTACCGGTACCTGTCTTCGCCTGTACAATTGCATCTTCTCCGTTCATCAGTGCAGGAATAGAAGCTTCCTGAACTTCGGTCGGCTGGGTGATTCCGTTAACGGCCAGCAGTTCAATCGCTGCTGACGAAATGCCGAATGAGTTAAAATTTTTCAATGATTTCACCTGTCTTATTCATAATATTATTCTTGCAGCACTCGTAAAAAGAAGCACCGGCGTGATACCGATGCTTCTGTATCTGTACGTCACAGACACCTTTATGATCATCCGCAGCCTCACACCGGCTGCAGTCTGAGATTCCCGACCATTCTAACGACAGCTATAGCGTCAATATAACGTTTATTTCCCGCCGCGTCAATGCCCGGAAGCGGCGGAACTACGGAGTTTTTCGTACAATTGGCGGCTTTCTTCATTCAGACCGCGAATATGCACCTGCTTGCCCAGCTGCTCGTATTTTTCCTTGAGCTTGCCGATCCCGATGACAGCCGAGTGATCCCAGATATGGGACCCGGCAAAATCAATCGTAATCTGCTCCGGATCTTTTGTTGGTACGAAGTGATCCACGAATTGGCTCATCGTACCGAAGAACATTTGGCCGCGTACCTGGTAGACCCGATGTGCAGACGTGGAATCCTGAGCTTCGGTAATATGCAGTTGTGACATTCTCCAGCCAAACCGCAGCGCACTCATTACCACACCGACACCTACACCGATGGACAGATTGTCGGTCAATACCACAATAACTACGACCGTAACCATAATAACGGCCTCCGCGAGCGGAATCTTGTGGATCGTCAGCAGAGAATTCCAGCTGAACGTACCGATTGAGACCATGATCATAACGCCAACTAGCGCCGCCATCGGCACCTCGCGTACGATTGTACCCAGTACAACGAGCAATACAAGTAAAAAGGCACCGGCGATAAACGTCGACAATCTGCCGCGTCCACCGGATTTGACGTTAATAACCGATTGACCGATCATGGCACAGCCCGCCATTCCGCCAAAAAATCCGCTTACGATATTCGCCAGTCCCTGACCCTGCGCTTCGCGGTTCTTGTCGCTGCGCGTCTCGGTCATCTCATCGACAATCGTTGCTGTCAGCAGCGATTCCAGCAGACCAACAAAAGCAATCGAGATCGAATACGGCAGCACCGTAATAAACAGATCCCAGCCCAGCGGTACAACCGGCAGATGGAAAAATGGAAGCTGATTGCTCAGTTCACCCATATCGCCTACTGTACGAACATCCAGATGCAGGAAGTAGGTTAGCAGAGAAACGATAATAATCGCTACCAGCGGTGCCGGTACTGCCTTGGTGAACAGCGGCAGGATATAGATAATGGCCAGTGTTAGGGCGACCAGTGCATACATCAGCCAGTTGGCGCCGACAAACTGTGGTAGCTGCGCCGAGAAGATCACAATTGCCAGCGCATTAACGAACCCCGTCATGACCGACTGCGGAATAAAGGTAATAAATCGCCCGATCCTAAGCCAGCCGAGTATGATCTGGAAAATCCCTGCCAGAATCGTGGCAGCAAATAAGTACTCCACGCCGTGCTTGGCAACTAGCGTACCGACCAGCACAGCAATCGCTCCGGTAGCCGCCGAGATCATACCCGGCCGACCACCTGCAAACGAAATAACAACAGCGATACAAATAGAAGCGTACAGGCCGACCATCGGATCGACTCCTGCAATAATCGAGAAGCCTATTGCTTCCGGTATAAGGGCCAGGGCTACAGTAATTCCCGCCAGTACATCAGGACGGATATTACCGAACCATTGCTGCTTGTAATTCATGATTATCCTCTTTCAGACATGTGACAACCATCCGGTTGAATAGGTACATTTCCGGACAATACTGACCAGATGAAGCACAGTGCTTGTTTGATTTGTAATAGCTCCCCTCTCGCAGGGCAGCCGGGTCCGTGGCAAAGATAGATTTTCATTATAACCAATTTTAAACAATGTCTCTACTATTAATTGCTATATTACCGGATAAATAAATATGTAAACGTAATCATTTCTGCAAAATAAAAACGCCTTGTCCGAAAAGGCAGTAAACTTCATACTGCTCGTTCGGACAAAGCGTAATCATGTATTAAAACAAATACTGACCCTGTAAAGTAAGGCTGGATGACATACAGAATGGCAATAGACTGCTAGCGTTCTGCCGCCTTCTCACCCTGCCCAGCCTTCATTTGACAGTCAGAATGCTTTTCCTGCTTCTACAGATCGTTCGGCTAGAACCGCCCTGACCTGAAAATAACAACCAGCAGCCAGACCACCATCAGTGTCGCTATGGCAAAACCAATCTCCACTACCGGCAGTCCCCACAGAATCGGTGTGTTGTCCCGCAGGGAGGAGCCAATAATCAGGCCGACCATAATAATACTGAATGCCAGCAATACGATACTGAATGCCAGCCGGTTACTGATCTGATCCATTTTGTGGAGCAGCTCTCCGAGCTCCGGCACACTAACTTCCACCTTAAGCTTGCCGGAGCGGATGACCCGCGATAGCTCGGAGGCCTGACGCGGCAGATCGGTCAGAATCTCTACGGCCTGAAAGGCTCCATCGGTAATCCGCTGACGAATCTTGCTTGGACTATACCGCTCACTGAGCAGACGACGGCCAAACGGCTCGGCCATATTCAGGATACTGAGTGATGGGTCCAACCGTTCAATTACGCCCTCCAGCGTAATAAGTGCTTTGCCGAGCAGCGCCAGATCGGTCGGAATATCAATCTTGTACTGGCGGATAATCGCGAACATCTCGTTCAGCGCTTCCCCCAGATCAATCTGCGAAAAAGGCACGTCGTAATACTTTTCCCGTAGCCGCTCCAGCTCATTACGCAGTGCAGACATATTAATATCCTCAGGGACAAATCCAAGCCGCATCACTGCTCGTACCATACTGTCTGTATTTTTGCGCAGCAGGGCAATCACGAATCCGGCCATGCCATTTTTGGTATCGCTGCTTAATCGGCCCATCATGCCAAAATCTAGATAGGCGATTCGTCCATCGCGCAGAGCGAGCAGATTGCCCGGATGCGGATCAGCATGGAAAAATCCGTCGATAAAAATCTGCTGTAGCATGGAATCGACCAGACGCTGGGCAACCTCGGACAGCTTGAGCCCCTGATCTACAATTTCATCAGGACGACCCATATGGATCCCGTCAACATATTCCATTGTCAGTACACGGGCAGATGTATAATTCCAATACGTTTTGGGAATATGGATATTGCGGTCTTTTTCAAAGTTCTGACCGATTCGTTCCATATTGCGACCTTCAATATTATAATCGAGTTCTTCGCGCATGGATTTGGAGAACTCTTCGATAATTTCTTCTACATTATATTGGGCGACCCATTCCAGATGGCGTTTGGCGAGCGAGATCAGATCCTGCAGAATCTCCAGGTCACGCTGTACGATCCGGGATACGCCAGGGCGCTGTACCTTGATCGCTACCAGTTCACCCGTATGCAGCTTGCCCAGATGGACCTGTCCGATCGAAGCGGCCGCTACCGGCTGTTCCTGAAAGCTCTCCAGCATCTCGTTCAGCTCAATTCCCAGTTCTAGCTCGATAATCTGGCGGGCTTCTTCTCCTGGAAAAGGAGGCACCTGATCCTGTAACTTTACCAGTTCGTTAATTACATTTTCCGGCAGCAGATCCGAACGGGTGCTGGCGAGCTGCCCCAGTTTGACAAAAGTAGGCCCCAGCTCCTCCAGTACCAGACGGATACGCTCTGCCAGTGTGCGAATGCCGTGGACATCACGACGCGCCAGCTTCAGCGGAATCGCCAGCATACGGTGAAGTCCCATCTCTTCAACCATATAACCAAAGCCATGACGCATGAGCGCCATGGCGATTTCCCTATACCTTCCGGCATGCCGGATATGCAGAGACATCTTATAACAATGGCGGCTGCTGTTGTTCCTGCTCAGCCAGACGCTTTTCCAGAACCGTAATCCGCTGCTGTAATTGTTCTACGGTTTCCTTGGTCGGAATATCCAGTTCGGTCAGTACTTTTTGGATCTGACCACGCATCCAGTCCTTCATCTGATTTTGTTCTTCTGCACCACGATCCATCAGACGATCAACCAGTGCACGGGATTCGGATGGGGCCAATTCTCCGCGTTTGACCAGATCATTTACCGCTTTCTCTACCTTTTCCTTGCTGACTACAGTCGCACCCAGTCCCAGGGACAACGCTCTTTTGAACAAATCGCTCATCTCTATTCCTCCTGACATAAAGTAAAGTACGGTCGAGGCTCAACAACACTCATCTGCATATTGGCATATTCCGGTAACAACATCCTCACCGGCCCATGGCAACATGTCCATGCATGGTCCATCTGTCTCTAGTATAACGGTTCAGCAGCCATATGCCTAATCCGGTATACGGTGAATGAACAGGAATCTTTTATCCTTCTTCATCACATCCGGCTACCCAGCAGATACTCTGCGCAATCATCGTCCGGTATTCCGGATAATCAAAAGAGGCAGCATGGTGTCCGGGCATCAAATACACGGTGCGTCCCATACCATAATAAGAGCACCATGCAGCAGGCCAGGTATCGCCATTCATCGTATATTCCATCAAAATAGTCCGTTCTGCTCCTGGCAGCAGCGTAAACTCATAAGGTTCTTCCTCCATGACAAAAGAATGGATACCTTTCATAATCGGGTGTCCCGGTGAGGCGATATGCATCTCCAGCGCCCCGTATTCCTCGTGTCCACCGTATTGCGCACCCATCAGCTGCTTGAGTTCATACCGGCTCTCCTGCAACGATACACCGCAGTGGAGTATAAGCAGTCCGCCCCCATTCACTACGTATGTAATAATGCCGGCTGCATGCCTGGGATTGATCTTTTTGTTAAATGCATCCGTATAGACGATACAGAGATCATAGGCTTCCAGACGCTCCATTTCCAGCATGTCATAATCATCCGAGATATGCAGTTCCCATCCGGATGGCATCAGATCACGAATATGATTTTCCACCTGATCCAGCGGATGATATGGCGCGTCTTCTCCATAATCCCCGATCAGGATCGCCTGCCTGGCCTGTAATTTGTTATCACTGGATATACTCATGGTACAGGTAAGTCTCCTTTATCATTAATAGTAAAAAAAGATGTGCCGACAACCCGGCATTCACTCCTGTTATGTCCTTACCCGTATTTCGTTTAAATGGTACAGCTTATCTAAATTTTTATCTTTTATAGTTAGAGACACTTCTCTACTCCATATCAAAAACGGCCTCATCCGATGACTGATGGGCCGTTTGGTACATTACCTATATAGTTGGATAATTATTTGCGTATCGCCGGTTTTTTACGGGCAGGTTTGCGATTTTTCTCCTGTTCGGCTGCGACACGGATCGCTTCTTCCGCGCGATCCTGATCCAGCTGGAGCTTGTCGGCTGCCTGCTGTTTGCGCTTGGCTTCATAAGCCTGGTAAAGGGTATCCTGTATATCCGATTTGCTCATTTTCAGATGGTTGCCAAATGCGTCCGGGAACAGGAACGATTTGCGTCCCACTTCCTCCGAAAACATCACCGTAATCCGTTCGTCATCATTCTCCACTACCTGTCCGACACCAAATTGCTCGTGCATTACCTGTTCATCCTTTAAATTCATATGCTTGCCTCCTGTGGCCGCTACTCGGCCTATTGATGAAGCTGATTGCCTGGATTAATCATTCTGTCTCCGATGCGGAAAAGCTCCTAGTAACGGACTTCATCTCCGGATCGGACCTATACTGAAGTGGCTATCCGCACATCGACAGCCATAGCTATGCGGAGATAAGGGATAGCCGCTGAAAACAGCGTATCAATGTGGTAAAGGCGACGGCAACAGGCCATCCTGAAAAGGCGGTAAGGATTGCTTGAGATACGAAATAGGAGCAGTTCTTCTGAAAATGCAGTGTTCTGCTCCTATTTTAACGATATAAACGGACTTCTCTTCACTCATCTAAAGTGTATCTATTTAATTAGAGCACATATGTTCGAAGAAAGTCAAAGGATTTGTTAGCTCAGGCCCAGTAATCTGTAGGCAGATAGCGGATAACAGCATCCGCTTCAATCGTCAGATCCTGACGATCGGCATCATAATGAACACCATCGGTACTCACATAATACCAGTGCTTCACCTGCGGTCCATCTTCCGGAATCTCGAACCGGAATAGATTCAGCTCGTTTTGAAAACGCAGAATCTCGGTAACTACTTCTTCCGGCGGCTGATGGAACACTACCCGATAACGACCATCCGGCAGATCGGTAAAAACATATTCCAGCGGCTGTTTGTTATTGTTGAGCCACTCGCGTCCGGTAACAGCGTGTTTGATCATTACAGTTTCTTTCATTGTCATCCTCCTCAGGGCAGATCGATCAGCATAAAAAATACCGCTTCCTCGGCTTCCAGCTGCAGACGATTTTCCTGCTCCAGTCGTGCTGCATCCCTGCGGCCAAGTACATCTGCATGATTGAGTCGCAGCGCACCGTGAATCACGAACAGATACGTGCGCCGATCCGGCTTCTGCAGAAATTCAATCTGCTGTCCCTTTTCCAGACGGCTCAGATAAATCGTCAGATCCTGATGGATCGTCGCCTGATTTTCTCCACCCTGACGACTGACGACCGGCAGCAGATGACCACTAAGGGAAGCCGGATTATAGGAAGCTGTCATATAGGACGGCTCCAATCCACGCGCCTCCGGCTCAAACCACAGCTGCAGCAAATTGCAGTCTGTCTCGTTGGAGGCATTATGCTCGGTATGAATCACTCCGGTGCCTGCCGACATACGCTGGATACCGCCAAAGGAGCTTACCGCCGTATTGCCGATATTATCCTCATGACGCAGCTGTCCCTGCAGGACGATCGACACAATCTCCATATTACTGTGCGGATGCGCCCCAAAGCCGTACCCGGGTGCTATCGTATCATCATTGAATACACGCAGTACGCCAAATCCCGTATTGTCCGGGTCCTGATATTCACCAAAGGAAAAGCTGTGACTTCCGCGAAGCCACTCCCGGTCAAAATGAAATCGTTCGCTTGCCGGATAAATTGTGATCATATCTGTCCCTCCCTGAGACCTGAGCGTCAAGATGGCCCATCTAAAAGTATCGACCGCTCTTTGTCGCCGCATATTGGTTGTATACTGTCTATTGTAGTGCACTGTCTCGGCGAAGAACAGCATCCATAATGATTAGCCAAAAAAGCCGCTGCTCCTTATACATATATGGAGCAGCGGCTGCAAGATTAAACAAGCCTGCTTTATTTTGTTATTTATTACATTCTAGCTGTATTGCATCCCCTGTCTATTCACAGACGATTTTACAGTTTGAAACGTGAAACTACATGCTGCAGCTGTTCTGCCAGACGAGTCAGATCGGTAGCTGCACTGGATACTTCCTCCATGGAGGCCAGCTGCTGCTGGGCGGCTGCAGAGATTGTCTCTGTATTGCTCGCCGATTGATCCGAGATGCTGGCAATTTGCTCGATAGAAGCTACAACCGCATCGGCTTCAATGTTCAGCTGATCTGTTGCACCGGATACATCGTCCATTTTGCTGGATACCGCTTTGATCGAACGATTGATTTTGGAGAAGGAACGACCAGAGGTATCAACAGCGAGAATACCGCCTTCTACATTCTGCTTGGCCTGCTCCATAACACCCAGCGACTGGGTAACCACACCCTGCATACCCGAAATCAGATCGCTAATGCGCTGCGCGGAATCGCCGGATTCGGAAGCCAGTTTGCGCACTTCTTCGGCAACTACGGCGAATCCTTTGCCATGCTCGCCTGCTCGCGCAGCTTCGATCGACGCGTTCAGTGCCAGCAGATTGGTCTGTTTGGCAATATTGCGGATCAGATCGACAATACTGTCAATTTCGGAAGACTGATTGTTCATCTGGGTAATAATATCACTCAGTTTGTCGACTGTCGTCTGAATCTCGTAGATTTTCTGTACTACATCAATTACGGATTCATTTCCTTTGACAGCTGCTTTGGCAGCATCCTGCAGCGTTTGGCTGACTTCATTAACATGGCCGGAAATCTCGGCTACCCGTTCCGACATACGCTCGATAGATGCAGCTCCCTGATTTACACTGGTCACCTGGCGTTCGCTGCCGGTGGCCACTTCCTGAATGGCCATTGTGACATGCTCTACCGAACGACCGGTTTCTTCCGCACCGGCTGCCAGTTCTTCGGAGGCCGAGGATACATTATCGGTAGTATCTTTGACATTCTCGATCATCTCGCGCAGACTGCTTACCATCCCGGCAAAGTCTCGTGCCAAATCGCCAATTTCGTCATTTTTGCTCTGATCGATATCTACAGTCAGATCGCCTGCACTAATTAGCGTCGTCGTCTGGCGCAGACGCTGGATCGGCTTCATAATCATACGGATACAGAAAAATACAATAATCGCCGCTACGACGATCGAGATGATCACGATCATAATAGCCTGGTTACGAACTGGCGCTACCGCTGTATCCACTTCACTGGTATACATGGTACCGGCAATTTTCCATCCTGTTGTTGGATTGGTCAGGAATACCATCTGCTTAGGGCGATTCTCAAACGTATAATCGATTTTGCCCTGTTCCTGGCTGTACATAGTCTTCAGATAATCACCGGTTGCTTTATCGCCCGGCTTGCCATTGCGGCTGACTACATAATTCTGATCTTTGTCGAGAACAATAACATATCCTTCATGCCCCACCTGGATATCGACCTGCTTGGCGATATTCTCCAGATTCAGCGAAATGCCCAGTACCCCCGAATTATCCGGAAGCGTACGCGCGATAACAACAACCGGCTTGTTGCTGGAATTGATAACGACAGAGGTCATAACCGTTGTTCCAGGTGCAGCGATGGCCTGTTTATACCAGTCACGTTCACGCGGATCATATCCGTTTTCGTTTTCCTTGGGTACTCCGCGGACCATCAGACCTTCGGGCGTACCTACAAATACATCAATCGCTTCCGGATGCAGCTTGATATACTGTGTTAAACGTGGAACAATTTGTGGGCTTAATCGGCCATCAATCATGGAGCGATCAAATAAACCCGATAATACTTCCGCATCATGAAACTTGGCATCCAGCGAACTGCTTACAAAAGCATTCGCTGTTTTCACCGTCTCATTGGCACTGGTAATCAGCTGACTGGCTACCTGGGTACGGGCATTATTATACATACTGATACTGATTACGAGACTCGGCGCGAGCAGTACAATAGCAAATGCCACAATCAACTGATTGCGGATCGACCAGCGCAGCCTGGATCTGTTGGTTTTCTTACTCATGTATTTCACACTCTTTCCTATAATAATATATAGTGCTCTTTGACCATGAAGAGCTGGCAATAACCCATAATATTGTATATATCGCCCAGTTGAGGCTAATTATTTAGATGATGATCGAAACGAATCGAAATTTGATGAAACTTCGGCACATTTCAGACACTTCATTATTTTTATATCTATTCGATATGTATATTCCGTTGTCAGACGACGTCTTATATAATAAAAAGGAGAACACAACGATCGTGTTCTCCTTTGGATACGCCTATATAGTCTATCGGATCATGCTTATTATTCCGCAGACAACCTGTTATTAACCAATATTACTTTTTTTATTAATTCTCGGCCAGACGACGATTCTGACTGCGTTCTTTGCGCCACAACACACCATCCAGGGACAGCAGTGCACTGCCGCCAATTGCCATCTGCAGGCTTGTGATCAGCAGCAGATAGTTGAACTCGGTGCCCATCAGGAATGGATCACCTTTGTGTGCTGTTACGAGCGTGCCTATAATAATGCAGGCTGTGACGACTCCGGCAATACGGGTGAACAATCCGATAATCAGTGCAATCCCTCCGGCAATCTCCAGTACGGCTACGACAGGAGCCAGCCATGACGGCAAGCCCATACTCTGGAAAAATCCCATCGTACCGCCAATGCCCCCCTGGAACTTGGACAACCCGTGCAGCAGGAAAATCAATCCCGTCAGCACTCTCGTAATCAAAATCCCCACTTCTACATTTCTTCTTGTCATATTCATTCGAACGCCTCCTTGATCATTTTAACACTACACTCTGTAGTGTTATGTTATAAAATAAAGCCGCTTTACCGGCAAATGCTTCTTATACAGCATTTGCCGGCGAGAAAACTACTCAATCAGCGACCATAACAACAAAATACTCAGCAGAATCAATACCGGCAGCGATACCAGAATGGACCACCATGGCAACCGGGGTGATGCACCGCTTTGCGGATCGATAATCCGTTGTATGCGGTAGTTAAGCGATGTATCTGCAAAGGATGAATAAATCATTCGTGCAGGGATTTCCAGTCTGGAGCGGGAGCGTTTGACCAGCTTCAGCAGGGCTCCACCAATACCGACTGCTGTACCCAGACGCTCAATCGCGTAATTGTCTGCCAGAATCTCGCGCGAGATTTTGTAATGCAGCGCCAGTGTACGAACAACCGGTAGAAACCACAGTGCACATGCCGATTGTCTCAGCAAAAATGTCGTCAACGGATCATGCTGGTGATAATGAAATAGCTCATGATGCAGTACCGCCTGACGTTCTTCCTCATTTAAGAGGGACAACAGTCCTTCGGACAGTACGATGCGACGATTAATAATGCCCATGGTCAGTGCCAGAGGCTGCTCGCAGGCGACAATCAGGAATACATTCTGCCCATCGGGGCTATAACGCTCGTTATATACCGCCGACAAATGGTGATTCTCCAACTCGCGGAATCGCCGCATAGCACGGAATGAACCGTACCATTGATCCAGCCCATAACTGATATACAATACAAACGTACACAGAACCAGCGTCTCCAGCAGATGACTCACCGACAACCAGCCGTGTGATTTCATCCATTGATTACAGATGCGCAGCAGGTCAAACGGAATATTCCAGCCGAATAATACATGCAGCGCGTACATCACCATCAGACCTATCGTAAACAAAGTAATAAAAAGCCCTGTCTTCAGCAGTCTTTCGGAACGACGATGCCACCATTCTACGCGTTGTTTTTCCATTGTTTGATCTTTTCCTCCAAGGCTTGAATAAGTTGAGGATCTACCTCTTCAAGTATATCCACCATGTGGTTTACAGCGAGTGATCCGAACTCTTCCATTAATTCATGCGTTAATTCCCTGGATTGATGATTCAAAAAATCTGCGCGACTTTCCGACGGAATGTAATGAAAGCTTCTGCCTTCACTCTGTTTGAGCAGGGCGCCCTTGTCCACCAGACGATTCATCACTGTCATCACTGTATTAAAGCTGAGCAGTTTGACAGGCTTCAGTGCTGTCTGCACTTCCCTGATCGTCATAGCGTGATCCATATCCCACAGTACATTCATTACCTGTGCTTCCAGTGGACCAAAAAAGCGATCCATTCCTGTAGCACCCACTTTGAAGTTTTGTATTTTCATCTTAATCTGCGCCACCTCACACTACACATTGTAGTGTAATCATTTAAATCAAGTCAAATTTCAATACCTAATTGTATATTATCATATTATGCGTATCAGTCTACAGGTTTTTAACAATTGATACCTGCAAATTTACATTAAAATAACGAAGTTAACCCTCTACTCTACTTCATTTAGCGTTGTTATACGCAAAATATACTTAAAATAAAACTTAAAATTTTTTCCATATAAACCATGTAGATTTCCGGCAAAATAACAAAAGCGCGGAGATTGTCTGCCTCCGCGCAATATACTATCTGGTCTATAGCTGTCTCCTTGACAGGCTCAGACACCAGTCTCGTCATTTATAACCAGGCTATTTATTTAGCGTTCATCGGTCCAGACGACCGTCAGTTCCATCAGACCATTCGTATCTGCCGCCGGCACGGCTGTCAGAATCCAGCTCTGTCGGGAGACGTTGTTGGTACCCTGAATAACCATTTTTTGCTCGCTCAGTGTCTCGATAGCGTCCGGCATATCGTGCTCACGGAAGTACTCGCTGTAGGTCTTGGCCAGTGTCTCCATACTCAACCGGGTCTGGAAAGTAAACAGGACGAATTTCTCTTGGTCACTGCTGTTCTGTACGGCCGTTACTGTCAGTGCATCGTCCGGAACAGGGAAACTGGCCGGCAGATTCAGAGGCCGCTGCTGAATCCCTGTCCGCACCGGCTCTGCCGATGCATAACCTGTTGCACTACCGATCATCATCAACATAACTACCATACCGCATATCCCCAGGCTCCATAATTTCCTCATGATACACCTCTCCTTTGCTGTTGCAATCATCCTCTTGGGCTTACAACATTCCGGCAAAGTATGGCCTTCACCACAATTTCCTTTCCACGTGTATCTCTCTGGATGGAATAGATCCCGGCAGACAGCAGGGCATTACGGAAGGAGATAAGACAGGAGGAAGCACACACTATCTCGTACTCATAGTATTGCTTCCTCCTGCTGTATATATAATGGCCTGGGTGGCCTTGGCCGCTGCGGCTTACGGGTTCAGGCAGCATGTACGGTGACCGTCATTCTGCGTTATTTCCCGGCTGATTGCGCCGCAGACAGTGAAAAATATGAGCTTGTTGAACAGCTCCGTATCATCTGCATCGTGTAGAGCGATTCAACAGGCTGTATATAAAAGCATCCTGCCGGTGTAGACTACAGGGAATGTATACGCCCTGCAGCTATAAAAAGCAGGCTGCTGGATAACGGTACAGCATTCATCAGGAACGCATCTGGGACATGAATTCGCTGATATCCACGCCGAGTCCCTGAGCGAGACGCATACCGTATTCACGGTCTGCACGGATAAAGTTACAGATCGCGCGCAGCTGGATATCCTTTTTCACTCCCTGTAAATCATTAACCAGATTTTGAAGTAAATTATCTCTTTGCTGCGCATTATAGGAACGATATTGTTCACCTGCCTGGGTGAAGTCATCGGTTTTCTCGATTTGTTGACGGGTTACCTTGCCCTCCAGCTCCACTTCGCTGTCACGGTAGGCAGGATCTTCGACCGGACCCTCGGTATAGCTGTTCGGCTCATAGTTGTACCGGGAGCTGTCCTGATGCACATTCATCAGACCATCGCGCTGGTGATTGCGTACCGGTGCATAAGGGCAATTAATCGGAATCTGCAAATAGTTTGGCCCCAGACGGTGACGCTGTGTATCGGGATAAGAGAACAGACGTCCCTGCAGCAGCTTGTCCTCGGACGGTTCAATACCAGGTACGAGCGCGCTTGGAGAGAAAGCGGATTGTTCCACTTCGGCAAAGAAATTGTCGGGATTCTTGTTTAGTGTCATCGTACCTACCACATGGAACGGGAACTGATCTTCCGGCCATACTTTGGTAGGATCAAGCGGATCGAAGGAATAGCTGTCGATATCCTCGGGACGAATAAACTGTACTTTCAGTTCCCATTCCGGAAATTTCCCCTGCTCAATATGATCGAACAGATCGCGCGTCGCATGGTTAAAGTCTCTACCCTGCTGTTCACGTACTTCATCCGCAGAGAATGTGCGGACACCCTGCTTGGATTCCCATTTGTATTTAATGTAAGTTACTTTGCCTTCGGCATTGATCCATTTGAAGGCGTGGACGCTAAATCCATCCATCTCCCGGTAATTGGCCGGTGTACCGTGATCCGAGAACAGCCAGGTCATCATATGTGTAGATTCCGGCGTCAGGGTCATAAAGTCCCAATAACGGCCCGGATTCTGGATATTTGTCTGCGGATCGGGCTTGAGGGAATGAACCATATCCGGAAACTTGATTGCATCACGGATAAAAAATACCGGCAGATGGTTGCCGACAATATCGTAATTTCCCTCAGATGTGTAGAACTTCACGGCAAAACCGCGCGGATCGCGTGCCGTCTCTGGAGAACCGACTCCATGAATAACGGTAGAGAAACGTACAAACACCGGTGTCTCCAGTCCCTCTTCCTGCAGAAAAGCAGCCCGGGTATATTCCTTCATGCTATGTTCCACGCGGAACACGCCATGGGCGCCAGCGCCACGTGCATGTACGACACGCTCCGGAATACGTTCACGGTCAAAATGGGCAATCTTCTCGATGAGGTGGTAATCTTCCAGCAGCGCTGGTCCTCTGCGTCCGGCTGTTCTGGAATTCTGGTTATCTCCTACAGGAGCACCCTGGTTGGTGGTTAGACGGTTGTCCATCGTTAGAATCATCCTTTCAAATCGGATCGTTCCAAGTCTTCTCGTGCTCGTCCATCGTTTAGATACAGCCTATCGGGCTGCAGTTAAATGAATTAGACTTGTAATTAGACTTAATTCAAAATCCGTAAGTTTAGAATCATTCTAACATTGCCAACCAGGTAAGTTCATGAGCTCCACATGAGTCTTGGATGAGCCTTGCATGAAGAAGCGGTGAATAGCTTGTTCATACTATGAATCTACAGCCTATCCGCAACTACGCATATTCAACAAAATTCGATTTTTTGAATGATAAACGAAAAAGTTAGTCTGCCAGACGATATCCCACGCCACGTACAGTTGCAATATACTGTGGTGCAGACGCATTATCGCCGATTTTTTTGCGCAGACTTTTTACATGTACATCGACTACATTGCTGCCGCCAAAGAACTGGGTGCCCCAGATTTCGCTCATCAGCTGTTCACGGGATAATACGCCGCCTTCGCTTTCGATCAGCATGAGCAGCAGGTCATATTCGGTTTTGGTCAGTTCGACGCGCTGTTGTCCGCGATGGACCGTCATTTTCTTGCGATCGATCCACAGATCCTTGAACACGATCCGATGCTGGGAATCTTCATCGGCTGCAGGCGCCGCCGGGCGATTCGCGTTGGAACGAATAACACGTTCTACATGATACAGTCCTTCCTGTGGACGCATCGGCCAGACGAGCAGTTCTTCCTCGGTCCATTCTTTCATACCAAGAGCGAGCATCTCCTCGCGTACCAGGAAAATAGACGGTACATGAGAATCATTATCATTTATGCGCAGCTTGGCAAGCTCGATCTCCCCACTGCCTGCAGCGGTAATCATATCAAAAATATACAGGTCGGCACTAATCGCACCTGCCCCATTGTTTTCCCAGCGGTGAAATACCATAACATCAAAACAGCTGTCCGACAGCATACGTGTCAGCTCATGAATACGACTGGGAGCCGGGCTGATAATCACGACGCGGCGTGTTACCGGGCAAGCTTGAACCAGCGTCTCCATTTCTTCGAAGCTACTGCCTGATGTCCAGTTTATAGACGATCCGGAGTCGGAAAGATAATCATTCTCAATTACTTTTTCGATTTGTTTTTGCATTCGGTACACACTCCTTTAAATACAACATGTGCATGATGGACATCGTACCCGGTCTCCTCCGCTACGTCAGCGTACCATTGCAGCGGTGCATCGGTCATGACTTCATCCACTCGTCCGCAGGATTCACATACAATATGCTGGTGATCATCCATTTTGCCATCGTAGCGGCTAGCGGTCTCACCAAGCTTCAATTCACGGATCAGCCCATTGTCTGACAGATATCGAAGCGAGTTATATACAGTACCATAAGCGAAATTATGACCACGCTCTACCAACCGGTTCATTACGTCAGCGGCAGTCGGGTGATCCTCGGCGTTGCAGACGATTTCGTAGACAGCTTTGCGCTGCGTCGTCAGATTGATAGTTTTCACATGGATCATTCCCTTAATTTGATTTTAGAATAAGTATAAATCCATTTCAAATGTCGGTCAATAGGTTTGCGAATAATACGAGAATGATTCTCACTAATTTTGAATATTTGTCATACTATTAAGTATTAAACGGTTCTTTTGTCCGTGAACAGCTTTTATATCCTGTCGTATAATGTAGAGTAAGACATTTGCAGACGACAGGAAATAATTGCAGCAGGATAAGCGTTGGTTATCTCCTGCAAGATCTGCTGTACCGGATGAATCGATGTATCCAGACCAGCCTGCTACCGGCCTTTTCCTCTTTGTTCTGTAATATTCGTGTTCATGATAAATTCCGGTCATTCTCTGTAAAATGGATTGCTCACCTTGCCTGCATCCGCTATATTTTATTTAAAAACCTGGTAACCTGTAACTTTGTACATAGATAAAGCATCATTCTTACAGACTTCACACCAGGCTATTCCCTGTATACTGCTTAATCCAGCCATTTCATTTCATAAAGGAGGTGTGCCCTTTGGACCATCCACCGCTCATTCGGGACAGACTGGAACAACGTATTCAGCAAGAGGAAATTTCCATGAGCCGTTTTGCCAAGAAACATAATATTAATGTAGGGATCATTAGTTCCATCCTCAACGGTAACCGGGTGCTCAGTATCGAGCAGCTCGACAAGATCACCGAGATTTTGGAGCTGGAGAAGGGCGCGCTGTATGATCAGTACATTAATGAATATCTGAACGACGCTACACCGGACTGGCGGCGAATCAAGCCTTTTCTATACCGGTGTGTCGAGCTGGACAAGCTGGATTGTATCCAGAAGATCGTCAGCATGCTCGCCGGCAAGTCCCAGTATCCGGGGTTTCTGTTCGAGACGGCCGAGGACTTTTTCCGGGAAGATAAAAAGGACGCTGCCAGCATGCTGTATGAAAGCGTAGCCGAGAGCGAAAACAAGCAGCACTCCGAACGCCTCGCAATCTGCCATTACCGCCTGTTCATGGCGAGACAGGGAGATGACCAGGAGGAAAACTATCAGCTGGCGATCCGTTTTGAACCATTTGTGGAGCGATTGAATGAAGTGGAGCAGCTGGATGCCTATACCGATCTGGCGAACACGTATCGTTCACTGCGCAACTGGAAAAAGGTCGAGAAAATCGCCGAGATTCTGCTGGACAAAGCCAAAATGCTCTACGATTGTAAACAGGCTGGAGAACTGCCTACCGACCGCCAGCCGCAAAAGCCATGGTTCTTTTACATATCGTATGCGTATCTGCTGCGCGCTCATGCGAATGAGGAATACAAGGATTACGAGCAAGTCGCTCATTATCTGAAGCTGACTACCGAGCTGGACTGGGTGCAGGAAGAGGACGAAGATACTTTATTATGGAAAAATAGATTTGAAGAATGGGCGCGGGCCAACAGCTACGCGGCAAGACTGTATGCGGGTGAGCCGGATGTGCTGGAGGAATATGTGGAGTATGTAGAACAGCGACCGGAGGAACTGCTCGTGTTTCTGCTAAATGTGGTCACGGCAGCCAACCGGCACCGGCTGGACCTGAGTACCGTGCTGCCAAAGTTCAAGCACGGGATCGACGATCTGGAAGCGCAGACACTGGACGATGAGCTGTATACGCTGCAGCTGAATCTGGAGCGCTATGCCCGGCTGCTATATGAACTGGCGGTGTATTATTTGGAGCGTGGACAATATGGTCAGGGATTTGGGTATTTGCTGGAATGTATGGAGCAGGCACAGCGGTGGAATTACAATCTGCTGCTGCTGAAGTGTACAAATTTGTTCGAGCGGTTCCGAGGGAACGCGGAAAAGGATATCGTGGCAAAGTATGCTGAACTGTATCAGCATGCGCAGAGATTGCTGCATCTTTGAGATGAGTGTGACCAGTTGTGGAATGATGTCAGGTTTATCATGAATTGGATCGGATTCAAACTAATTTTAATAAAAAAACTTCCTTAAAAACCAATCTTAAAACCTTCAGATAAACTAATAAGTATGTTGGCTGCATTTTTATAGCAAAAAAGGACATGAATTTAAAAGTTATAAAACAAAGACCCTGAGGTTATTCACCCTGGGGTCTTTGTTATTGTATTAATATCAACAATTCAATTAGCAAATGGCTTATATTTATAACTTGCTTCTATGCCAGACTTTAATCGATATATAAATCGAAACCAACTTCTGCATTAATAGCAGCAATGAAAAGAATAATATCTTTTGTCAAAACAAGTTCGGGACCATTGCCTGCTTCCATTTCTACTACTACTGTAAATGAAGCTGTTAATTCATATTGTTCACAAAGTTCAATAATCAATCCTTCCTTTCCTTTCAACAAATTGATTAACTTTTCAAATTGCCAACAAACCGCTTTACATTCTTCTTTTTTTGTAGACAGTTTCCAAGATGTTAAAGCTGTTTGAGGAAGTGGATACTCTTCTTTTCTTTTAAATTTTGTGGGTTCGATCTGGAGAATCTCAGATACTTCATCAGCTTCAAATAAATCGCCTGTAAGCCAAAAATCTATCCTTATTTTTGATATACTCATATTTTGGCTCCTTTATTTTTAGTTTTCAATCCAATCTAACTTGAACCATGCTAGCTTTATTAAATTCTTCGAGTATCAATAGTGTTTCTCCATTGTAACCTTCATATTTAAACATAAAAAACACCCTTCTGTATTACACAGATACAGAAGGGCTTCTATTCATCATTTTATTTCTTCAACACTTCTTCAATCGCTGTCAGTACATCCTCACTCAATTTCACACCCGCTGCTCCCGCATTCTGCTGAATCTGTTCCGGACGGCTCGCGCCGACCAGGGCACTAGAGACGTTGTCCTGACGAAGAATCCATGCCAGCGCAAGATGGGTCAGTGATAATCCGGCTTCATCCGCGATACTTTGCAGCTGTTGCACCTGACCGAGGCGTTGTTCATCCAGCTTTTTCTCGTCCCAGCCTAGCTTGGCGGCACGGCTGTCGGAAGGGATCTGACCGCCCGAGGTGTATTTACCAGTCAGCAGACCCTGTGCCAGCGGCGAATACACAACCTGGCCGATGCCATATTTCTCACCGAGCGGAATGACTTCTTCTTCGATATAACGATCGAACATATTATAGATCGGCTGATTCACGACGATCCGGTCCAGCAGGTAACGGTCGGCTACACCGACAGCGGCCTGCATCTGGGCAGCTGTCCACTGGCTGACACCGACATACAGAATCTTGCCCTGACGCACCAGATCGTCCAGTGCACGCAGTGTCTCTTCGATCGGCGTCTCCGGGGAGAAGCGGTGGCAGTAATACAGATCGATATAATCATGACCCAGCCGCTTCAGGCTGGCATGGCATTGTTCCATAATATGCTTGCGGGATAATCCTTTATCATTGGGACCGTCACCCATATTGCCGAATACCTTGGTCGCCAGCACATAGGATTCGCGTGGATACGATTTCAGCGTCTCGCCGACGACTTTCTCGGCTTCTCCGCGTTCATACACATTAGCTGTATCAAAGAAATTAATGCCCAGATCGTACGCGGCACGGATTGAATTCACGGCATTCTCCCGTTCTACATATCCTCCATACGTCAGCCAGCTACCCAGGCTAATCTCACTTACTTTGAGTCCACTTCCACCCAGTCTGCGGTAATTCATCGTCATCGGTTACAGCCTCCTCATGGTATGTATCCTGTGCTCTGTCAGCCTTGCCGGCAAGCCGGATTATAACGGAATACCGAACCGAACAGGAGCATCTGGGTTCTATTATAGCGTTATAAGAATCCGCTTCCAAATATTTATTGTGAAAATAATCCATGTACAGATTATGCTAACTTGCTTGCCTCGGACGTATGAAATATGAAGCATAACGATTGAGTAGGCTATAATAGCGTTTATATACAGTTATCAGCTCTTTTAATAGCTAAGTTACTTGGACTGCCATACATAGAAGCAACTAAGCAGCTTAGAGTTGGACTATTCTCCGGGAGGAAACCTGCCTATGATACAAAATCGTTTTTTTCGTATTGGCGCGGGCATCGCGCTTGTACTGCTGATCATCTATCTCGGAACACTGGTTGATTTTATCTTTGTTCCTATCCGCTCTTTGATCAGCCTCACCATTGTACCTCTACTTATTACCGCTTTTATCTATTATCCGCTGCGCCCACTGGTTAACTGGCTGGAACGCAAGCGCAAGGTCAAGCGCTCCATGTCTATCCTGATGATCTATGTGGTGATTATTCTGGCACTGGTGATTTTCTCCATGATCGGTTGGCCGACCCTGCGTGATCAGGTGACCAGCTTTGTGCAGAATACGCCCCAGTTTACCAACAGCATTATTAAGCAGGTAGAGGCGCTGCAGCATAATTCCTTTATCCAGCAGTATTTGCCGGATCAGGGAACCAGCGATGATATGCTGTCCAAGCTCACCGAGTACCTGAATACGGTATTTACCTGGTTGTCGGATCATATTTCCAGTATGTTCTCCTTTGTATCCAATGTGGTACTGGTTATTGCCACTGTGCCTATCATGCTGTATTACCTGCTCAAGGACGACAAAAAGCTGTCCGAGCGTCTGGTACTGTTATTCCCGCAGAAGTTCCGTGAAGATGGCAAACTGATGCTGAGCGAGATTGATGATTCCCTCAGCAGCTTTATTGCCGGACGTGTTATCGTTAACTTTGCGCTATGTGTACTGCTGTATATCGGATTTTTGATTATCGATCTTCCCTATTCACTGCTGCTCGTATTCCTGGCGTTTTTCCTGAATTTCATCCCGTATATCGGAGCGATTCTGTCAGCTGTACCGGTAGCGATCGTCGGCTTTATTGAATCACCGATGATGGGGATCTGGTCGATTGTAATCGTAATCGTCGCCCAGTTGATTCAGAACAATCTGCTGGAGCCGATTATCTTTGGTAATCAGCTCGATATTCATCCATTTACGATCATCGTGCTTCTGCTGGTCGGTGGAGATATGGGTGGTATTCTCGGTATGCTGCTTGTTATTCCTATCTATATGGCAGTCAAGATTACGATTGTGCATATCTACCGTATGTATATCAAACAAAAGATCGGCAGTGATTTTCAGTAGCTAGTCTGTTGTTCATTCAAATTTTATTATTTTCTTCTGAACGTTCAGACAAGGTCATTATAATATGTGGCAGATCGGGGATATGCGAAGTATGCATACTCTGATCTGCTTTTCTTTTTTCGATAAATTCCAATATCACCCATTTAATTTGCTTGATAAATAACAATTTTGTCATTTTATTGGGAGGAACAAGGTTATATCCAATCCGAATTGGTTAATAGTTGTTTGCGATGGCCATCGTATTCTTCGGGACACTTTTCATATGGTTCTGCTGCTGTAGGGCAGCGGCTTCATCTACTGGATGAATCATATGCAAAGTGTGATTACTTAACTTGAAGTGAACATGTACAAAATTACGAATCCCTATGCATCCAGTCTATTTTCTTACACATTAAAGGAGGAGTTACATTATGTTCTTTCACATTAAAGAGTTACAGTATACAGCCAAGCCGGATAAGCCAGACCCGATTTATGCGAAAAAACTGCAGGAAGTACTCGGCGGACAATATGGTGAAATGTCCGTCATGATGCAGTACCTGTTCCAGGGATGGAATTCCCGTGCAGAGAGCAAGTACAAAGACATGCTGCTGGATATCGGTACCGAGGAAATCGGTCACGTCGAAATGCTGGCAACGATGATCGCCCAACTGCTCGACGATGCCCCACTGGATCAAGTAGAACAAATGGCCAAAGACCCTGCGATTGGCGCAGTCCTGGGTGGTATGAACCCTCAGCATGCGATTGTATCCAGTCTGGGTGCACTGCCATCCGATAGCGTAGGCTATCCATGGAATTCCCGTTATATCGTCGCAAGCGGCGATCTGCTGGCTGATTTCCGTGCCAATCTGAACGCCGAGTCCCAAGGCCGTCTGCAGGTTATCCGCCTGTATGAGCAAACAACAGATCCGGGTATCCGTGACATGCTGTCCTTTATGATTGCCCGCGATACGATGCACCAGAATCAATGGCTTGCAGCGATTGCCGAAATCGAAGCCAAACAGGGTATGATTACACCTGCTTCCTTCCCTCCGGAGTTGGAAAAACGTGAAGTGGTTCACCAATTCATGAACTTTTCCCAGGGCGAAGAAAGTGCAGCCGGACGCTGGGCAAGTGGTCCTGCAATGGATGGCACAGGCGATTTCGAATATGTGCAACAGCCAAAAGCCTATGGTCAGGCACCGATTCTGAAGCCGGCTCCGGACTTTATGCACTCCCGTGCTGATCAGGCGCCAAGTATCGTCAATGTAGGTACACTGAGCAAATAATGATCTGCCTTATAGCAGATTTGTAAATATGGCAATAGCCCTGCTGATTCCAGGCAGGGCTTTGTTATCCTCCATTATAAGTGGCTTCTGGATACAGCCGGAGGATGCCATGCAGCCAGGGATAAAGCTGCAGCTCCTATCTATGCAGGATAAAATAATTAACCCAGCTGCCACATAACTTGGGATAAATCCATGAATATGGGTAATAATAAACAAGCACTTCACTACGAAGGGAGTAATGAACATGAATACAGAGACAACAAAAACGCTAGCCATTGGTGCAGTAACAGGCGCGCTGGTAGGTGCAGGTGTAGCTGTTCTGGTCGCCCCGCAGCAAGGTGCAAAAGCACGTGCCAAATTGGCTGAGGTTACTGAGCTCGTTAAGGAAAAAGGTCCAATGATTAACGAAAAAGGTCATGAGATCGCCGAAAAAGGTCAGGAAGTAGTCGGCGTGATCAAGGAATCCCTGAGCACTGCCAAAGACTTCAAAACCGAAGCGCAATCGGCAGTAGGCGATGTAAAATCCGAAATCAAGGATTTCAAGCAATCCCATAACAGTACAGGCAGCGGCCCAACTACGATGTAATTAGTCTGATACTGGCTGCTGTCAGGCAGCACATAAACAGTATACATTTCTATGTAATGCCCCGATTCCGGTGTTCTTTTCCGGTGCCGGGGCATTTTTGCTGTGTGCGGAATCCTGCATGTTTTTTTATTCCTCCTAAAAGAACAGCTGGGATCTAATGTTCTTTCCGTTGCGATCCTTCTTTTTGCCCGCTTACATTTCTCAAACAATTTTGCGAAATTTTAATACAGAGTTTACAAAACTAAGACTTAACTCTAACACTGCGCCCCTAGAATAAGTCATGTAAGACAAAACACATAAAAGTATTGCGCCTTTAATTAGGGGGAGGAGACTTTACAAATGTTTAAAAAACTGCCAATCATGCTTCTTACGCTGACGATGGTCCTTGTGCTTGCGGCCTGCGGATCAAACGGCGGAACTACTACGGGATCGGGTGCCGGTACAGATACTGGCAGCACAGGAGGAGAAAATTCTTCCGAGCTTAGCGGTTCTATTCTGGCTGTAGGTTCAACAGCATTGCAACCACTGGTTGATCAAGTCGCTCAAAAGTTTATGGCAGATTCCAAATATGCTAACGTGTCCGTTCAAGTACAGGGCGGCGGTAGCGGTACGGGTCTGACTCAGGTATCCGAAGGTCAAGCCAATATCGGTAACTCCGACGTATTTGCAGAAGAAAAGCTGGACGCTGACAAAGCGGCTGAGCTGGTCGATCATCAAGTAGCGGTAGTAGCTATGGCAGCTGTTGCCAACAAAGGCGCTAACGTAAAAGATCTGAAAAAACAACAGCTGGTGGATATCTTCACTGGTAAAGTAACCAACTGGAAAGAAGTTGGCGGCGCGGATCAAAAGATCGTCGTTATCAACCGTCCAAGCAGCTCCGGTACTCGTGCTACTTTTGAGAAGTACGCACTGGGCCAAAAAACAGAAGATCCAGCAGGTTCGATCCAACAGGATTCTTCCGGTACAGTTAAAAAACTGATCGCTGAAACTCCAGGCGCTATCGGTTACCTGGCACTGTCTTACCTGGATGACAGTGTAACTGCACTGAGCTATGACGGCGTAGAGCCTAAAGTAGAGAACGTGGAAGCTGGTAAATACCCAATCTGGGCTTACGAGCACATGTACACCAAAGGTGAGCCGGATGCTTCTACCAAAGCGTTCCTGGATTACATGCTGAGCGAAGACGTTCAACAAAGCGATGTAACAGAACTGGGTTATATCCCAATGTCCGGTATGCAGGTACAACGTGATGCAGAAGGTAAAGTTAGCCAGAAATAAGCATTGAATCGAATATAACAGATGAAAAGATGCAGCTGCTGGCACGATCGCCATGGCTCGAAGAGGCGGGGGCCCCGCCTCTCTTTTCACGTTTTTATACAGAACGACGATCTATCACCATTCTCCCTTGAATTGTTGAGATAACGGCACGTCATTTATTCAAAGCATGAAGAAAAGAGGTTATTACTTATGGAGCATTCCAAAGTTACTCCACGGGAAGCACAGCGTCGCAGGCTGCCGCTTGAGAAGCACCGTCTGGAAGACTGGATCGGCAAAATTTACACATCTGTCTGTGTTGTTTTTCTGATCGCGGTCATCGTATCCATTGTTTATTTTGTTACTTCCAAAGGCGTGGCTACCTTTGCGGTGAACGGTGTCAGCCTGACCGAATTCTTCTTCGGTACCCACTGGGCTCCGGATGCGGCCGAGCCTTCGTTTGGCGCTCTGCCGGCAATTACAGGTTCCTTTCTGGTTACCCTGCTGGCTGCACTGATCGCCAGTCCGCTTAGTATCGCAGCAGCGTTGTTCATGACAGAGATCGTACCTACCTTCGGCAAGCGCATCCTGCAGCCGGCGATTGAGCTGCTGTCGGGTATTCCTTCGGTTGTCTACGGATTTATCGGTCTGACTCTGATTGTACCTTTCCTGCGCGATCATGTAGGCGGACAGGGTATCGGCGTTGGAGCCGGTGCGCTGGTGCTGTCCATCATGATCCTGCCGACGATTACGAGCGTAGCTGCAGACGCCCTGGCTTCCCTGCCACGCGGTCTGCGTGAAGCTTCGTATGCACTTGGCGCTACACGCTGGCAGACGATTTACCGTGTGGTACTGCCTACCGTTTTGCCGGCACTGCTGACCGGTATCGTACTCGGTATGGCCCGCGCCTTCGGTGAAGCACTGGCCGTACAGATGGTTATCGGTAATGCCCCTTATATTCCAACGTCCCTGCTGGAATCTGCTTCCACGCTGACCAGTGTTATTACACTCGGCATGGGGAATACAGCGATGGGTTCTATTCAGAATAATGCATTGTGGAGTATGGCACTTGTACTGATGCTGATGACATTCGTGTTCATCCTCATCATCCGCCTGCTCGAAAGGAGAAACCGGATATGACAACCAAAACCGTAAACACCAAAGCCAGAACACGGGCCAGAAATGCAGATAAGATAGCTACGGTTATTATTGTCGCTCTTGCTCTCTCTATTGTTGTCATTTTGCTTGGCCTGCTCGGCTTTATCCTGTTCCGCGGTCTGGGACATATCAACTGGGACTTCCTGACGTCCAAGCCGCAAACGATTCGTGAAGGCGGCGGGATCGGGCCTCCACTGTTCAACTCCCTGTACCTGCTCGTGCTGACCATGATTATCACGATTCCGCTTGGCCTCGGTGGCGGAATCTATATGTCCGAATATGCCAAACCCGGCAAAATCACCGCCTTTATCCGGTTGGTTGTAGAGGTACTGTCCTCTTTCCCGTCTATCGTTATCGGTCTGTTCGGTTTGCTCGTATTTGTTAATACGATGGGTATGGGATTCTCTCTGCTGGCAGGTGCGCTGGCACTGACGATCTTCAACCTGCCGCTGATGGTACGGATTACAGAACAGGCATTCAGCTCTGTACCCCGTGAGCAAAAAGAAGCCGGTCTGGCTCTCGGATTATCCAAATGGAAAATTATCACGTCCATTATGCTGCCTGTAGCGATTCCTTCGCTCGTCACCGGTACGATTCTGGCAGCAGGCCGTGTATTCGGCGAAGCAGCAGCCCTACTGTTCACGTCCGGTATGACGACACCTCCGCTGAACTTCTCGGACTGGAATCCGCTGCATCCGCGTTCACCACTGAACCCGCTGCGTCCAGCCGAGACACTGGCTACCCATATCTGGAAAGTCAACAGTGAAGGTCTGGCACCGGATGCGATACAGATTGCTGCCGGCGCTTCCGCTGTGCTGGTGATCATGGTATTGATCTTCAATCTGCTCGCACGTTGGGGCGGTCGCACACTGTATCGTTATATGACTGCTTCCAAACGCATGAACTAATGTTCCATGATCATTATGGGACAGATCCTTTCTGTCCCTATGGCAGTCTACTCAAGGAGGATTTTATACTATGGCAATGCCTTTCAGTACGGAAGATCTAAGTGTCTATTATGGTGAGTATCAGGCCATCAAAAATATAAGTCTCGGATTCCCTGCCAAAACAGTTACCGCACTAATCGGTCCATCGGGCTGCGGGAAATCCACATTCCTGCGCTCGCTCAACCGGATGAATGATGAGATTGCCGGCGCACGCAGTACCGGTCATATCTGGATGGATGGCATTGATCTCGCTTCTCCTTCCACCGATGTTATCAAACTGCGTCAGCGGATCGGTATGGTATGGCAGCGTCCGAATCCATTTTACAAATCCATTTATGAAAATATTGCGTTTGGTCCTCGCTATTACGGAATCAAAAGCCGCCAAAAGCTCGATGAAATCGTCGAAACCAGCCTGCGCCGCGCTGCACTGTGGGATGAAGTCAAAGACCGTCTGAAAGAGTCAGCGCTGTCCTTGTCCGGCGGTCAGCAGCAGCGTCTATGTATCGCTCGCGCCCTGTCGGTCAATCCGCAGATCCTGCTGCTGGATGAGCCGGCTTCCGCACTCGATCCGGTATCCACCGGTAAAGTGGAAGAACTCATTTCCGAACTCAAAAGCGACCTGCGTATCGTTATTGTCACACATAATATGCAGCAGGCGGCACGGGTATCTGATTACACCGCCTACTTCTACCTCGGTAATCTGGTGGAACACGGGGAGACGAACAAAATTTTCACCAATCCCGAGAAAAACTCTACACAGGAATACATTATGGGACGCTTCGGATGAAGCGTCTTTTTTTGTATGGCAGCTTTGTGCGGTGGCTTATTTGACTGTTGATTATCGTGCGTGGATCAGGCCAGGCCTGGACAAAAGTTGAACAGACCGCCGGATTGGGCTTTTTAACATACATAGATCAGAATGTTTTACTCCTTTATTTATCCAGTAGATCCTACCTTTCTTCTCTGTAAGCTTTTCGTAAGGTAAATCGATAGTACCGTCCGGACGGTTCTTTTATGCTGAATATAAGGAGAGACTGTACATGGTGAAGAGAAAGGAAATATATTTGCTCTTCGATCGGTCTTTCCTATAGCTACTACATATTCACATATAAGGAGGCGTTATTTTGAAACGCTTGGTTAACCTGGATATTCTGCGCGGATTCGCATTGTGTGGAATTATCCTGATCAATATTATGCAGTTGGTACATTACAATATGGACTGGACCCCACTCGATAAGGGAATTTTGCAATTCTTGCATTTTGCTGTGGAGCAGCGTTTTTATGTTATTTTTGCATTTCTATTCGGGGTAGGTTTTCATATTTTTATTAGCCGGGCCGAGGCACGTGGCGACCGTCCGCGTCTCCGCTTTACTCGCAGATTAATTATTTTACTCGTGATTGGTATGATTCATCATTATTTTCAGCCTGGAGAGGCGCTGCTGGTATACGCGATACTCGGATTTTTTCTGATTCCTTTTTACCGGGTCAAGCCGTGGGTGAGTCTGCTGATAGCGCTGTTCATTATCGGTATAAGTGTGGGCTGGTTGGGTATCGCCCAGCTGGAGACACTGGGCATGTTTTTCCTGGGGAAATGGGCCGGCCAGATCAGGTTATTCGCCGAGCCAGAACGCTATCGCAAAGGACTCCGAATTACACAAATTGCAGCACTCGTGCTAATCTGGCCGCTGCATCTGTCAGGTAACTGGATTCTGGACCAATTCGGATTGGTCGATATCTCCTCTATGTTAAGCGGACTGCCGGTGAGTGTATTCTATGTAACAACACTGATCCTGCTGCTGCGTCAACCGCGTATTGAGCGTCTGTTGACACCACTCGGCAATCTTGGACGTATGGCATTGACCAACTATGTATCACAGACAGCTGTGATTCTGCTACTGTCTCATCTGCTGCATTGGCCGTCTCAGGTACATATTACTGTACTGATGATTGCTGCTCTATTTATTCTGATCATTCAGATGATTCTCAGCAGCTGGTGGCTAAGTCGCTTCACTATGGGACCGATCGAATATATATGGCGCCTTGGTACGTATGGACAGAAGCCGCAGCGCTCGTCAATATCATCCTCCTGAAATATTAAAATGTAAAAGGGCAGCTTCCACTGAGGAAAGCCGCCCTTTTAATTATTTGCTGCTTGCTGCTTGCTGCTTAATTGTGCATTCCGAGCCATCTTATTGCCTAATCTGCACTTCCATTTAATCAACACATTAATCGAATGCTCACTATTCAAATCCTACACTTACTCTCCAAACCAAAATTCACGAATACGGGTGCCCTGGCTGAGCAGCAGATATACATCATGACGTCCAGTCACTGCCTGTATATCTATGCCAACATTCTGCCAGTTGGCTATACCGCCAGAGCCATCCAGTGTCAGCGTAGCGGCCAGCAGTCCATCCGGTGCATCCAGACGAATCTGCAGTTCGCCCGATTCGCCGGCAAACGCAGTACGCGCCTGGAAAGTCCTTACACCGGTCTGACCAAATTCCGCATCGCCGAACAATATCCACGCTCCATCTCCCAGCGCTTCTACAGCTGCGCCACCTTCACTCGATTCGACCAGATGCACCTGGCGATAGTCGTCATAGTTCTCGGCCAGTATCGGCTTGGTCAGATCCTGTGGCGGAATGACTTCTCCATTGACCTGAACTTCGGACTGCAGCTGGATATCTGCAGACGAACGGCCGACCATGAGCGTATAACTGCCTGTCTCTACACAATACCGGCTGCGGGTCACATCCCAGCAGGCCAGCTCGTTCACTGGCAGCTCAAAAGTAACTACACTCGACTGACCGGCTGCTAGATGAATACGCCGGAATGCCTGCAATGTACGCAGCGGCCGCTGGATACGCGATTGATCCAGCTTCGTATACAGCTGCACTACTTCATCGCTGTCGATTGTCCCGGTATTGCGGACAGTAACCGACAGACGGATGGTATCCTCTGCATCTACTTTTTCAGCGTCCAGTTCCAGATAGCTGTATTCCATCGGCGAATAGGTGAGTCCATGTCCAAAAGGATACAGCGCCTGGCCTTTGAAATACTGATAGGTGCGCTCAGAGCGAATAATATCGTAATCCCTCAGATCACCGAGCTGATCCTCCGAGCGGTACCAGGTCATATTCAAACGCCCTGCCGGAGCGTAGTCTCCATACAATACATCCGCTACCGCACTACCCAGCTCCGGCCCCGCATGGGACAGATACAGTATCGCCGGAATATGCTGCTCTACCCATTCCATAGCAAAAGGATAACTGCCGATAACAACGACTACTGTACGCGGATTGGCTGCATAGACTTCCTGAATCAGCTTCAGCTGGGAAGCTGGCAGTTCCAGACTGGGACGGTCATTTTCTTCCTTACCGTTGATCAATGGATTGTTGCCGACAAACACAATCGCCGTCTTCGCTGCTCGGGCAGCTGCTACTGCCTGCTCTATTCCATTTTCCAGAATATTCTTCTCAAACAGCGCCTGATCATCCAGTACGTCCGCTGTCTGTTCATCGGCGATAGCCAGATGGCCTTCTGCAACGGCCGTGCACACGGTACGTCCGTTCCACGTGCTGATCGCTATCCGTCCATCGTTTTGCTGATTCAGACCAAATACTTCTTTGACATACCAGCCATAGGCTTCATCGGCTGAGGCGGTAATCCGCTGGCCTTCATCGTCGGCCGTCCAGTATTTCCCGCTTTCTGCTGAACGAATCGTGTAACTGCCAAATCCCCAGTCAGATACAGTGAACAAACTGCTAGCATCTGCTGCTACCGGATTGTCGGCAGTATCTGATGAAGAAGAGAAACCACTCTTGTCTGCCTGCACAATCGCTTTTTCTTCAGCGGCAGTTTGCCGGACAGACAGTACTCCACCATGACCTACCGATTGGAAGCTCACCCGGTCATTGCCGTCATGATAATGCACCGTCCCTTTTAACTTGGCCTCGATACCCTGCAGACCGGTCACGGCATACGGGAGTGTTCCCGAGTACCAATCACGGTAGACGATATTACCAAGTTCACCGATTACGGCTACATCATCGGTATCCTGACTGGACAGTGGCAGCATACTGTTATCATTTTTGAGCAGGACAATCGATTTGCGTACGGCTTCTGCTGCAATCGCCCGTGCTTCCTCGGTCATCATCGATTCTTCTCCAATCGAGGCATACGGATTCAGCTCGGCCGGATCGAACTCTCCCAGCCGGAAGCGAACACGGAACGTATGGAACAAAGCGCGGTCGATATCTTCCCAGCTCAGCAGTTCCTGCTCCAGCGCTTCACGCAGCGCAGCTTTGGACAGGTCTGCATCATCGGTAATACTGTCGATGCCTGCCTTGATCGATTCGGCTACTCCAGGGGTGTGGGAATCATAGTATCCATGATCATTCATAATGCCCATCACATCGCCGGCATCACTGACGATAAATCCATCCATTCCCCACTCGCCTTTGACTACTTCCTGCACGAGCGGGTGCAGCAGTGCAGGTGTACCATTGATCGAGTTGTAGGCGGTCATCATCGATTGGGCTTTGCCCTCGGTAAAAGGCAGTTCGAACGCTTTGAGATAATATTCCCGCATATTGCGCGGATCGATACTTGATGAGCCGCTGCCACGATCGACTTCATTATTGTTGCCGAGAAAATGCTTCAGCGTCGCTACCGCTTTGAGATATGTAGGATGGTCGCCCTGAATGCCCTGTACAAGACGGGTCGCCAGTTCACCCGTCAGACGCGGATCTTCTCCATAGGCCTCTTCATTGCGTCCCCAGCGCGGATCACGTTCCATATCGACGGTCGGTGCCCATAGGGTCAATCCGTTAACTGCCGGATTACGCATATACATAACCCGTGCTTCATCCGAGATAACGTTACCGATTCGGTGCATCAGCTCACTGTCCCAGGTGCAGGCCAGTCCGACAGGCTGCGGGAAAAAGGTGGCTTCGCCCAGCCAGGCAATACCGTGTGCGGCCTCGGTCCCGTGCTTGTATGCGCCTATGCCCAGCCGCTCTACAGCTGGCTGATACTGCAGCATGGATTCAATTTTTTCCTCCTCGGACAGACGGGATACCAGATCATGAACCCGCTCATCCAGCTCCAGTGTATGATCCTGGAAAGGATACTTGGTCGTTTGTTCCATATTGTTATATCTCCTTTAAGATTAATGAGAATAAGGTCTGCTGCTGCAATCCATCACTTTTTTAACTGTATAATCCGTACTGCTACATTTTTATGGTAATGCAATCTTTTACCAAAAGAAAGCCCTTTCAATGCGAATTGTCAGTTCATAATTAGCGTAATAATTAGTGATGATTTCTGGCAGTTATTCTCTATCTCCGGGAGATACAAAGTTCTATCACCATAGCGCCTGTATTGCTCGTCTGTTTCTTGCACAGGGATAACCACATAACAAAACAACCCTTTGATATGCGCAAAGGGTTGTTTGATCTGGAAACTATTTATTTCTTTTTGAACGGGTCTTATCTCAGCAAATCAGCCAGCGGATCACGCGCTAATTCTGAAGTATTGGTACTGGATGCAGCAGAAGCTTCCGCTTTTTCCAGTCCCAGACGACGGGTCATCTGTTCGTTGATAGTGGACAGCTTGGCTGTGTAGTCCTGACAGCTGCTGATGATCTCGCGGTTGGAGCGCTCGGATGTATCCAGCGCAGACATGAGATCGGAGATCGCCTGATTGACCGATTCCAGCGACATGGTCGGCTTTTTGAGTAGCTCGGCAGACCGTTCGCTATTCGTTTTCAGCATCTCGGCATTGCGCTTGAACTGATCTTCGATCGTCTGGTTGACGCTCTCCACTGCATTGGCTACACGATCCTGGTCTTCGATCGCCAGTGCGATCATGGCGGAGATTTTGATCAGATTGGCTGCCTTGTAGACCGAATCATTGACCGAATCAATCAGTTTGTCATTCGTATCATTGACGATATCGGTAGCGGCAATCGCCTGGTTGAACAGCATAATATTCTCGGTCATCGACTGGATGCGGGTAACGACTTTGCGCAGACCGCGTTCCAGATAGACTTTGCGATGTTCATTTTCCGGCTTTTGAATCTCTGCTTCAAACAGGGTCTTCAATTCGCCGCCCATAGCAATTTTGTACTGGAGATTGTAAATCTCCTGCAGGGAATTGCGCTTGAGTGTACGCATGCTGATCATATTCTCTTCCAGCGTATCCTTGCCATCGCGTAGTCCCTGTACAATCGCGTCTACATTTTTGCTGACAGACTGGTATTTGTAGACATAGTTTTTGATCGGAGACTTGCGCAGCAGCTTGCCAAACAGACTAACATTTTTGCTCTGCTGCAGGGCTTCACATTCGTCACGCAAGGACAGAATCAGATTCGATACCTGCTTGGATTTGCCGGACATCAGATCATTGACCGGACGATCCAGCATCTGCAGGGTCTGTGTCGCACGCTCCTGGGTTTGCATACCCAGCTTGCCCACTTCATCCATTAGCACATCCAGACTCATACTGTCTGCCTGAGCGACTTTCTGGATAATGGTGCTTGCCTCGCGAGTGAGCTTTTGTTCATCTTCTTTTTTGAGACTTAACGGTGGAGTTGCCATCGCTTTCTCCCCTTTCATCTGGTCAGCAGTTCATCGTATACAGCAGAACAGCCTGGATTTTCTTTCACGGATCAAGAGTAACGCTGATGGATAATTTCTGCGCGGGATTGCAGTTCGATCAGGTCTTTATGTTCAATCGTTTTAACGATCTGAGTAATACGTTTATCAACATCTTTGATTCCGTCGAGTAGGATACGGCGGTTTTTGGTTTTGGCTTCACCGCTTAGACGCAGGAACGGATTGATCACGCTGTTCAGATCTTTCAGCACCAATCGTTTGACGGTATGGTTAATATCATCATTGTGCATCTCGGCCAGCATTGGAATAACGCGCTGCAGACGCAGGAACAACGAGCAGGATTTCTCCACGATTTCGTTATCAAGATTATGCTTCTGCCCTTCCGAAATGATCATTTCTTCCAGCACATTTAAATACTCCAGCACGGGCTGGAATACCGGCGGAATCTCCGTCAGTTCCTGAGCCGGTACGCCGGCGGCGGAAGCTGCTGTTGCAGGCTGAGGAGTTGGCGGGGCAGCATTTCGGACAGGACGTTCCGGTACCGTGTTTCTTCCGGGTTCAGGCAGCGGATTGCTGCGTTCCGGCCGAATCTGAGGCTCTGGCTGTGTAAATTCCATAGTCGGACGTGCTTTGTGATCTGACCGTGCAATCCCGTAGATAGAGCCTGCCAGCGGGAACAACAGCGTAATATATTCAGGCACATCCCATATACCCAGCACACATCCGACGAGATAACCTGCACCGCCAGCCAGTAACGTTCTGCCGATCATTTTGCCTTTACTCATCCATATTCACCTGCCTTTCCAGCTGAATCTATTTATTGTGCAGGCTGTCCCTCCATAAGAACAGGCTGCTCGACATAACTGGTTAACAATCCATATTCCGGTGTTTGCGGATCGACTTTGTAGCCGAGAGCCATTTTGACAGCGAGATAAGGGAAATTCACACCACTCAGGCACGTCATATGCAGGCCGCCCGACATACGCGGATTGATTTCCAGCGCTTTGGGAACATTTCCCTGATAAATCAATTGTAGATTATAATTATACGGAATCTTGTAAAACTGTGCCACTTTTCGGGCGATTTCCAGCAATTCAGGCACTTCTTCCAGAAGACGGGAACGTCCTCCGGCTTTGCGTCTTGGTACGGCTGCCAGCAGTTCTCCTTCCGGCGATGCCAGACAGTCGATACTGTATTCATACCCTTCCAGCAGTTCCATGACCATCAGTTCCGGAAAAGAATCTGTCTGTGACAGTGCATGATACGCCTGTTCATAGGACATCTTGGCGCTCACGGTATCGAACAGCGCTGTCAGCGGATCGTAGTTCGGATCGATAATCCGAAAGCCCACTCCGCCTTCCATCCGTGTCGGCTTGAAACATACGCTTAGTCCCATATCTCGTAGCTCTTCATAAGCCTTTTTGAACTCATTCGCCGTATGCACCAGACGATACTCCGGCACGATCATTAGATTGTTTTCTTCGGCAGACAGGAAGAAGTTTCCTTTATCCTCCACCTGATCCAGCAGTGCCCGATCCGTGCAGCAGACCAGCTTCACACCCATTTCCGCAAAAGCATCCGCTGCCGCGACCACATAGCGCATCCCCCAGCGCGGTACGAATACCTCGATCTGATGACGGCGGCAAAAGTCCAGACAATACGCCGCATAGGCTTCGCCTGACAATACAGGCTCTACCTCGGTGTAATCACAGGCCCGCAAAGATACATGCTCCGGATCACGATGTGTCCCGTAGATTTCAAATGCCATGCCGTCCTCATTATGACGTACTGCATTAATGTAATGGTATCCCACCGCAAAGCTGCGGTTGAACCAGATTCTAACTTTCCGTCCGCTCATAGCTCATGATTCCTTCCCTGTTCATGATATCCATTACAAATTGCACAATATCTTCGGCTGCCCGAATGCCCGAGTGTGCCGTGAATCCATAGTTGCCCTGCAGCTCGCCACTGCGGAAGCCCCGGTACAACTCTCCATGTGCAGGAGCAATCGCATAATCCGCTGCATCCAGCAGTCCGCGGTCGAGCAGGGAATCGCCGGAAGCAATCACTTGCTTGACTCCCGCCAGGTACTTCACATGCTCGATCGCCCGATTTTTACTAACCGGAAAAGGCACCAGATACACCTTTCTGCCCTGAATGGACAATCCCCAGCCCAGCTGCTCCAGCTCTGGCTGAATCGCCATCACCTGTTCATCCGGCATTCTGTCCCGGTCAACCAGTACCGAGAAAAATGTATCTTCCCAGTAGCTTTCCCGGATAATCCATTCCGGATCGGAGACCCGGTGAAAAGCCGCTATCGCTTCGCTCGGCGGGGCTGCCTGATCACGAACATCCTGCATAACCTGTTCATGCCATTCCCTGTTCACCTGACCATCGATCAGAATATGTGCTCCATTGCTTGTAATCGCATATTTGGGAACAATCTGTTCACGAAAAATATGAATACGATGATACAGATCCAGTACCCGCGTCGTTACCGGTACAAAAGGAATCGACTCGGCAATCTGCTTCAACTGTTCCAAAGCCCGAATAGAAATATGGGAAATTACGCGTCCGTCTACCTGTTCAGCCGGTATCATGATCCGGTCGTCCACATCCATGCCGCGGGAACGCTCCGAATAAATCAGGGTCTGGTCCAGATCACTTGCATAGATCAGCATCAGCCATGCTCCTCTCTGGGCTTGATAATACCGCAGCAGGAATAGGTCAGCTGCGGACATACTTCAATCTGGGCCTGGCGCTCACGGGCCAGCAGCAGAATATGACGCAGATTTGGATTGTCTTCCCGATCGATCAGTATTTTCCATGGTACCCGGCGCAGCAGTACCCGCGTCGTCTCGCCTACACCTGGCTTAATCAGATTAATGTCATGAATCTGGTATTCCTGTTGAATCCAGCGGATATCTTCGATGCCCTGCCAGTTTGCCGGCTCGGGATGCTCCAGCAGTTCCTGTGCACGCAGCTCAGCCTGCTGCGCCACTGCCGGGAAATAGCGGCTGACCTGATCTACAAACGTATTCGACAGATCCTGATCCAGCCAATGTCTGTAGAACTTTGATCCATGGAAATCATCTTCACCGATCAGATCGTCCCGCAGCACCGTACGGCTCATCAGACCGGATACCGTCGAATTCAGACAGGCACTCGGAATCAAAAAGTCTTCCCGTGTTCCGTACGTATCCGATGAACCTGCCGGATCAGCTAGCACCGCCAGATCATCCTGCAGAGCAGTGCCATACTGCTCGTTGAACTCACGGCAGGACTGGATCAGTACATTGCGAATAGCCCCTTTGCCTGTCCAGCCATCGATAAACTGAATCTGCTGATCCACACCATGCTTTTGTAAAATATATTTAAGAGCATTGGTGTCGATCCCTTTGCCCCGGATAATCGAAATACTGTAATGCGGCAAATCCAGGTTATATTTGTGCAGTATATAACGCTTGATGAGTACGCCAACCGGTGTACCTGCCCGGGCCAGAGAGACCAGCACTGTCTGACGACCGCGCTTGCTCAGAATAAGCTCGCTGACCACACCTGCAGCCAGCGCTACCTTTTCGGCGGAATCAGCCAGCGTACGCTGGAACAGATCTACATACTCGGCAGTCGGCTGGTATTCCTGCGGCAGCATTTCGGAATAGTGAGTACCGGTCTGAATTGCCTCTTCCCTCTCTTCTGTTCCGCGCTCCAGATTCACATCGCTCAGATCTTTGAGCAGAAAGACAGCATCGGCAGGAGCGTAGCTGCCCAGCGGCTTCGGATCAGCCAGCCTGGGCTCCTGCCAGGTCTGGTGCATCTCGGTTGTCATATGGACGTTCCTCCCTGTTCCGGACCACAGATCACGATATGAATTTGTGCGAATAACCCGCCCTGCAGGCTGTGAATCAATGAATCCAGATCTCCCGCAGGCACCTGACGCTCCAGAAATACGAATACCTCATCATAAGCGCCCGGTACGAGATTGTATACATAATTGGTCACACTGCTGTCTTCCGGCGAATCAAAAGAATGTCCCGTACGAATCGGATAATCCGGCACCTTAGACCGGTATACCGGGCTCCGCGTAGTGGAATGGTAAAAGACACCCTCGCCCAGCTCTGCACTGATCCTCATAGGAATATACATAAATTCTTCCGTACCAAGACAGAGCGTACGTGTTCCCTGTCGCTGTCCACGCAGTAATGCAGCCGCCTGGTGGATACTGTGTGCGGTTCGAAGATTATCCTGTTCATCTACACCGAATCGGCCGGTTCCCGCAATAAATGGAGCGTTATGCACGGTTCCCGATCCATCGACCGAATGGCGATCTTCCAGCAGTTCGAACAGATGTCCCATTTCGATCCGGTTCACCGGCGTCTCGGCTGTCAGACTGGAAGGAATGGCTGCAGGATGAGAAAGATCCGGCTTGCCTTCCACCTTGATCTGCCCTTTGACCAGCGATATCGGAGTAATGGTAATTCCCAGTTCCTGCTCCAGTTCGGCATATCGGCGAATATTGTCCTCACTCCGCCAATCGAGCAAGGAAGCGACATAATAGACATGCCGCGGATGCTGTTCATGAATCGCGCGAATAATATTCAGCGCCGTCTTGCCTGTCGTAATCTCGTCATCCACGAGTACGATCGGATGCTCTCCGGCAATCATCCGCGCTTCTCTCGCATAGCAGCGGTGAGAGACCGCATGGGAGTGCTCCTCTTCGAACTGGATAAATGGTTCCTGGCCGACAATCTGGTGCCGGGTCGTATGTACATAGGTAGCTCCCCGGTTAAATGCCTCATACATGCTATGTCCGAGTGCGGTGGCGGTCTCGGCGAATCCGATAAAAGCCAGCGGCACAGGAGCAGTCAACTTTAGCTTCATCAGCTGTTGATAGGCTTGATCTACGTGCTCGCCCGAGGACAATGCTGTGATGATCTCCGGCAGCAGCTGTTCTACGGCAGGATCGGCTTCTGCGTTCATTTCACGATACAGCAGCAGAGATAATGCTGCGCCGCTCAGGAGCGACTGATACGGATTGACTGCCAGATGCTTGCCCAGTACCTTGCTGACAAACAAAAAGGATCGCTTGGGATTCACACGGGCAGCCATTTCAAACAGCTGCTCCATGGGAAGTCCGAACGGATTATGGTCCACCTGTACATGTACCGTCAATCCATCCAGAATGTTATACGTATACGTGCCGTTCTTGCTCTGAGAGTAGAGAGATGAAATGTTGTTGTTCATGCAGCACCCCGTATATTTGTGATCGGGCCATAATGCGACGGGCCCAGTTAAGATGTGGTTTGATCTCGTTCATTTTGTTGGCATATCCGCTTTTAAAGACGCCGAGTTCGCCCGTATTGTTGGCGATAATCCCCTGCGCATCTTCATATTCTTCCTGCCGGACTGTATACAGCGACTGGACCAGCCCAATATGGGAAGGATGGATAATCGTTTTGCCGATCATGCCATTTTCCTTATCCATGATGACTTCGCGAATCAATCCGTCCACATGATGGTTGATATATTCATTACGCAGCTTGCGCCCATCGGCGCCCAATGCTTCTTCGAATGGAGACTGGCGAATCTGCGGCTTCAACACACGTTCTCCACTGGAAAAGTATTCCCAGACCGGACCCGAGATTACATAAGGCGATTCCATCCGTCCAAACAGATTGATAATATCCGAGATACAATCCCGGATCGTGGTAATATCATAGATCGTCATATCCGAGCTGCGTCGCAGTCCGAACAGACTGGAAAAGTCCGTTGCTCCGATACGCACATTCAGCACGTAATCCTGATAAGCATCCAGCACCCGCTTGATCGATAGCAGCTCATCCAGACGGCTCTCCCGGTAAATAACAGCAGCGGTCTCCAGAATCGGCAGACCGTATAGTACAGGAGCTCCTTCATGCCGGCTATGATTATATTCCGCAATGACTTGCAGATACTGTTCACCGATGACAGCGTTGAACTTGGGCAGCATAATACCGGTGATTTGCTGCATTCCCTCTCCCATATACCGGATAATTCGCTGCAATTGCTCCACACTTCTCACCCGGATAAATAGCAGCGGAATACGGGACCGAACAGAAGAGTCCTTATCCATAACTTCCTGCAAATAGTGCACTTGCTCCACCAGTGAATGTTCAGCCGCTTCCACTTGTTGATCCCCGATCGCATCCTCCAGATCGAATACCCAGGAAGTCAGACCACGATGACGCTGCGTCAGGATATCCCGGGCAATCGTCGGCCGGGTAGCCGGGCAATACAGCGCCGGTCCAATCGCATAGGCCAGCAGCTCCCGCTCGGAAGCATTATCATAGTGAACCGGGACGGAGTAGAATAATTCCTCTTCTTCCGCCTGTGATAAATAATTAAAGTAACGCATAACACCCCTCCTGAATAGGCCACGCTCCGGCTGCCGATGTTGTCGTCTGGCTAACCTTACAGATAAAATAAGCCCCTCCTGTATCGATCAGCAGGAGGGACGACAATGGTGCTTTACTAACGCACACAATAACAGAGGTGAATCACATGCTTTTCGGTTTACTTTCTTCCGGCTGTCCAGCGCATTCCCCAGCGGAATGCTTCATCCATCTGACGATGGCCGGCAAAGTACTGCACGATTCGCTCAATGCTAAATGTCTCATTGCCTACATTTTGAATCATCGCAATCGCACACATCGGCTTGCCGTTATCATGCTCGTCCAGACGCACGATAATATCCGGGCCATCCTTTTGATAAATGGTGACGACTCCGTCCGCTTCTGTCCAGCGCGAAATGCCTTCGTAGATAAAGGAAAAGACCAGAATACGCTGAATATGCGAAATCTTGTTGCCATTGATTCGCATATTCTCGCCGCCTGCGCGCGCACCTGTACGGTCATCCGCATCAAGCGCTACATACGGCTCGTAGTCCATATGTCCAAAGCTATTGCCTAGCGCCTGCACTACGCCTTTGGTACCATCCTTGAGCTCGTACAGACAGCCCAGATCCAGATCGGTTCCGCCGCTTCCCCGATTGAAGAAGCCTTTCTTTTGTACGCGGTTCCAGTTCAGATTGATCAGCAGCTCGCCCAGCGTACCGGTGGCCTTTTTCTGGAGGTTGATTACATCGCCTTTTTTCTTGAGTTCAATCTTGCGCAGATTCAGCGGCGCCGACTGTGGAGCAGGCACCGGTGGCGCTGGTGATGAAGCAGGCGTTGGTGGTGGAACTTGCACAGGAGCCTGCTGTACAAGCGGCGGTATCGGCGGAGACGATGAAGGCGCAGCCGAAGATGTATCTTCCACGTCTACGCCGTAACTTCCGCACAGCTCTTTGAGCCCGCCAAAGTAACCAGCTCCTACAGCAGAAAATTTCCATTCGGACTGATATCTATATAACTCTCCAATAACGATAGCCGTTTCATTGGAGAAATGATTGTCAAGATCATAGCGGAAAATCTCCGCTCCGGTACGCTCGTCTGTAGCGCGCAGGTACATCCCGCTCGCCTGACTGAACGTATAATTACCGGTATCACTGTTATAAATCGTTAGGGTGATCGCGATTTTATGAACGCTCTGCGGCAGCGCGTTCATCGTAACCTGGAACTGACGCTGATCCTGACCTGCAGGGTTCTCCTGGTATGTAATAAATGCATTACGGGGATTGCCATAAAAGATCAGATCCTCGTCACTGCTTACCCGACCATCCTGCTGCAGCAGAAATGCGGAAGTATCCAGTTCCAGCGCTGCTGGCGCCTGCCAGCCCAGCAAAATATTCAACTGACTTAATCCCGGATGTGGTTTGGTAACATCTGTTTTTTGCCCTTTGACTATGGATACACTCATCCTTGGACCTCTTCTCTGGAATCTGTCATGGAACTACCATAATATCGGCAGATGGTAAAATGGAATACAGGGCTGGTATGCACCCTGTATTCCATTGCATCATTCTATTCAGTCTTAAACGTCCAATCCATAATTGCGGCAAAGTGCAGCCAGGCCGCCCGTAAATCCGCTACCTATCGCCTGGAATTTCCAGTCGCTGCCATGCCGGTAAAATTCACAAAATACAACAGCTGTCTCGGTCGAGAAATCTTCACCCAGATCAAAGCGCAGCAGCTCCCTGCTGTCCGCTTCGTTGGCAACACGAACGAACGCGGAGCTGACCTGACCAAAATTCTGGCCGCGGCTGTCTCCTTCATGAATCGTCACCGTAATGCCTACCCGTGAAATATTCGGCGGCACCAGGCTGAAATCGACCACAATCTGTTCGTCATCTCCATCGCCCTCACCGGTACGATTGTCACCCGTATGCGCAACCGCTCCGCCATAGGCAATCAGATGATTGTAGAATACGAAGTCTTCTTCGGATTTGGCTTTGCCATCCTCATGTAGCAGGAAAGCACAGGCATCCAGATCAAAATCGGTGCCGCCGCTGTATTTGTTAATATCCCAGCCCAGACCGACGACGACTTTGGTCAGTCCGGGATTGGTTTTGGTTAGATCAATACGCTGTCCCTTGGCCAGGTTGATCGTCATGATAAGTTCGCCCCCTGCTCAAAAAGTTACAGTGATATGGGAATGCTGCCGATTAGGCTTGCAGACCGTAATCGCGTACCAGACCTGACAGACCATCTTTGTAGCCATTACCGATTGCGCTGAATTTCCATTCGCCCGCATGACGGTACAGTTCGCCGACAACAACGCCTGTCTCGATGGAGAAATCTTCTCCCAGATCAAAGCGGATCAGCTCTTCGCCACTCAGTTCGCTCAGAATACGCACATAGGCATTGGATACCTGACCGAAGTTCTGGTTTCTGGTATCTGCTTCGTAAATAGTAATCGTAAACGCAATTTTTTCCACTTCAGCAGGTACGGATGGCAAATCTACTTTTACCTGCTCGTCATCGCCGTCACCTGCGCCTGTACGGTTGTCACCGCTATGCACAACAGAACCATTGGCGTTCTGTGGGTTATTGAAATAAATAAAGTCTTTGTCGCTTGCTACTTTACCGGCAGCATTGGCACAGAAAATGGATACGTCGAGGTCAAAATCTCCGCCGCCATCGTATTTGTTAGTGTCCCAGCCCAGACCGACGATTACTTTAGTCAGCCCCGGATTTGTTTTTGTCAGATCTACTTTTTGACCTTTGCTTAAGTTAATTGCCATTGTGAATTCCCTCTTTCGTTATAAGTATAGGTTAGAGTTATCTATTCGACTTCCGGAGATGACAATGAATGCCTACCGGATGCCGGCTTATACATATTGATTCGCGAGGATATCAACATGGGCTGCCTGTTTGCCTTGACCAATTGCATTGAATTTCCATTCGGAACCGTTACGGTAGATTTCACCGGTAATCAGTGCGGTCATGCCCGAATAATTATCTGTCAGATTGAAACGTACCAGCTCTTCACCACTTTGTGCATTGGCTACCCGGATATAGGCGGACGCAATCATGCCAAAATCCTGCTTGCGCTGCTCTGCCTGATAGATGTTAACCACAACCAATACTTTATGAACATCTGCCGGTATTCTGGACAGATCAATAGCGATTTGTTCATCATCGCCATCTCCTTCACCTGTCCGGTTATCACCGCTGTGTTCTACCGATCCGCACTCGCTGCGCAGATTGTAGAAGCAGACCAGATTTCCTTTTTTGGCAAGCTTGTCATGTTCATTCAGCATCAGAGCAGAAGCGTCACAGTCGATATCCGCTTTGGCTTTTTTCATGCCGAACAATCCGCGGGATTTGGTTTCTATCGGGTCCCAGCCCAGACCAACTGTCAGTTTGGTAAGACCACTTCTGCCTTTTGTCAGATCGATCTTCTGTCCTTTGACCAGATTAATACTCATAAATGGATTAGAGCCTCCTCTTCGTGTTTCTATGTAATACTATGCTTGCGTGCGTAACGTTTCATCCATTTTTAATTTTCTGCTTTTTTGCGGCAATTCCTGCATCCCAATGACCCTGATCCATACACAATTAGCAAAAGTTCGCGGTATCGATTAGGTCATTAGTATTATAACGCCATGGAGATTGCCAAGTCCATTTTCACATACGTTAGTAAAAAGAAGATCATCGGCTTTTGACTATACAGCATCTGGGTTAGCTGGGAATTATACGCTGGATCAGCTGCCTTGCCGCCTTGCTCATATAGCGATTTTTGAGCCATACCAATGCCGGACGGGTACGAATGATCGCTTGCTGCAAGGGAATCACACATAGACGATCTGCATATACCTGCTGGATTTCCGATTCGGGTATCAGGGTCAGTCCCATTCCGGCAGCAGCAAATGAGAAAAGGGCCGATATATCCGGACAATCCAGCACAACTCGTGGCTGCAATCGACGCTGTTCAAATTCCCCGATAATGTTCTCGTAGGCGCCTTCTCCCGACATCCGGCGAGCGAGCAGCAGTGGATATTCGGCGATCTGCTCCAGCGTCAGCGATTCCGCCTGGCACAGCTCGGTCCATTCTCTCGGAACTACAGCAACAAACGGATCATCACTGAGTGGCATGATCTCGTATGCCTGTTCATCCTCTACCGGCAACAGCAATAGAGCAAAATCAATTTTGTGCTGCTGCAGCAGTTCTTCCAGATGCGAAGTATCCCCGTATAGAATTTTGTGATAGACCTCCGGATAATCCCGATGAAATTCACTGATATGCCGGGATACACGCGAGATACAGATCGAGGATGTACCGATTGTAATCGAACCGGTCAGTCCCCGATCTACATCGCTGATCTCCTGCTGTATATTCTCCATCTCCCGCAGTAAATAACGGGCACGCTCGTATAGACGCTGTCCGGCCTGCGTCACTTCCCAGCGTTTGCCTTCCCGGTAAATCAATACGACGCCCAATTCTTCTTCCAGCAGCCGCAGCTGCTGACTGAGCGGCGGCTGCGCCATATGAAGAGTGCGTGCAGCTCTGGTGATTTGTCCTTCTTCTATAATCGTGCAGTAATAATGCAGCTGACGAATATCCATCCCTCTGCCTACTTTCCTTAAAATGTTTATTTAACCACTAAATTGTTAATTATAACTAGGATCTGTTATTGCTTACCCCCGATAAGCTTCAGTATCGCCTACTTATATGAACAGAATATTCTTTCTGACAGGAGGAGGTCATTCATATGTAAAAGGTATGCGTTTTATACTTTATATATATTTTACATATGTATAGCTTCATTCTACACTATTAATATGACAACAATGACACAAGGAGATGCAAAAATGAAGATTATTGTAGGCATTACCGGTGCGACCGGTGCTATCTTCGGCATACGCATCCTGCAGATGCTCAAGGAAGCCGGTGTGGAGACACATCTGGTGATGTCCTCCTGGGCTGCTGCTACTATTCAGCTGGAAACTCCCTATTCGGTCAAAGAGGTCGAGCAGATGGCTGATCATCATTATTCCTATAAAGATCAAGCAGCACTGATTTCCAGCGGTTCTTTTCGGACAGACGGGATGATCGTAGCACCCTGCAGCATGAAGTCGCTCGCTTCGATCCGGATGGGACTGGCAGACAATTTGCTGACCCGATCGGCTGACGTTGTACTCAAAGAACGTAAAAAGCTGCTTCTACTAACCAGGGAGACGCCGCTGAACAATATCCATTTGGAAAATATGCTGGAACTGTCGCGTATGGGCACGATCATTATGCCACCGATGCCGGCCTTTTATAATCTGCCAGCCAGTATTGATGAGCTGGTTGACCATATCGCTTACCGCGCGCTGGATCAGTTCGGAATTCATCGTGACGATGCCAAGCGCTGGAACGGGATCACCAAGTAAAAAAGGCTACTACGGATCATACAGGGATGGTATTCCATATCCCTGTTCTACTTAAGGAATTCATCTTCATCCATAATATCTATACAAAGGAGCAATGCATGATGGCTTACCAGGACTTTCGTGATTTTCTGAATACACTGCAAAAAGAAGGACAGCTGCTGAACGTCGACGAGCAGGTCAATCTGGAACCGGATATTTCCGCTGCCACACGGGCGCTGAACAATCTGGGAGATAAATCCCCTGCTCTGCTGTTCAACAATATCAACGGGTACGAGAAAAATAAAACACAGATCGCGATGAACGTGATCGGCTCCTGGCCGAACCATGCGCTTATGATGGGCATGCCCAAAAATACGCCACTCAAAGAGCAATTTTTCGAATTTGCCCGGCGGTATGATCAGTTCCCTGTGCCGGTACAGCGTGAAGAAACGGCTCCCTTCCATGAAGTGGAATTAACCGAGAATATCAATCTGTTCGATATCCTCCCTCTGTTCCGTCTTAATCAGGGAGACGGCGGTTTCTATATCGACAAAGCATGCGTGATCTCACGGGATCAGGAAGATCCTGAGCATTTTGGCAAGCAAAATGTAGGTATCTATCGCCTGCAGGTTAAAGGCAAAGACCGTCTCGGTATTCAGCCGGTGCCGCAGCATGATATCGCGATCCATCTGCGTCAGGCCGAAGAACGCGGTCAGAATCTGCCGGTTGTTATAGCGCTGGGCTGTGAGCCTGTGATTACTACCGCGGCTGCTACTCCGCTCAAATACGATCAATCCGAATACGAAATGGCCGGTGCTATCCAGGGCGAGCCTTACCGGATCGTCAAAGCCAAAGATGCGGATCTGGATATTCCATGGGGCGCCGAGGTGGTGCTGGAAGGCGAAATCCTGTGCGGAGAACGTGAATTTGAAGGGCCTTTCGGTGAATTCACCGGCCACTATTCCGGCGGCCGCAGTATGCCGGTGATTCAGATCAACCGTGTATATCATCGCCAAAATCCGATTTTTGAACATTTGTATATCGGTATGCCATGGACCGAGACGGACTATATGATCGGCGTCAATACCAGTGTGCCACTCTACCAGCAGCTCAAGGAAGCTTTCCCTAATGAAGTAGTAGCGGTCAATGCCATGTATACGCATGGTCTGGTCGCGATTATTTCGACCAAGCGCCGTTATGGCGGCTTTGCCAAAGCGGTCGGCATGCGCGCTCTGACAACGCCGCACGGTCTCGGATACTGCAAAGTGGTTATCGTCGTCGATGAGGATGTCGATCCATTTAACCTGCCACAGGTAATGTGGGCGATCTCGACCAAGCTGCATCCGAAGCATGATGCCGTGATTATTCCGGATCTGTCCGTGCTGCCGCTGGACCCTGGCTCCAATCCGGCCGGTATTACCCACAAAATGATTCTCGATGCCACTACACCGCTCGCACCGGAGCAGCGTGGTCACTATTCCCAGCCGCTTGATTCCCCTCCGGGTGTCGACCAATGGGAAAAGAAAATTATCGACCTGCTGAATCGCCAACAGTCCTGATTCATCCTAGTTGCCGCGGAGTATAATCCTGCTTACCGCAGCACATGATCGTGCTCTCATTTATACGCATTCAACCACTTTACGAACAAGGAGTGTATTTCTATGACTATCTGCCCTCGCTGCGGTTCGCAGCATACAGAACAGGTCGCTGCCTCTCCGGTAGCCGGCGTATGGACGGTGCATATGTGCGCCACCTGCATCTTCACCTGGCGTTCGACCGAGCCGGAACATATTACGAATCCGGATAAATATCTGCCTGCCTTCAAAGTTAACCAGGCAGACATTCCCCATGCAGCCCATGTACCGCCTATTCCGCCGCGTCTGGTTTAACAAGTATCCAGTATCTGCTCGCTGCTTGGCAGCTGTACATCTGAGATATAACAAAAAGCACCTGTCCCTAAGAGACAGGTGCTTTTTTCGTTGTATTCCTGTATGGTAATCAGCTCGTGTGACTGATGACATGTAATGATTCGGTAGCTGGTAATCTACTTGTTAACCTACGTGCTTTTTATGTTTGGCTGAGTTTTCGAAAAAGTACAGGGACACCATATCTCCGATCGACAACAAAATAAATGCAACAATCGCTGTACCGATCGAATCTTCCATACTGGCCTGCAATCCGTAAAACCAGAACAAAAGGATAACTACCGCCGGAATGACATTGCCCATCAGACGCTTTTTCAAAAATGCAGCAAAGGCTATAAACAGCCTATTCATGGTGAACCCTCCATAAGATGTAATGTGCTCCAGAATTTCATTTACCCCGGACAACGAATGTATAAACAGTAAAAAATGGTTTTTACAGGAAATTGTAAAATAAATATTAAAGTTGCTGTTACGTGGACGTTTTATTCGTTATCCATCTCGTGATTATCGCAGTATACAAGGCTTAGAATAGCCTCTCACCGCTATTGATGTATTTGCAGCAGAATCTCATTATTATGTATTTCCAACCCCAAAACCAGTGTATATTTTACCAAATCACAGCCGTATTTCTGTCGAAATTTAGCTATCTGCGCAGAAAGAGCGCTGCACAGCCCAAACAGACCCTCTCCAGCGCTCTAGGTACTGGTGACAGCCTGCTATTGCGATAACATCATTATTCTGTATGAAGGCACAGCAGTGCCCGGGAACGGACGTCGTGACAAATAAAATCCGGCTTGGTTACCATCAACGAAAACGAGCATGCACAGTTAAACTGGGGCGCGTAACCGGGCAGAGCCTTATTCCGTGGAATTACTCTTGTAGACGATTATGCCAGATGTTTTCAAAAAAACGCATTTTCAAATTTTATCAACAGTCATTATTTTTTGCAGCCCGCTGTTGCTGTTGCTGTTGCTGTTGCTGTTGCTGTTGCTGTTGCTGTTGCTGTTGCTGTTGCTGTTGCTGAATAAATGATGCCGGATGAATTCTATTTTATCCAATCCCTGGCGCTTTATGAAATGCGCATTGTATATACCATGTAAAAAAATAATACTTAATCCTACTTTTTAAAACGTTTCCGGCTGCTTATCCGTCTATATAGAGGGAAGAAGAACTCCATTTCCGCAAGCCTGGAGAAGAACCGGATTATTCAATATAAAAGAAAAGGCCTGATCGCTGGGATCAGGCTTCACTCGGTACTGCTCTATTATTCAGGGAATGTTATTGGTGTTCTATGATATAAACTGCTGTACTACTTATGTGGTTAGGCTACTTGTACTGCTTACTTGCTACGATGAATCTACTGGCTACGGTCTTGCTACAACTTGCTAAGCAATGCTCTACAATCTAATTTCACCGCTATGTCAAAAAGCTTCGTTCTTGTGTGGTTCATCCTCTGCCGCCCCCGCGGTATCGATCCAATGCGGTGAAATCATAGTGGCAGGTGAAACGTTACGGCAAATAGAGTGACAAGTCGAAGGTATCAGAATTCTATCTGTATGCTGCCTGATTACCATCGCCTGTATGTCTATTATTGCAGCAGTTTACAAAAAACAGACTTATTTTTTTTGTAATCACTCCCTTTTTTTTCATGTAATGATTCTATTATGGAATTAATATGCGCAATTATGTAACGTTACCAAAAACGAACCCGGCAGCTTTTGAGTAACCTGTATAATAATAAAAATTATCTTTTTTTGGTAAAGTAAGGTGGAATCATCCATAGATATCTCTGCTAATAACGCATCTATGCTCTACTGTATCCGCGTATATAAAAGCAGAATAGATACAGATTCACCTATTTAGCAAATAATTTTTGGAACGTATTAGATCGGTCACTACGTAAAAGGTGATATAGGTCGTACAATAAATGGCAGCTCTGAATATAGCAACGTCTATGTTAATTCAGGAAAAGAGGTGATCCGCGTGAATAATCTAATCACATTACGAACCGAACTAGAGCAGGAGATTGCACGGCAGGGTTATTCTCTGAGCAGCTTCAGCAAAGCCTCAGGAATCAACCGGGGAATTCTGAGCGCTACCCTGAACGGCAATCCTCCTAAACCCATGTCGATCAACCAGCTAGACCGGATGTCCGCTACTCTCGGTAAGCCCGAAGGCTGGCTGTATGAACAGTTTATAGAAGAAAGCTTTAGTGAGCAGGGCAAAGCCAATTGGCGTCGTATCCGGCCACTGCTGCTGCGATGTATGGAGATTCATCGAAACGATTTGATCGAGCGTACCCTGTATCTGTTGATGGAAGACCCCAACCATGTTGGACACGTCTTCGAGCTGGCCGAAGAACAAGTCCAAGCTGGCGCTACAGTGGAAACGGTTCCTTTTTATAAATGTGTAATTGAGAATGAGCGGAATTACCAGTCGGAGCGTCTGGCGATCAGCCAGTATAGGATTTTCCGGGCTTCTCTGGGGCATAATATTGAAGATAATCTGAAAGCGGCATTGATTTTCGAGCCATTTCGGCATCGGCTGCCGGATTATTTGAAGCTGGATGCGCTGCTTAAACTGTCTATTGTAAATTATACCGTTCGAAATTGGGATATAGTTATCAAATTATCACAAGAGTTATATGACATATCCAGTCGTCTTCATAAGCAAAAACTGCAAGCAAAAGAAAAAAGTAAAGAATTTAAAATTCCCTTTACTGAACGCCCTCTTATCGTGTACTACGGTCAAAGCCAGTTGATGCAATTCGTTGCTAATGAACATTTGGAAGATTATGAAAAAGCAAGCGTGCATCTCAAAAAGTTCTCTAACCTTCACTGGTTTGAAGATGATCATCCTGAAAATCAAAAGTATATTGAACGCTTCGACTTCTTTGCTATGCTTAATGCGTTGAACCTAGAGATATTAACTGGCAATCAGGACAAATTAAATGAGTATTTTGATCTACTAAAAAAATATCCTGAAGAAGTTCTACCTAGTCTTTTGATTATTATCAAAGCAGCCAATACTCATGATTACGACATTGACCATTTTCTTACTTATTATGACGATATCATCTATCCAGAAGATATTATGGAATTTTTATTTAGTGAACAGGATGGCAATCGACTTTACTATGAGGTCTCAGTAGGAATTACTCGGTACGTCAACATGTATTATCAATTGGCTATCTATCACTGTAATCGCAAAATGTACGATGAAAAACTGGAGAAGGTTCTATATAGGTTGGAATCCACTGTCGAAAAATACAATCGTGGACGGATTATGGATTGCCTTAACCTTTTCAAAAAATTAAGAGAATTCACAAAATAGCAGCATGAATAAGACAATATGGTTACTACACTCTACAGAATGCGTAGAGTACGAGGTGAAAACATGACGCAATTAAAAACCCTGCGACACGAATTAGAGAAAGAGATCCTTCAGCGGGGTTACAGTCTGAGCAGCTTTAGCCGTCTATCCGGTGTGAATCGCGGCGTATTAAGTGCTACGCTTAATAGCAAAATTCCCAAACCTATCTCCATCCATCAGCTGGATCAGATGAATCTGGCTTTAGATAAACCTCCAGGTTGGCTATACGATTTATTTATTGAAGAATGCTTTTCTGCAGAGGAAAAGTCCAATTGGCGGCGTGTTCGCTCACTAATCATACGCTGTGTAGAATTGCAGCGAAGTGACCTGATAAATCGTATCTTATATTTACTTTTGGACGATCCATCTTATATCGACGAGGTATTTCGTCTCGCCGAGAACCTGATCCAAAAAGAAGAAAATCTGGCGATTCTACTATACAAATACGTTATTGAATACGAGCGTAATTCACACTCTGAACGTCTTGCTGTGAGTCATTATCGTATCTTTAAATCATTGATTGGAAATAATATCGAAACCAACCTGAAGGCAGCTTTAACTTTTGCTCCTCACCGCAATCTTCTACCGGTTCCGATGCAGTTGGATGCCTTGCTAAAACTTGCTAATATTTATTACTCACTGCAAGATTGGGAGCAGGCGGTAAACATGGCAGATGAGCTTTACCGACTTAGCTCCAAGGCATATCAACTAAGAATGCAAGCCAGACAAAATCATGGAGTCATTCCTTTTCTTGATCTGGAACGACCTCTTGTTGTGTATTATGGACAGGGATTATTACTTAAATGTGCTGTATACGAAGAAGAAGAAAAGTATGACAAAGCACAGATATATGTAGATTTATTTGCAGATTTGCAATGGTTTGAGGATGAGCATGCCGAGAACCAATACTATATTGATCGTTTTCGATTCTACTCCATAATTCATACTATGAATCTGGAACTGCTAACCGGCAAGGAACAGGTACTCGACAGGTACCTTCAGATTCTGGAACAGCATCCACAGGAAGTTTTGCCTTCTACGTTAATCATTATCGAAGCAGCCAACAAATATGGCTACAATGTTGACCCACTGCTTAGTCGCTATGAAGATATTATTTATCCTGCTGATATTCTGGATTATCTTATAGCAGGAAGCAAAGCCAGATACAACTATCAGGACGTGACCATAGGTATTAACCGATATATAGACCTCTATTATCAATTGGCTATCTATTACTGCGATCGGAACGTATACGACGAACGGCTGGAAAAAATCCTGTATACACTCGAATCTACAATTGAGCAGTATAATCGTGGACGCATTATGGACTGCCTTCATCTTTTCAAAAGGCTCCGTAAATTAACCGAGTCCTTGGAAAAACAAGTATAAGGTATTACTCTATATCTATACTTTAGCGATTCAACACAGGATTGGGGTAAAATCTTCAGGTACTAAGTTATCAAATCCTTGGTATGTCATTTCTACTACAAATGTCATTATTGCATAAGTTGTCTTTCTGTAAGAAAAGGGGAGATCCAAAGTGAACCGTATCCTGACCGTTCGTGAAATCTTGACAAAAGAAATGCGTTCACAATACTACACCATTAATTCTTTTAGCAAAGCATCCGGAATTAATAGAGGTGTGTTAAGCGCCACTATAAATGCTGATCCACCTCGCCCCATTTCAGTGAATCAACTCGATCGCATGGGAGAGACACTGGGTAAGCCGGAAGGATGGCTTTATGAACAATTTATTGAAGAAGCCTTTTTGCAGGATACCAAAGTGAATTGGAGAAGGGCACGTCCCTTGCTCCTTCGCTGTATACAACTAAATCGCATTGAACTCATAGACAAAATAATGGATTGGATAATGAAAGATGTATCTTATCTGTCCCAGATTTTCGAATTAGCAGAGCAGTTAACAGCTGATAGCCAACTGCGAGGTGCCCTTCCTCTCTATAGGAATATTATTCAATATGAGCGGAGTTACCAGTCAGAGCAATTAGCAGTCAGCCAATATCGTATCTTCCAGGCTGCAGCTGGAGAAATGATTGGTCAGAGTTTCAAAGCTGCGCTGATATTCCAGCCTTATTGTGCCCATTTGCCTGAGCATTTAATGCTGGACGCTCTTCTTAAGCTCTCCAATATTTATTTTACAGTCAAAGACTGGGAAGCCATGTCCGACTGTGCCGACAAATTAATGGAACTTAGTCACTCTATATATGCTCGCGAATATAAGCATCAATCAGCAAAGCATCGTACTCTCCACGTCAATACCAGTCGGCCTCTGGTTGTTTACTATGGTCAAAGTTATTTGATTAAGTTTACGGCTGCCGAATTCACCCAGAATTATCAGGAAGCAAATGATTACCTTTCCAAATTCTCGGATTTAAGCTGGTTTGAAGGGCTGGATGAGGAAGGACGTAATGAAGTCGCAAAGTTTACAATGTATGCGGATATAAACTCCCTGAATATCGAACTGCTGCAAGGCAACCATAACGTATTACCTGAATACAAAGAACTTTTATTCAAGTATCCTGGTGAAATTTTGGCCAGTGTGAATGTGATCTTGTACGCGGCTAATCTGCATGGATTTAACGTAGGCGACATTCTGGAGACTTTTCACGAACATATCTATTCATTCGATTCGGTCAATTTAATAGCAAGGTTTGAAACAGTAGAACATAATTATAAAGATCTATCGATAGGAGTTAGCCGCTATATCAATCTGTATTATGAACTTGCTGTATATCACTTTGACCAGAAATTGTATAACCATGACTTGGAAGCTATTTTGAATATATTGGAGCATGTTGTTCAAAACTATAGCTACGAGCATATATTAAACAGCCATACCCTTTTGCAAAAAATCAGAGAGATGAATTCAAATTTATTCACACCATATAAGTGATCTGGCACCTATATGTAAAACAAGCTGTTGGAGATGATAATTGTGCAGCAGGCTTACTGTTTGAACCATATAATCAAAAAAGAAATTCGGCAGCAAGGCTTCTCCTCGATCAGTCATTTCAGTAAAGTATCCGGCATCAATAGAGGCGTATTAAGCGCTACGCTGAACGAACATTCACCCAAATCCATTTCGATTCAGCAGCTCGATCAGATGAGCAAAGCGCTGCACAAGCCTCCAGGCTGGCTGTATGATGAATTTCTCATGGAGTCTTTCCCATCCAACGATAAACTGAACTGGCGCAAGCTAAAGCCTTTTCTGGTACGCTGTATACAGCTGAACAGAACGGCTAATCTTCATGCCCTGCTGGATAGGCTCGCTTCCCTTCCCGGGCAGCTTAATCACATATTTGAACTAGCCGAAGAGCTGGTGCAGGAGAACGATTATATAGCTATTCGTGACTTGTATGAGACGATTATCCGTCATGAAAAGGATCATCATTCCGAGAAGCTCGCTATCAGCCATTATCGTATATTTAATATGGAGATCGGGCTGGATCTAGAGAAAAATTATCGGGTAGCTATCAGCTTTGAGCCGTTTTATCAGAAGCTGCCTATCCATCTGAAACTGGATGCGCTGCTGCAGCTTGCTTTTCATTCGTATATTTTGCAGGATTGGGAACGGGTCAAAAAGTATGCTGTCGAGCTGCATCAATTGTCCCGTTCGCTTTATGAGCAGTTGTACACTCAAGAATCGACTGGCGAATCGGCTGTTCTCTCTTCCCTGCTTCGGCCTTTGGTTGTCTATTATGGGCAGAGTTACTTACTGCGCTTTTGTTCGCTTGAACTTGAAGGAAAGTATGAAGAAGCTCGACAATATCTGGAGCCATTCAGAGACCTGAGCTGGTTTCGCGGCCTGGACGAAGCTGGCAAAAAAGAAGTACACAAATTCAGTCTGTACGCCAAGTTCAACGAATACAATCTTGAACTGCTGCAAGGTAATCAACAAGCACTTCCTCGTTACCTGAAGCTTATGGAAGAACATCCTCTGGAGATCCTTCCGAGTCTGTTCATCCTGCTCAAAGCAAGCAATATTCACTACTGGAATATCGATCCTGTACTTGCCCAGTATGAGGACGTGATTTATCCTGCAGATATGCTGGAAAGTATTAATATTCGGCAGTCCTATACGGCTCAAGCTGACTTGAATCGCCATGTTCATATTTATTACCAACTGGCACTGTATCACCTTAATCGTGGCAAGCCGCTGGAGCAGTTGGATGTCATTTTATCCGCTATGGAAGAGACGATTAAGAACTTTAATAACTCCAGAATTGTGGATTGTCTGGCCTTGCTGCATAAGTTACAGACGATTCCTAAAATGGAAACCAAATAACCATTTCATTTCCCGCCGTCTATCCTCCGTGATAAGACGGCTTTTGATTTATGATACCTAAATTTGTACCAATCCATTAAAAGTAATTGACCGCAGTTCAAAGCCTAATATATAATGTAATAAATTTGAAGATCATGGGTTTACTGGGGCGCAACAAACGGGAAACTTTCGGAATAAAGGGGTGTGTTCGGTTATGATTACCAACACCACAACCATACGACTTGAGATTGAAAAAGGTATTCGACAAAAAGGACATTCACTTAGCAGCTTTGGTAAACTGGCTGGAATTAACCGTGGTATTATCAGCGGTATTTTGAATGGTAATCCGCCCAAATCGATTTCCATCCGCCAACTGGATCTAATGGCCGAAGCACTGGGTCACCCTGAAGGCTGGATGTATGAGTATTATGTGGATGAATGCTTTATCAATGAAAAGGCTGACTGGCGGCGGATTAAAGCATTTTTGTTAAGGTGTACAGAGATTGGAAGATATGACTGCATTCAGGCGGTGTTGGATCGCTTGATGGAAGATTTATCGAATACGGTTTCTGTATTTGGTTTGGCTGAGGAATTGTATGAAGAAGGCAAAGTAAAAGAATCTCTGCCTTTTTATGAATGCGTTATCGAGAATGAGAAACATCAACATTCGGAGAGACTGGCAATTGCTCATTATCGGGTTTTTAGAGCATCTATTGGTGAAAATACAGAAGAAACTTTTAGAGCAGCAGTACGTTTTGAACCATTCCGGGATCGCCTCCCTGAAAATTTTATGTTAGATGGATTATTTTATCTCGCTAATATTTATTATTTATTACAGAATTGGGATACAGTAGAGAGGTATGCAGAGGAGTTATCTAATTTAGTTACAATGGTTTATAATATTGAGTCAAAAAAAATAGATAATGACAATTGTTATTTACCTATAAAAACTGAAAGACCTTTGGTTTTTTATTATGGTCAATCTTCGCTAATTAAAGGTGTAGCTTTAGAGCATAAAGGCCATTATGAAGAGGCAAAAAAATACATTCTTCAATATATGGATTTAAGTTGGTTTAAAGGTTTGGATGAGGATGGCGAAAAAGAGGTTCATAAGCTTACTTACTTTGCAACAGCTAACATGTATCTTATGGACGTAATGATGGGTAATATTACTGTTCTACCTCAGTATATAGGATTTTTAGAAAATCATCCTGAAGAGATTCTTCCTGCAATATCTAATATTTTAAAAGCTGCTAATGAATATGAGTTTGATATAGATGAAATATTATCTAAATTTGCTAATGTTATCAAAAATGATTTTGTATACAGCAAATCACAAAGCAAAATTAGTCTTACAAGTCGATATATTAATTTACATTATCAACTTGCAATTTATAATTTAAGAAAACAATCGAATAATGAAGGTATTAGTAATTTAATTGAAAGCTTAAAGCTTTCAATTAAAATATATAATAAAAATAAAATATTAGATATTATAGCATTAATGCAACAAATAAAGTCTATAGCAACTTCTGAACAATTAGCTGAATATGAGAATTTGTTGAAAGGAGTCGGCTCAGATGAAAAGATTAACAATTTCGTTCATTCTTTTTTTAGGTCTAATTAGCATTTTACCTGTTTCTCCTCTTACCAATATGAATTCAGAGATAAATACTAAAGACCATGGTATGGGATTCTAAAAAAACAAAGTCCTTTAAAAGTTATTTAAAGGACTTTGTTTTTTTTGTGATTATTTATCTTGGATAATCCTCATAGTTCCCCAACGTTACTCTAAGTTCCCCATCCTCCAGACTCCATATCTGGCCCGCAATCCGGTTAATAAAATACCGATCATGCGACACTGTCAAAATCGTCCCTGGAAACTCCTCCAACGCCTCTTCCAATGCTTCTCTTGAGGAAATATCCAGATGATTCGTCGGTTCATCCAGAATCAGCAGATTCGGACGCTGGTGCATTAGTATCGCCAAACGCAAACGGCTCCATTCGCCACCCGACAATCCTGATACTTTCTTGAATACATCTGCTCCATAAAATAAGAATTTCGCCAGCTGCCCTCTTGCCTGGCCTTCTTCCATCCGAGCTTCCAGCTTGAACCACTCCAGCACCGTCTCGCCACGATCTGGCGGAGCGGCCTCCTGAGCGAGGTAACCGACATCGGTACGGGAGCCTAGTGTTAGGCTTCCTGCATCCGGTTCTTCTTGTCCGAGCACCATGCGCAGCAGGGTTGTTTTGCCTGCTCCATTGCCGCCGATAATTGCGGCATGCTCCCCATACCGCAGCAGCGCAGACGCTTCCTGCAGCAGAATCTTGTCGCCATAGCCTTTCCATACCTGATCCAGCACGAGTACCCGGTTACCCGAGCGGTCGCGTTGACGCCAATCCAGATCCATCTGGGCACGGTCCATGACCGGGCGTTTGACCTTTTGCATCCGATCCAGTGCTTTTTGCATAGAAGCAGCTTTTCGGTGGAATCCAGGGTTCGGCGGATTGGAGCGGTTGCCCCATTCGATCAGGCGCTTGATCGATTCCTGGATACGTTTGATCTCCTTTTGCTGTTCTTGGTAGTCTTCGAACTGGCGAACAAGTCGGCGCTGCTTTTCTTCTCGGTACGCAGAATAGTTCATCGGGTAGGTGGTTGCTTCGCCGTCTTCCAACTCGATGATCTCTTGTACGACCTTATCCAGAAAATAGCGATCGTGCGAAATAATAACTACTGTCGCCGATGATCCGGTGATAAACTGCTCCAGCCAGACGACCGCTTCCATATCCAGATGGTTGGTCGGTTCATCCAGCAGCAGGATATCCGGATCGGTGAGCAGCAGCGCTGCAAGACAGACTTTGGTCTTCTCGCCGCCGGATAATCCATTGAACAGACGGTCGTAACGATCTGTTCCAATACCGAGACCATTGGCAACGGCATCGATCCGGGCAGATATGGCATAGCCGCCCGCTTCTTCAAATTGATCCAGTGCTTCGCCATATTGACGAAGTACTTTTTGCATATCTTCTTCGGACAGACTGCTATCTGCCATTTGTATGGTCAGCTCTTCCATCCGCTGCTGCAAAGCAAGCAGTTCCCGGAAGCTGCCGCGCAGTACATCCAGAATCGTGGTACTGTCTTCGTAGGCAGGAACCTGCGCCAGATAACCTACACGGGCGCCTTTTTGAATATGCAGACTGCCCTGATATGGACGTTCCTGGCCGGACAGCATGCGGAACAGAGTGGTTTTACCGGCACCGTTGAGACCGATCAGGCCGGTTTTGCGGCCGCTGTGAATTTCGAGGGTAACGCTGGACAGGACCTGCTGGGCCCCATAATATTGTTGAACCTGCTGACAGGCAATCATAATCGACATATTGTATATTCTCCTCTATAGACTGCAGAGAAGATCAGGATGAACGGTACGAACAGGAATTGCATCATTCGCCAGTGGAAACCGGATTAGACTCATGGTCACTTTCAGCGATCAGCGATCAGCGATCAGCGATCAGCGATCAGCGATCAGCGATCAGCGATCAGCGATCAGCGATCAGCGATCAGCGATCAGCGATCAGCGATCAGCGATCAGCGATCAGCGATCAGCGATCAGCGGAATTGTAATGATGGCTCCTCTCCTTTGGAAGAGGTAAAATCCTGTTTCGTACGCATATTTACGAATAACAGGCTGTTTGTTCGGCATACCTGTTACTGTTTATTGTTCATTCTGTCTGTTCGTATCTGCAGCTGTGTGTATTTTTGAAGGAGAAATGCGCTGCTGCCTGTCAGCCCGGCGGAATCGCCGGAATCCCATATGTTCATTTGCCAATTGTATACATGAACATACGAAAAAACCGCAGGGAAATGTCCCTACGGCTGTACGATAAAAGATATCCCCGGATTACCGGGCATCTCTGGGTACAGACGCTTCATGCGCCGATACGGATCACAGAGATGTAGATCGCATGAAACAAGCAGGCATAAGAGTCATCTGTAGAGAGCATTATACTCTATTACAGATACCCCTCACAGGCTGCTGATGATCATGCTACATGTCCGACCGAGGCTGAAGGCAGGAGCGGCATTTCGCCATTGTACGAGTATTCATTTTTGGACAGACTTCTCCCGTCTTCACGAAATGAATGTACAATACTACAGCTGCCCAGCGGTCTGCGCTCCAGCGTAATAAATAATGGGAAAGTTAACATCCTGCCTCACCTCCTTGGTTGTAACGGATCAGGAATAGCCCAGGCTCCTTCCCGGGAGCGGTGGATTCGCTGATTCGTTGTGATTATTTACTTTTTAACACACCCGGCAGCCAAATGGCAAGCTTTTTCTGTCCGATCGATGTATGCAGCAGCACGTTCAGCAGCCCCCAGCCCAGCATCGACCCGGTAAAATTGAAGATAATATCGTTGATATCTACCGTACGATACGTGTACCCAAGCAGCAGATTCAGCAGTCCCTGCAAAGCCTCGATGACCAGCCCGATCCCCAGTCCCAGCCATATCATTCTCGCCCGGTGCTGCCGAACGGGAATTAGGAATGGCACCATAAGTCCATATGGAACGGTCATCAGGATATTAAGATAATTGGACTTGTCATCCAGAATGGAATCGTAAAACTGGGAATGAAAAGGAATCCAGTTGAACCGCACCATGCCCGGCTCGCTACCAGCCATGCGCATCAGTGTCAGCAGCTGCGGATCCACCGGAAACGGGAAAAAGGTATAGCGGATCACATTCAGCATATATATCCCGAAAATGCCGGCGATCAGCAAATATATCCCGTCTTTGCGGTACACACGATGCAGAATAAATAATACCAAAGTAATCAGGATCAGTCCGCCGATCCAGAATCGGCTATCAAATAGCAGCATATCATCCCTCCTGTCCCATAGTCATGCCTGCAATATAACAGTGATATGATATATAGAGGTATTATAATTTTAACTGCTTCTCCTGCCTCTATGCAAAATGCCATATCGGCAGAAGAACAGACAGACTATGCTATATATCTATGGATACGCAATCACACGACTGGAAATGGAGTGAATCTCGATGGAACATACTATACTTACACCTTCCTTGATGCAGCTGCTGAACGGACAGGACCTTCACAGCAAGCAGCATCTGGCTATGCCTTTACTCACGATCGGAGAAGACGGTTATCCTCATCAAGCGATGGTCAGTGCAGGTGAAGTACTAATGCTGGATGAACAGCATGTACGGCTCGCGCTCTGGCAGGGAACGACGACGACAGGCAATCTGCTGCGCAGCGGCAAGGGACTGCTTACTTTTGTCCGGGAAGGTGTATCCTATGCACTTCGCCTCTCCTGCACACCTCTGCCGGAGCTGACAGATGCCGTCTATCCACGGGCACGGTTCGAGGCTGTTGTGGAGCATGTACGGGAAGATACCGCCAAATATGCGGAGCTGACATCGGGCATTACGATTCGGCTGCTTCAGCCGGACGACGTGCTCGCCCGCTGGGAAGAAACACTGGCCGAGCTGCGTCGATAATTCCTCCGGTTCAATTCTTCGATTAGCGCCCTGCTGCCAGTGGTAATGAAAGGGTATGTTTGGTTACCCTATAACTTACGATCTGACAGGAGGGACAATTATGAAAGACGATACGAACAAGGATATCACCCGCAAAGCTGCCGAAACGGAACTGCCGGATCAATCCTACTCTTTTTGGCGTGCCACTACAGAGCTGCCTTCTTTTCCACCGCTGCGTGAAGAACTCGATGTAGAAATTGCTGTTGTCGGTGCCGGTATTACGGGGATTACCGCTGCCTATCTATTAGCCAAGGAGGGTAAACAGGTCGCCCTGTTCGACGCTGGCAAAGTACTGGATGGCACAACCGGTTATACCACTGCCAAAGTCACGTCCCAGCATGGCCTGATCTACGATCATCTGCGTAAGCATGTGGATGACCAGAGCGCTATTTTGTATTATGAGGCTGCCGAAGAAGCCAAGCGGTTTATGCAGCAGATGGTCGAGGATAACCAGATCGACTGCGACTGGCAGGAAGAGACTGCCTACGTCTATGTCGAATCGGATGACAAAGAGTTTAAGAATCTGGAACAGGAAATGGAAGCCTACCGGGAACTCGGTATTCCCGGTGAATGGGTAGAGTCCCTGCCAATCCCGCTGCGTGTCAAAGGCGCTATTGCCCTGCCCGGACAGGCACGCTTTCATCCACTGCAATATCTGAAATTCCTGCTGATGGAATTCCGGGTGATGGGTGGACAGGTATATGAAAATACGATGATCGAGGAAGTCGAGGATGGCGACCGTCCACGACTGCTGATCCAAGATCAGGAATTTGGCGTCACCTGCGACAAAGTCGTGTCCGGCTCGCACTATCCGGTGACGGATCAGAACGGATTTTACTTTGCCCGCTTGCAGCCGCAGCGTTCGTACACACTGGCGATTCGCGCGGAGACTCCATTCGAGGGTGGCATGTATATCAGTGCGGACGAGCCCAAGCACTCTCTGCGCTCGGCTACCTTTGACGGACAACAGTATGTAATTGTCGGCGGCAAAGGGCATCGTACCGGTCAGGAAGAAGAGACCACGATGCATTACGCGGATCTGGAGACCTTTTCCGGTATGCTGCTGGGCATCAAGGATATTCCGTATCGCTGGTCGGCGCAGGATCTGTATTCGCTGGACCGGATGCCCTGTATTGGCTATGTGACCAGCGACAAGCCCAATATTCTGGTCGGTACCGCTTATGCCAAATGGGGTATGACATCCGGTACACTGGCAGCGATCATGATGACCGATATGATCATGGGCCGGGAAAATCGGTATACCGATCTGTTCTCCCCTTCCCGCAAAATGCCGCTGCTGGAACGGATCAAAACGGCGGTCAGTCATAACGCGACGGTCGCCAAGGAACTGGTCACCGGCAAGCTTGATTTCAACCGGCGCAAAGCGGATGATCTAGAGCCGGATCAAGGCGCGATTATCTGGCATCATGGCAAACGCACTGGCGCTTACCGGGACCCGGATGGCAAGCTGCATGTAGTGGACACGACATGTACCCATATGGGCTGCGAAGTCGGCTGGAATGAAGCCGAACGCTCCTGGGACTGTCCTTGTCATGGCGGACGGTTCAGCTACACGGGTGAAGTGCTGGAAGGCCCGCCAACCGAGCCGCTAAAGCAGATCAAGTCCTGACTTTCCTTACCCACCGATACAATCTGCACATAAAAAATGAACCCTGGCTGCTGCAGCCGGGGTTTTGTATTTTATATATCCATCTTAATGGAAGCAGGCTTGTTCCAAATGCTGCATATCTGCTATTTTTCGGCCGTCTGGCTCTGTTCATTCATCCATTCCACATGGATTTTGCGTACCAGTGACAGGATGGCTCTAAATAATGTGTTGGCATTGCCGATAACAAACATGATTGTTCCGGTCTTGGTCTGGCTGGTAAAGAAAAAATAGCTGCCCACCAGAAAACAAATGGTCGTAATCATATCATTCAGCAGACTGATCAGCTCGTAACGGTTCTCGGCGACCAGACGACGTTTTTTGAAATCTACAGCCAGTTTGTAGGAGTCCGGCTTGTGTATTCGCATCCGGCGGCTTCTGACCGGTGCTTGAGCGGAACGATTGATCCGATGTTTGCGCATGATGTATCGCCTCCTCTGTTGCACTTACCCTCTATCATTGCAGTGACAACAATTTAGCCGAAATTTGAATAAAATTGTAAGATTTGCAGATGTTCAGCCACCATTTTATGTAAGGTAATGGTTTTAATGATATATTATGGTTCCTTTGTGGTACTGTATGAATACAGGCAATTCATTATGAAGTAAAGGATGACAATATGCGATCCCGAAAAAAATCACATCAACGTCCAAACCGTCCATTGATCATCACTGTTGTGGCGGCGGTTATCGTCATCGCCGCATTCTCCTTCTGGCTGCTGCGCGGCAGTCCGGCAGGCGCTCCTGCTGCCGATAATGATCCTACCGGCAAAGGCGGCTCGTATACGGTACCTGTCGTCGACAAGGACGGGATCAAACGCACCTCCACCGTCGTCGGCGAGCAGCTGGCTGTCTATGATGGCAGCACATGGCAGCCTTCCTTTTGGGCAGGAATCAACCTTGGTGCCACTACACCTGGTCACTATCCCGGAGAGCTGAATCCGACCAAGGAGGATTATTTACGCTGGTTCCCGGAAATGAAAGCGATGAATATCCGGGTACTGCGGATTTATACAATCCTGCCTCCTTTTTTCTATGAAGCGCTCAAAGAGTATAACGAGACGCAAAAAGAACCGCTGTATCTAATGCAGGGGGTATGGTCGCCGGAGGAAGAGCTGATCGGTGAAGATTCCCGTGGCCGCGATGCCTATACACCGGAGATTACCCAATCCTTTACCAAGGAGATTCAGGAAGCGGTCGGAGCGATTCACGGACAGATCACGATTGACGAGACTCCCGGACATGCGCATGGACAGTATACAGCGGATGTATCTCCGTATTTGCTGGGCTGGGTAGTCGGTACCGAGTGGTTCCCTTATGCGGTGGATGTAACGGATAAGGCACACCCGGATCAACCACCTTATAAAGGCAAATATTTTAGCGCGGATGCGGATGCTACGGCTTTTGAGAGCTGGGTCGCCAGCATGCTCGATGTAGCTGCAGAAGCCGATATGAAATACGGCTGGCAGCACCCGATGTCTTTTACCAACTGGGTGACTACCGATCCGCTCAAGCATCCGAATGAACCGCTGGAACAGGAAGATCTGGTATCGGTCGATCCGATGAATATCAAGCCTGTAGCCAGCTCCTGGCAGGCCGGCTATTTCTCTTCCTACCATATCTATCCGTATTATCCGGATCTGCTGCGTCAACAGCCGGAATACAAAAAGTATAAAAAAGCGGATGGTACCGTGAATCCGTATGCCGGTTATCTTCATGATATGCGCAAGCATCACAAAGGCATACCGCTGGTAGTTGCCGAGTTCGGGATGCCCAGTTCACGTGGAATGGCTCACTACGGTCCGCTTGGACGGAATCAAGGGATGCATACCGAAGAGGAGCAAGGCAAGCTCGATGCCGGACTGGTCAAGGATATTTATGATGAAGGTCTGGATGGCGCCCTGCTGTTCGAATGGCAGGATGAATGGTTCAAATTCACCTGGAATACGATAGATCTGGAGCCGGCAGACCGCCGAGCCATGTGGCGCAACCGGCTGACCAATGAAGAGCATTTTGGTGTGATCGCTGTCGAGCCGGAAGCCAGTGTGGACGATATGATTCACCTGGATGGCAAGACGGAAGACTGGGCTAAGAATCAGACCGCCATTACTCAGGACTATCCGGATATGACGATGCAGATGACGCATGATGCCGCCAACCTGTACGTCAAACTGGAAAAGAAAAACGGCAACTGGGATTTCAGCCAAAATAATCTGTATATCGGCTTTGATACGAATGGTGAAGGTAGCCTCAAATCGGATAAAGCGCCAGGTGTCACTTTTAACCAGCCGATCGAGTTCCTGGTGAGTATCCAGGGCAATACAGAAAAAGACAGTCATATCTACATTAACAGCGGCTATGATCAGCATACGTATCTGTATGGTGCTTCCCGCAAAGAAATTCCGTATGATCCCAAATATGCGGATGGAGCGGCCGGTTATTTCCTACCGTGGAAACTTGCACTGAACCGGGAGCTGTATTTGCCGCAGACCAAAGTCACTATGCCGTTTGAAGAACTGGAAGTCGGCAAGCTACATCATGGCATCAATGATCCAAACAGTCCGGAGTTCAACAATCTGTCGGACTGGTATGCCAAAGATAACGTGATTGAGTTCGCGATTCCGTGGATGCTGCTCGGCTTTATAGACCCAAGCTCACTGACAGTCTGGGAAAATCCGTATCAGGCCAAAGGAGTCGCTCCGCAAAAAACCGATGGCGTCAAAGCTTCTCCTGTACTCGTACCGAAAAACAGCCAGGCCGCGGTCAATGCACCGGCGTTTGGCAGCTATACCTGGGAACCATGGAACGAACCGGTCTCCCATGAACGTCCAAAGAAAAGCTATGCGATCTTGCAGGAAGCTTATGCACAATACGCAAAGCCTGCCAAGAAAGAACAATAGCATCTGCTTGACAGCCGCAGTATTTAACCGCTGCGGCTGTTTGGTGTATTCAATTTTTCTATACGGCATAGAATATTGCCGAAATGTAATTTGCTGCTTGAATATTGAACAGCCCCATGCGAGAATAATACAAATCAATTTCTCACACACCATGGTATTACTTGTCTAACAATGGATAGAACGAATGCTGTACTGCAATCTCATCTTGTTCAAAGGAGACTGACCATGACTGAACCCAACCCTTATTTATTGGAAACGCTTGCGATTCATGCCGGACAGGAGATTGATCCGACCACCTTCTCTCGTGCGGTACCGCTGTACCAGACTTCCTCGTACGGATTCCGCGATAGCGAGCATGCTGCCAATCTGTTTGCGCTCAAGGAATTCGGTAATATCTACACTCGCCTCATGAACCCGACGACCGATGTATTCGAAAAGCGCATTGCTGCGCTGGAAGGTGGAGTCGGCGCACTGGCGACAGCATCGGGACAGGCAGCGATTACCTTTTCCATTCTGAATATCGCCGGAGCGGGTGACCATATCGTCTCGGCAGCCAGTCTGTATGGCGGTACATATAATCTGTTTGCCAATACGCTGCCCAAGCTGGGCATTGAAGTACAATTCGTTAATTCGGATGATCCAGAGAACTTCCGCGCTGCGATCAACGAGCGTACCAAAGCACTCTATGCCGAGACGGTCGGCAATCCGCTCGGCAATGTGCTGGATATCGAAGCGGTCGCTGCGATTGCGCATGAGCACGGGATTCCGCTGATCGTGGATAACACATTCCCGAGTCCTTACCTGCTGCGTCCGATTGAGCATGGGGCAGATGTAGTCGTACACTCCGCCACCAAATTTATCGGTGGTCATGGTACATCGATCGGTGGTGTAATCGTCGACGGCGGCAAGTTCGACTGGACAACGAATGACAAGTTCCCTGGCCTGACCCAGCCGGACCCGAGCTATCATGGACTGGTATACAGCGATGCACTCGGTCCGCTTGCCTATATTACCAAAGCCCGTGTGCAGCTGATGCGCGATCTGGGCGCACCAATCTCCCCATTTAATGCGTGGCTGCTGCTGCAGGGGCTGGAGACGCTGCATCTGCGGATGGAACGTCACAGCGAGAATGCCCAGCAGGTCGCCGAATACCTGGAACAGCATCCTGATGTGGAATGGGTCAGTTATCCCGGTCTGAGCAGTCATGCGTCTTATAAGCTGGCAGAAAAGTATCTCACCCGCGGCAAGGGCGCGATTCTGACCTTCGGTATCCGCGGTGGTGCAGCAGCCGGACAGAAGCTGATCGGTAATGTAAAGCTGTTCTCCCATCTGGCGAATGTGGGCGATTCCAAGTCACTCATTATCCACCCTGCGAGTACAACGCATCAGCAGCTGAATGAAGAACAGCAGCTCGCAGCAGGCGTAAATCCCGAGCTGATCCGTCTCTCGGTCGGTACAGAGAACATTCGCGATCTAATCCAGGATCTGGAGCAGGCGATTACAGCGAGTCAAATTAAACTATAAAAGTCTTTTTAAAATAAATCTAATATCTAGCTGCGTTATTAAAACATTATATTTTTGAATCCACTAGTTTAATTGCAAAAAAACCGTAATAGATCATTATAGTTTAATAATGATCTATTACGGTTTTTTATGTCTAAATATCTATTATTTATTAAGTACTTATAGTAATAACAAGCTTATAAATATTATGAACTGGTGCAAAAGTCCTTGTTTTCCATCTAAAAAAGAGTTTATAATTCATAAAGTACTATTTTATGAAAATTAAGCCAAAAGAGGTCTTTAAATGCCAACTATATTTGGTTCTGAAAAAGTAATTATACAACAGATATCAGAAGTTAAATTAAGAAGCTACTTAGTAGGATTTGATATACAAGATGATAATACTTATAAATACCGATTTAGTCACCTCATCAATTTACTTCAATCTGCATTACCTGAATTTGCTTTTGGTTTTCACGAAGGCGAAGTAATTCCTATTTCTCAGTCAATAAATTTAATATGTGAAGCTGCTAATGCTATTTATAAAATAGATGAATTCAAAGAAGCTAAAAAGATTTATATTGATGGTAACAGTAACATTGGAGACGACGATATCGATAAAAAATATCTTAAACGAGGTGAATTTGGAGAGCTGATTCTTCATCTTTTACTAAGAGATTATTATGAAACTATTCCTTTGCTCTCAAAAATTTATTTTAAAGACTCGCTAGGAGTGCCAGTACATGGATTTGATGCTGTCCATATTCATCCCGCTACTAGAACTTTATGGCTTGGCGAATCAAAACTTTATACAAATGGCCAAAAGGGAGTTGAAGCATTAATTGAAGATATAGAATCTCATTTTAAACATGACTATTTAAATCAAGAATTCACTTTAATATCTAAAAAAATAAAACATCTTCCCGCTGACAATATTCCTGAAAAAGAATATTGGCTTGATTTAATGGATCGTAATCAAACTCTTAAAAATGTAATTAGTTCTATAAATATACCTTTAATTTGTACTTACTCTAGTGAACTATTCACTAAATATAATAATGAAGAAGATTTAGATTTTTTAAAAGAATATGAGCAAGAAGTTCGCTCGCTATTACAACATTTTGATACTAAAAATCTTCACCCATTAAAAACACAATTAAATTTTATTCTTTTACTCTTTCCAGTCCAGTCAAAAAATGAATTGGTAAAGAGAATGCATAAAAAACTTTATACTTTACAGGGGATTTATGATGATGAATAACCATGAACATGTTGATTTCATAGTTAAAAACTTACGCACAAAAGATTCATATGAATTAAATGAGCTTTTTTCTTATGCTCAATTATGTTCAAAATTGCTTAGAAGAAAAGAAACTGAAGATTTGGGAAGAAGAATATTAATAAATGTTTTAGATAATTGGAATAAAATCGAAGAATCATATTATGAGATTTGGAGTGATCTAGTAGAAAGCGCCGGCTTTTATCCATATCTAGATAAAGATAGAATTTCATCCAACTTAAAATCCACTTCTTCTAATATAAGAAAAAATTATCATTCTTCTAAATTTTTAGAAAAAAAACTTCTTCATGAAGAACAATTTCTTTTAAAAAATTATATAAATCAAGGTGGAAATTTAATAGTAAGTGCTCCAACGAGCTTTGGAAAGAGTCTTCTTATAGAAGAAGTAGTAGCAAGTCTTAAATATAAAAATATAGTTATAATTCAACCTACTCTAGCTCTATTAGATGAAACAAGAAAAAAGCTTAACAAATATAAAAATGATTATAAAATTATTGTGAGAACTTCTCAAGAAGCATCTTTTGATAAAGGCAATCTCTTTTTATTAACAGCCGAAAGAGTAATGGAATATAAATCACTTCCTAAAATTGACTTTTTTGTAATAGATGAATTTTATAAGCTTAGTTCTAGACGTGGCGATGAAAGATCAGATGTACTTAATAATGCAATGAATTTACTGTTAAATAAACATCAAGCAAATTTTTATTTATTAGGTCCTAATATAAGCGGTATATCAGAAGGGTTCGCCCAGCAATATAATGCTAAATTTTATCGAACAAATTATTCATTGGTAGATAATATCTCTATAGATATTTTCCAAGCTCATGAAGGAAAATTTGGTCAAAGTGGAAACAAAAAAATATATAAAGAATCTGTACTTTTTAACCTTTTAGATAGCTTGAAATCAGAGCAGTCATTAATATACTGCTCATCACCTGCTAGAGCTAGAAAACTAGCAGCAGCTTATCAAATTCATTTATCACAAAAAAATACCATTCAGTTAAGCTCAAATAATTTAAGTTTAATTGAATGGATTGAAATGAACATTAGTAAAGAATGGTGTTTAAGTAATTGTTTGAAATATGGTATTGGATTTCATGATGGTGCTCTTCAAAAACATATTTCTTCCTCTATAATTGATTACTTTAATAGCAATAAGATTAATTTCTTGTTTTGCACTTCAACTATTATTGAAGGGGTCAATACTAGTGCAAAAAATGTGATTTATTTTGATGAGAAAATTGGAAAGAAACATGCGATAGATTTCTTCGACTACAATAATATTAAAGGACGTTCCGGAAGAATGATGGTTCATTATATTGGTAAAATTTACAATTTTAACAAACCTCCTAAAATGCAAGAAGTTATCATTGATATTCCATTTTTTGAACAAAGCCCTATATCCGATGAAATATTGATTCATTTAGACGAAAAACAAATACGAGATAAAAATAGTGATCAGTATGAAAAAATGATGAAAATTCCACTTAGAGAACGAGAATTATTTAAAAAAAATGGTGATTTAGTTCAAGGACAAAAAAATATCTTAAATACTTTAAGAAGTGAAATTGAAGTACAGTACTATAATTTAAATTGGACTACTTATCCTAACTATCAACAATTATCCTACGTTCTTAATTTGGCATGGAATAATCTAATACGTGAAAATGAAAACGTAGCACCAATGACTATAAAAAAACTAGTAAAAGTTACTATGGATTATAGTCATTCTCAGAGCATTATGAAATTAGTAGAGAATAATGTGAATTATTATAAAACCTTACCTTCATACAAATTAAAAAATGATAATGAGATCCTTGACTTAGCAATACAAGAAGCTTTTCAAACATTAAGGCATTGGTTTCAATACAAAGTTCCTAAATGGTTAAATGTCATTAATGAAATTCAAAAATTTGTTTGTAAAGAAAAAAATCTAGTGGCTGGAGACTTTTCTTTTTTTGCTAGTCAAATAGAAAATGATTTTATAAGAGAGAATTTATCTATCCTTATTGAATACGGAATACCTAATTCTGCTATTAGAAAACTCGAAAAGATCCTTCCTTCTCAGATATCAGAAGAAAATATTATAAAAATGATACAGCAAAATGAATATCATAGCATTCAAACTTTAATTAAATATGAAAGAGATAAACTAAAAGAACTTTTTTAGCTGTTTAGAAGCCAGAAAATTTTCTGGCTTCTATATGGTGATTTGTCTAAAGTGTTTTTTTTCTATACCATCCTAATTAAGGTTGTTCTCTACCTATAGACCCCTTTGCGTCCTTCACGGAAATCCGCCAGCATATCCACATTCTGCCGGTTAAACAGCGGCGGTGCCGATTCCGGTGCAAAAAAGCGCAGCTCACGAGTCTCTTCATTCTCCTGCAGCCGCTCTCCGCCGGTAATCCGGCATACAAAAGCAACCAGCATCGTCTGCGACCGGTCTCCATTCAGATACGTATAATCGTACTTGGTGTATACTCCCTGAAGATAATGGATCTCGATCGTATGTCCGGTCTCCTCCATAACTTCGCGTTTTACCGTATCCTCTGCCGATTCGCCCAGCTCCATCGCTCCGCCAGGAAATCCCCATTGTCCGTTATCCCGGCGCTTTTGCAGCAGAATCTCGCCTTTGTCATTGGTAATAATCGCTCCGGCAAAATTAGTAATGATATGCTCCGGCCCTACTTTTGAACGTATCCAGCCGATATAGTCTGCCATAAATATATCGCTCCTCTCGTCTGCTTTTTTTGATAAAGCTATCTGTATAATTTTTACATAATCATCTTTACCTTTACCATACCTTATTCCTGACGGTTCACCAAGTCCGAATAGGCTAGCGTCCCTTTTCACCCGAACAAAACAAAAAAACAGACCGCCTTATCGTCTCCGAGGCAATCTGTTTTCTAATGGATCATCTTCATGATGATATGCTCCATATAGGGCTTGGTCGTCCTATCCGCTTTTGCAAAGCAATATACTAATCCAGTCATCAGGCAATCACTTCAAGCCCCGTACTCTGAGCGGTAGCACGCCGAATCGCTGCATGATAGCCTTCCAGCGAACGTTCTACAATCTGTTCGAATACATAGCTGCTCACTTCCGGAACAAGCTCACGGGCGAATTCCCATGCGTTTTCCTCGATCCGCAGCGCGATCCGTGCACGCAGCAGCGAGTCGTTACACTCGTCGAGATCGTCTGCCAGCTGTTCCAGCATCGGATCATGGGCATGGCCGAGTTCATGAGCCATAATAATCGTAAAATAATCATTTACATGACTGAGGGAACCGAACATATTAAAGCACTGCTCCTCAATCTCATGGATATACAATGTGATCATGCGGCTGTTCATTCCGAACTTGCCACCAACGGAACGGGGACCCGGAAATTTTTTTCTGGTGCGAACCCGTACATCACTGTTAGCGCGATGAAGAAGAGTCTGAATGGTTGTTTTGATGTAACGCTGGTCCACAGGCATCCCTACACTTTCCTGAAATTTAGCTCCTATTTCAAACGATGAAATTATTGAACTATTATACAAGAATATGTCGGAATATGTAACCAATTTGATTACCCTTTTGTAAATATAACGAAACATTTTTTTCGCGGGAATATTAGTAGTATACTATTCCAGTAGGATATTAACGTGAAAATGGAGGTTGAATCATCATGGAATTACGTAACAAAACAGCCATTATTACTGGTGCCGGTAAAGGTATCGGCAAAGCCATCGCCGAATCCCTGGCACGCGAAGGTGTGAATCTGGGTCTCCTGGCGCGTACGGCTGCCGATCTGGACGAACTGAAAAACACTTTGTCCGAGCAGCACGGTGTGCAGGTATTTACTGCTGCCGCTGACGTATCGAACTCCCAGGAAGCCCGCGCAGCCGTATCCGAGCTGGCAGCTTCACTCGGTCATGTGGATATTCTGATCAACAATGCAGGGACAGCTTCCTTTGGCAAACTGGCAGAAATGGACCCGGAACAGTGGGAACAGATTATCCGTGTCAACCTGATGGGCGCTTATTATGTGACTCATGAACTGCTGCCTGCCATGATTGAGCAGGGAAGCGGAGACATTATCAATATTGCTTCGACAGCCGGTGAACGCGGCTTTGCGACAGGTTCGGCGTACTGCGCTTCCAAGTTCGCTCTGCTGGGCATGACCGAAGCGCTGATGCAGGAAGTACGCAAGTCCAATATCCGCGTAACTGCCCTGAATCCGAGTACGGTCAATACACCGCTGGCTGTAAATGCCGGTCTGCCGATCGGCGATGAAGACCGCATGCTGCAGCCGGAAGATGTAGCCGAGCTGGTACTGGCCGGTCTCAAGTTGCCATCCCGTGTGGTACTGAAAACAGCCGGTATCTGGACGAACAATCCTCAATAACATCATTCCCTGCTGTCTGCTTTGCAGAAGAATATATTTGTACCCTGGTTTAGGGGTACAGATGACTTTGCAAATACAGGAAACAGGCTATCCCCTGCCCGGCGCTAATGCTGGCAGGGGATTTTTGCGATTGTCGTCTTCCTTTTCACAGCAGGCGTATCTATCCGATATATACGCAGATAACCGTTATTATTTTTTGCACAAAGCTGTATTTCCTTATGAATAGCGTAAATAAAGGTTATATATACTATGGTATACTGTAAATTATTCCCTTGTGAGGAGTGAACAGCATGAAGTCGATCTGTGTATTTGCAGGATCAGCAACAGGACATCATCCCGAGTATCTTCAGTCTGCTACACAGCTGGGCACCCATATAGCCGGACTCGGATACCGTCTGATCTATGGCGGTTCGCGTCTGGGATTAATGGGGGCAGTTGCCGACGCAGCGCTGGCTTCCGGCGGAGAAGTAACCGGTATTATGCCGGGCGGACTGCTCCACGGTGAACGGGTACATCAGGGATTAACAGAAATGATACAGGTAGGCAGCATGCATGAACGCAAAGCCATGATGCAGGAGCAGGCCGATGCTTTTATCGCACTGCCCGGCGGACTGGGTACACTCGAAGAATTATTCGAAGTATTATGCTGGTCGCAGATCGGCATTCACAATAAACCGCTGGGTCTGTACAATATTCGCGGCTATTATGATCCGCTGCTGGGCATGATCCGGCACAGTATGAACGAAGGCTTTACCGGAGAATCCTGCCTGAGCCGATTGTTCGTCTCGGCTGATCCCGAAGAGATTATTCAGGCGGTTAGCCATGAACTTCCACTTACTTCGGACGTGCGCTGGAATCCGACCGGCTGTCAGTGAAGATCATCTCTGGACGGCTGTTCAGTAGATCGCAGATCTCCGGAATGTCCGGAATACCGGCTTAGAAATAGCGGCTATGGCAACAATCCGTACTTCTCACCTTCCCTTTACGCACCATCCAAAATGAGTGTTGGATGCGTCGATACCTGTATCGATACAGCAGCCCGGTTCGTATCATAATTCATACTCATAGTTCGTACCAAAATGCCCGCTGACACGGTGAGAAGATCACCGGTTCAGCGGGCATTGTCATGTCATGCTCAGGATAATACTTTGGATACGGCAGACTGCAGCTGGGTAGACATGGCATCCAGCTCCTCCGAGCCGGCTGCCAGTGTCTCCAGTTCATGGGCTACCGTCTCGGAAATAGTCAGTACCTGGCTGGAAGCAGACAGTGTATGTTCCACTGTATTTTCCAGCTTACTCATCATACCACTTACCTGCTGGGCATATTCGACTTTCTGACGGGCAATAACAGATACTTCCTGTATACTGGCAGCTGTTGTACCGACAGCCTGCCAGATCGCTTCCAGAGCCTCTTCAGAAGAATGGGCTGCTTCGCGCCCGGTATCCAGATGCGTTTTGCCCTGCTGAAGCATATCGACCGCCTGTTGCAGCGATTCACCCATTTTGGCGGTAAATTCTTCTACCGAGCTAGCTCCTTCGCTGGCTTGTTCAGCCAGCTTGCGTACTTCAGAAGCGACCACTGCAAATCCGCGACCTGCTTCTCCCGCACGTGCCGCTTCTATTGAGGCGTTCAGTGCCAGCAGATTGGTAGAACCGGCGATACCGGAAATGGTATGGGCAATCGACTTGATTTCTTTGGAGTACTTTTCCAGTTGACCAACGATACGGGCATTTTCCAAAGAAGATTCAGCAAAGCTGTCCAGTGCACGAATCGTCTGCGCCATCGTCTCCTTGCCCAGCTGCGCAGTTTCACGGGTGTACTGTGAATCCTGTACTGCACCATCTACACGTACAGCCGCCCGATCGATCAGCTGGGTCAGTGTATTCATCGTTTCCATCGAATCATGCAGCATACGGTTGCCGGCTTCGGCATTTGTGTTCATCTCTTTGTTGCTGGCTACAACCTGGCTGTAGGAACTGCTCATCTCCTCCAGCGAACGGGAAAATTGCTCGGACGAAGAGCTGATCTGACTGGCGGACGAATACATATTCTGACGGATATCCTGCATCAGATGGGACAGATTATCCATCATTGTGCGAATAGAGACCGATAGTCTGCCGATCTCGTCTCTGCTGTGTACATCCGGCAGCTTCACCTGCAGACTGCCACCGGCAACCTGCTCGGCTGCGCGTGTAATCATAACGAGCGGACGCAGCAGCCGCTTGGTCAGCAACCAGATCATAATAATGGCAGCAATCACTTCAAAGACGATAAACAGGATGATTCCCCGCTCAAATTCATTACTCGCCTGCTCATACGGAGCGTTCGGTACACCTACATACCAGATGCCGATAATATCACCGACTGCATTATGCAGCGGTATATAGGCAGCCTGATTGACCTGACCGACAACCTCGGCTTCACCGGTATAGGACTGTCCCTGCTTGAGTACAATATTGCCTACCTTGTCGGAAATCTTCGTACCGACTGCCCGGCTGCCATCCGGCTTGATCACGTTGGTCGCTACACGCGTATCCTGCAAAAACAGGGTCGCCGTATCACCGGTTTTCTTGCCGAAGTTATCCAGCCAATCAAAATTATCGTTCATTACCGTTGTGCCTTTGTACAGCTTGCCATCACGTTCGGACCACTCGCCCGGATACATGGCATCAATCAACAGCATTCCGGTATCCAGATCACTGAGTAGTTTTTTCTGCGCAGCCCCCACGATCTGACTATCTGCTTTTTTGACGGCATAATAGCCGAGCAATCCGCTGCCGATAATAATGACCAGACTGATAAAGATCACCATTTTCTCCCTGAATCCCAATCTTTTCATAAATCTCTTTTTCCCCCTTGGACATGACCCTGTCCTTTTATCAAAACGATTGCTGGCTTTTCATAAATTAAGAATGTTCCTGCTGCTAGAAGATGAGTGAATGAATAAGCCTTGAAGTTACTGGTAAATAACCAGCTTACCCCTAACTTATCGGAGAGAAAGGTAAATTAGTTAATGTCTTTTTGCTTAAAATTTGAAATTCAGCAAGCATTTCAGCAGTTTTCAGCATACTTACAGCAGTAGTTGTACTTGATCGCAACGGAAGTTATATGTGGTTTGGAGTGCAATATCTTTTGTTTGTTGAACGATTTATACTCTCTTGTGTACCATGTCATGCCAAAAAGCAATGCCGCGGCTTGAGAGCTGCGGCATTGCTTTTTGGTATAGCTATTTAGGAAAGGACAGCGCGAGATGAGAAGCTTCGATCAAGAAAACTGGATATCAAGCGTCTCATAACGAGCAGCGTCAAACAGATGCTGTATGCCTTTTAGCGGCTTGCCGCAGTCTATAATGGTCAGTCTGCTCAAAGACAGCTCGGCCAGCCGCTCTGTATGGGTCCAGGATCTTGAATTTAGGATTTCCAGCTCGCGAAGCGAGGTTAGATCGGCGAGTGCGGCGACGTCCAGGCTTTTTATACTGTTTAGCAGCAGCGTCTCCAGTGCATGAAGATGAGACAAACGCCCAAGATTACAACCGCGGTCTGCTCCGATCAATCCCAGAGCTTTGAGCCCGGCAGGAATATCCGGCAGCCAATCGCCATTACCGGCACTGGACACGACCAGTACTTCCAGATTCAAAGCGCCGAATACCAAATTACCATTTTGGCGTCGATCATAGCTAAGATAGCGAAGACGCGGCAGCAGATCTTCGATGCCCTGCAGCACATGGGAGCAGTCTGCTGAGCCTCCATCATTCAGGATGGTCAGGCTATCGATCGACGTCTCGCCAAGCACCTCCCAATTCACTTTCCCATCCGGCAGTGGATCTTCGGTGTTAATAATCTGCAGCTTGCGCAGGCTCTGCGGCAGCTCGCCGGGTTGAAAATGGGTCAGCATGGCCAGCGGCAGCTGCAGGAAATCAAGATCGCTGCATGCTGCGAGTGATACAGGCAGGCGAAATTTCGCTTTCTGCATTTGCCTGTATGTCGGCATCAACCGAAGAGCAATGGTCTGGGGATCGATGGACAAATCCTGTGTCCACCGGGCTCCTGCCGCACCATCCTGGACAAACATATGGCAGTCGTTCGCACTGCCGATACATCTATATCCTGTACGCTGTATATGAGTATAGGGAGCTGCCAAGCGATTGAACAAGCTGTCCAACATAAGAAAGCCTCCTTGGGTCTATTCATCTTCAGGATGCTCCATCAGATAATAATAAATCAGGCACATATGCATAATGAACTGCTCGTGTGGATCATTCAGGTCTATACCGGTCATTTCGCGTATCCGATCCAGCCGGTATTTGACCGAGTTACGGTGAATAAACAGCTGGCTTGCTGTATCCATCAAGCTGCCGCGACTGTCCAGATAAAAGAACAGCGTGCGCAGCAACTCACTATGATGCTCTTCATCGTACTGCTTGAGCCGCCCCAGCTTGCGATCGAACAGTTCACCAAATCCACGTTCATCGACCGAACCGCGCAGCAGATGATAAATCTCCACATCCTGATAGGCCGTGAGCGAACCACCGCCGCTCAGACGGCGCGAGATCGTAAGCGCACTGCGCGCCTCACTGTATCCATGATGAATATCCCACAGCCATTTCGGCCGCCCGATACCAGCCCGATAGCCATGCAGACGTCCTTCACGATCATTCAGCCAGCCCGCGACAATCGTATCCCAAGGAATCTCCTGCTCCCCGTCAACGTTAGCCTGTTCCTGCTCGGCAGGCGGGGTAGGCAGGAACAAAATCGCACGGTTGCTGCGGAATTCGATATGAGGACGAACTCCGTATTTCTCCGCCTCGATCGCCAGCAGATGGTTCATCCATTCTTCTTCGGGAGCAGTCTGGCCCTCGATCACGACAATCTCCCACTGCTGCGCCGGATTCATACCTAGCTGACGGCCGCGCTGCTCTACTTCTGACCGCGGTGGAACAGGCGGCGTCATCAGTTCATCGATAAAGTTGCCGCGCAAACGACTCTCGGTATCCTCGATAATCCGGTTGCGCATCAGCTCCAGTGCCAGCACAAGCCGTGCCTGCTCGACACCAACCTCTTCCATCGTGTCCAGCTTTTCTTTATCTACGATCAGACGGGCGACACTGCGCCGATCCACATTGATATTCCAGCTAAGTGGATCGGATGCCTGTCTATAATCCCAGCCTGCCGGAGAGGAGACAATAGTTACCCCGGTATTGTCAATGACTGCGACCGGTGCCTTGAGCAGCTCGGATACATGATCATTGACTGCCTGAATACCGATATTCTCCAGCACCATCATCGTCAGCTTGCGGTACACCTCGTCCGAACGCCGCAGGATAGAGGCCTGACGGTCCAATACCTGCTCCATGACGGCCTGTGTAATCTCGGTATACGGGATATCCGGTGGCAGCTCAATAAGCGGCAGGCCGTATTGTTCGCTTACCTGGATCGCTGCCTCCGGTATTCCCTGGAGAAAGTGCGCAGGCTTGATCGCAAGCGCTGCTGCCTTGCCTTTTGACAGAGCTATAATCATATCCACCAGTCGTTCCGGCTCATGGCGGATCGGATAGGCTGTTGTCATCAGCAGCACACCTTCCCGTATCCCGCCTTCCAGATCAGGCGTCTCCATAATATCAATACATTGCACCGCTCGCTCCAGTCCACGCTCTCCACTAATAACACGGGCGCTTTGCAGCAGCGGAATCTGCAGCAGCTCGCGCAGCATAATTCCTGTTGTCTTCATTTTCTTTCACCGCCGTTATCGCAAATTAATACCTTGCAGCTGCTGTTTAACCCAGCAGCTCGCCGGCACGCATAATCAGCTGGTCATCCAGATACACATCAGGCTGTTTCACCACGATATCGATATGTACGCCAGCCGCGACAGTACCGCCAAACGTATTGTTGCTGCCAAAAGCAACATGAATCGTTCCGTATACTTTCTCATCTTCCAGTACGATGCCGGTGATACGGGCTTTGTCATTGGTACCAATACCGAATTCTCCCAGCATCCGCCCCTGATCATCGCCAAGCATACGCAGCAGTTCGTCGCCTTTGTCTCCTTCGGCAGCGATCAGTCTTCCATCCGCTACGGTCAACAGCAGCGGACTGTCCAGTGCACCCAGACCGGCTACCGAGCCATCTGCCAGAATTTTCCCTTCGGCTGTTCCTTCCAGCGGTGCAATATAGGCTTCACCCGAGGGCAGATTACCGGATTCACCGGGGTTCAGGTACAGGCCGGTGCTCGGTACTCCCTCTCTGCTGTCGATAGAGAAGTTCAGGCTGTAGCCGTCCTTTTCGATGCGTACGCTGGAAGCGCGAGTCAGCAGCTGTGTTACTTTTTCCGTCAATTCCTTGACCTTGGAATATTCGGCGGTGATCGCTCCATGAGTGAACATATCCTCGGTAATGCCCGGCATTGTCGCTACGCGCGCACCGGCAGCTGCGGCCTGCTTGCGCGCTGATGTATGGGTCAGGGAGTAGCGTGTCACACAGACAGCTACCGAAGCATTCATCATTGCCATCGCGATAGAAGCCGGTGGTTCCTCGCCCGACTTGCTGCGCTCCTGCATCACCATCAGCATCGATTCGGCACCAAGACGCTTGCCCGCTTCATAGAGGGATTCCGCCAGTTCCTTGCGGCTGTCATCGGTTACGACGACCAGCGTTTCGCCGGGCTGAAGACCCAGGCAGTCGATCAGTACATTTTTGCTAATTTCTATTCGTTGTTCGTTCATTGGTCTCCATCCTTTACGTTCTTGTTCTCTGCTCTTGCAGGCAGGTTCTACCTATATTGTTCCATAACTACGCCCAAAACGCTAATCATTCGGCAGACAGGCGGTGATATGGATCAGCCATAACGCTGCGCAGAAATGATCGGCAGTGACAGCTGTCTATTTTCAGGTATAATAAATGCTTATTACATACTTTATCGTACTAAAGGAAGGATGGATGGGAATGAAGCAGGCACTGATCATCATCGATATGCAGGAGATTTTTTTCATGGGGGAAGAAAATGCATTATACCGCCGCGATGCGCTCATTACCCATGTCGAGCAGTGGATTGAAAAAGCGCGTCAAAAACAGGTTCCAATTGTATTTATTCAGCATACCAGCTATACCGCGGGAGAAGAGCTCTACGTAGATACACCGGAATGGCAGATTTGCAGTCGCCTGTCCCGTACAGCAGACGATACAGTAATCCGCAAAACCCGTTGGGATGCCTTTTATAATACCGAATTGCTGGAATGGCTGGATCAGCATAGGATCGAGCAGCTCATTTTCGCTGGTGCGCAAACGGAATTTTGCATGGATACCACGATTCGCGCGGCATACAGTCTCGGCTATCAGGCTAATATTGTCGCTGCCGACAGCCATAGTACACTGGATAGCAATGAATTGACTGCCCAACAGATTATTCAGCATCATGAACATATATGGAATGGCAGATTTGCTAACCTGCAATCTATAGATACTGCCTTTCCATCTGCATAACACGTTCTTAAAATTAAATATATGTAAAATAAACTAACATTTATCTTATAATTATATTGTTATCCCTACTATTTCTTGTTAGAATCTCTCCTATACATCCAAAATATTAGGGGGTTACATAATGAACAAGGGGTATCTGTTAGCTTTATTTACATTACTTATTGGTGTATTAACTGCATGTGGGCAGCCACCTGCTCAGGACCCTGCTCCTCTGCCAGCAGCGAGTCCAGTACGCCTGCAGCAGCCAGTGGACCTGTCAGATTTGCTACCGATGCTTCCTATGCACCGATGGAATTTATGGATCTGGATCAGGTCAAAGGTTTTGATATCGACTTTATTGCAGCCGTCGCCAAGGAAGCCGGGCTTGAACATGAAATAACCAATGTAGGCTGGGATACCATGCTGGAGAGTGTGCGTCAGGGAACAGAATATCAGGCGGGCATCTCATCGGTGTCTATTACCGACGAGCGCAAGGACAGTTATGACTTTTCCCTGCCTTATTTTGAATCGACCAATATTATTATGGTCAAACAGGGTAGTCCGGTAAAATCGGCACTGGATCTCAAAGATAAAAAAGTCGCTGTCCAGAATGGTACCACCGCCGATATCCTGATGTCCGGCATTATGGGCGCGAACAATCCGGGGCTCAGCAAATTCGAGAGCAATGCACTGGCACTGATGGAACTGGACAGCGGCGGTGCGGATGCGGTTGTCGCGGATATCGCTGTTGTCCGTGAATATATCAAAAATAACCCGGACAAAAACCTGGTGAGTATCGCAGACTCCCAGAATTTCGATTCCGAGTATTACGGTATTATTTATCCCAAAGGTAGCGAACTAAAAGCCAAGCTGGACCCTGCGATACAGAAAATCATCGACAACGGAACTTACGCAAAAATCTACAAAACATGGTTTGGTGAAGAGCCGGATCTTACCCATCTCAAAGCAGCCATGGCCAAAGGTTAAGCTATGCAGGAATTCCGCTTTGATATCATTCTGTATTATCTGCCCATGCTGCTGCAGGGAACCCTACTGACGATCGGAATCTCCATTCTTTCTATTATACTGGGCTCTGTTCTGGGATTGATTGTTGGCTTTGGCCGGATGTCCGCTCATGCCTATTTCCGTCTGCCGGCAGCCTGTTACATCAACTTTTTCCGTGGGACACCGCTGCTGGTGCAGATTCTGATTGTGCATTTTGGCGTGGTGCCCGCGCTGGTCGGTCATACCGATGTGATGATTGCCGCTGTGTTGTCGATGACGCTCAATTCCGCTGCGTATACGGCGGAGATTTTCCGGGCCGGTATCCAGTCCGTCGAGAAAGGCCAGACCGAGGCTTCGCTGTCGCTGGGCATGACGCACCGTCAGACGATGAGATATATTATCCTACCCCAGGCGATCAAGCGAATGGTGCCGGCTTTTGGTAATGAATTTATTGTGTTGATCAAGGATTCGTCCCTGCTCACCGTGATCGCAGCCAAGGAACTGATGTACTACGCCAATGTGATGCGCGGACAGTATATGCGCATCTGGGAACCGTATCTGACCGCAGCGATTATTTACCTGATCCTCACCTATTCCCTGAGCAAGCTGCTGAACTGGTGGGAACGACGGATGAACTGAAGCCAGCTCACTTTAGCTCGTGTAGACGATAGAGTATGCTGCCTAGGCACTTATGATCTAGCAGAGCAGATTATCCTTCTATAAAGTATTACCTCTACGCAATCGGCAATTTATCACCGGTTACGCAGTTCGTAAACCATACCATGCTGCAGATGAACAAGTGGATTTATCATTCTTCTGCCCGCACATTTATTCACCAGCTCTATACCTTATTTCGTAGCAAAAAAGCCTGTTTTCCTGCCAGGGTCGCAGCCCTCAAGCAGGAAAACAGGCTTTTTTATGTGATGCGCTCTCACTGCGCAGGCTAACCGATCAGTACTTTTTCCTCCGGGTAGCTGTATTTCGGCGGTCGTCTCGTCTGTGCCAGTGCAAATGCCAGTGCCAGCGGACCGAGACGTCCGATAAACATCGTGATGATGATGATCAGTTTACCCGCAGGAGACAGATTCGGCGTGAGTCCCATCGAAGAACCTACCGTACCGAATGCAGATACCGATTCATAAAAAATCGCCAGAAAAGTAGCACTGGAACCATGCTCGGTAATCGTCAGCAGGATCGTCAGCATGCAAACAATACCAAACGAGATCATGATCACCGCCAGCGCCCGAAAAGCCATTTCAAAGCTAATCTTCCGCTGAAACGCATGAATCTCTGTCCGTCCGCGTACTACACTGTACAGACACAGAATCAGGATCGCAAATGTATTGATCTTGATCCCGCCACCTGTCGATCCACTCGCTGCCCCGATAAACATCAGGATAATAAATACAAACTGGGTCGCTGCCATCAGTCCGGCGATATTGACCGTATTATAGCCCGAGGACCTTGGCATAACGCCCTGGAACAAAGCTGCCCAGATCTTGTCTCCCAGACTGAGCGGTCCGAGGGTAGCCGGGTTACTCCACTCTGCCACCAGTACGAATACTACACCGAATACGGTAGCAATCAACGAAGCGGTCAGCACCAGCTTGGTATTGAGCGAGAATCGGCGCCAGCGGCGCTTCTGGATAATATCGGTCAAAACGATAAAGCCCAGTCCACCTATCACAAATAGCGTAATGACAACCGTATTCACCACCGGATCCCCCACATGGGCAGACAGACTATCCGGACGCAGCGCGAAGCCTGCATTGTTAAATGAAGAAATCGCATAAAAAGCGCCATAATACCAGGCGCGCTTCCATCCCAGCTCCGGCGTCCAGTGCAGCGCCAGCGTAATCATCGCCACCGATTCCAATACAAACGCAATCAGGAAAATGTTCAGCGACAGCTTGACCAGTCCCTGTGTAGAAAAGGCATTGGTCGCCTGCTGAATCATCAGCCGCTGCTTGAGCCCGATCTGCTTGCCCAGTAGAACAGCAAACAGCACCCCGAATGTCATAAAGCCCAATCCACCTATCTGGATCAGCACCATGATCACGACCTGTCCAAATAAGGAAAAGGCGGTACCCGTATCAAGCACCGCAAGCCCGGTCACACAGACTGCCGAAGTGGCGGTAAAAAGGGCATTCAACCAGCCTACGGAATGTCCGTGTGCACCCGATACCGGCAGACGAAGCAGCAGCGTCCCGATCAGGATCAGCACTGCAAAGCCCAGTGGAATCAGCCGTGCCGGATTAACAAAGCTGTGCATCTGCTGGTTCATCCGATAAGGGCCCTTGTTCCTTCCGAATCCTAGCATGTTCTAGTTATTCATCCTCTCAATGAAACGGGCAGCCGCCTCCATCCTGCGATCCGGTCTCGCTCCGCTCATATTTTTTATCCTGATAAAAGAAGTTCGGCGTCACTGTCCGATTGGGATACGGACGATGGAAAATATGCGTAGTCGCCGGAGACATGGGCGGAATCAGCCATACCCAGTTCCCGGTCACTTCACGTCCGGCTGCCGCTTCGCGTTCTTCGAATTTCTGAAATTGGGAAGCTGCCGTGTGATGATCGACGATACTCACGCCTGTCTGCTTGTAGGAATGCAGAACAGCCGCATTCAATTCCACAAGTGCACGATCCTGCCACAGCGTCGACTTGCTGACCGTGCTCAGCCCCATGATCCGGGCCATCACCGGCAGCAGATTATACCGGTGCTCATCGGCAAAGTTACGGGCACCAATTTCCGTACCCATATACCATCCGTTAAACGGAGCAGCCGTATATTGAATCCCGCCAATATTCAGCCGCATCTCGGACACAATGGGAACAGCATACCATTTCAGCCCAAGCTCTGTAAATTCCGGATAATCCGGATGAATCATCGGCACTTCCAGTACATCCTGCGGCGGAATCTCGTACCACCGGGGCGCACCGTTATTCTCACTTATAACCAGCGGCAGCACATCAAAATCAGTCCCTGCCCCCTGCCAGCCCAGATGCTGACAGAACCGGGTGAACGACAGGGACGATGAATCTCCGCGAATCCCCTGATCGGTCTCGTAACCGGCATACCGGATCAGCTGATGATTCCAGATACGTGTCTCCCGTCCATCCACATCACGCGGACGGAAAATGGTGATCGTCGGACGGATTTTGCCACCATTGGTCGCATACCGGATATGCTCCAGCAGCTCGGCAGCAATCTGGTCGGTACCTTCCGCTTGCCGGGCATCGCGCACATCCAGATGATCCCAGAACAGCCTGCCAATACAGCGATTACTGTTGCGCCATGCCATTTTGGCACCATGACTGAGTTCTTCCAGCGTATGGGTATAGATGCCGCTACGCTCAATTTCTTCATATATTTCCTCCAGCCGTGCGGCTGTCTGTTCTTCACTGTGACCCAGCTCCTGATAACATACACGGATAAAGGATTCTGCTTCCTGAACAAGCGGATAAGTTACCGCCATAGTGTCCACCTCATTATTTGATGAATTTCGCTTATCGGGCAGCTTCGCCCTGTTTATACTTTTTACATACGGATGAACGGCTCTTCTGGATGAAAGCCGCTGTTATTCTATATTTGGGGATCAAACGAACTTACTTAATATAAGTGTCTATCCATTATACGTGAACGCAAGGTGATCTGGCAGTAACCAGCGCAAACTGTCACAAAATCAGCACATAAAACAATAGCAAAAAGCCTGCCATGTAGCATCAATCTACACGGCAGGCTGGTATGGGGTAATCTATATGCGCAGCATTGATCATCATGGGGTATGAACCGGGCTGCTTTAGTTATTTGCTGTATAACAAGGGGGCTTGGTACAGACAGTGGACACTACGGGATTAACGGCCCAGGTAAGCGTTCAGCATCCATGCAGCTTTTTCCACTTCACCACGGATACCGGTCAACAGGTCAGCTGTAGGTTGATCAGCAAGCTCTTCAGCCAGTGTGATCGCTTCGCTCATCTCGCCAGCCAGTGTAGCAAAGTCTTCTACGACCGAAGTTACCATCTGGTTAGCAGATTCGCTGCCTGTTGCTTCCAACAGTGTGGACAGCTCCAGCTGTTCTTTGATTGTAGCGACCGGACGGCCACCGATAGCCAGCAGGCGCTCTGCCACATCATCCATATACACAGTTACCTGAGTGTACAGTTCTTCGAATTTGGCATGCAGGGTGTAGAAATTCTCGCCTTTTACATACCAGTGGAAGTTATGCAGCTTGGTGTACAACACAGACCAGTTGGCGATTTGGATATTCAGTGCATTATAGAGGGAATCGATCTGTGTTGTCTCGGATGTATGGGTTTGGTTATTTACAGTTGTCATGGTTAATTCCTCTTTTCTTTATTTTAAATTTAGACTTATTCTAATTCCTGATATAATCATAACAGATCATTTGATATTTGGCTAGTGCTTTTTTATATTTTCATAGCAGTTTCTGAAAAGGTTGTCTGGCCGCCTCCAAATCAGCTGTAGGCAGCCAGCGGTGCGAGCCACACCATACCGGTACCACGGTATACGTTGACCAGTCCTTCACCGGAAGCTGCCGATCCCAGACGCGTTTTACCGGAGCGCTCTACCGTAAAGTTCAGCGAATTCGACCACATCATCGCAAAGTTGCCGTCTACTTTGAGTTCATCATTTTGCAGCTCGACAACAACAGCCTCTTCGGATGGAATCGGCGCTTCCAGAGCGATCACCCCTTTGCCGCTGGCGCTCATATTGAACAATCCTTCTCCGCCAAGTACAGCCGAGGACAGATTGCTGCGCGCTGTCACGCCGATCCGCAGTGATGTCTCGCAGGCCAGGAACAGTCCGTCTTCGATCACGACCTCATCATTATCCACATCAATCAGCCAAATATACTTGTACGTAGGCTCTAGCAGAATCGTACCTGTTCCTTTATAAAGAGGCTTAATCGCTCCCGTGCCACTTGCCGCTCCGCCAAAAAAGCTGCGTACAGCTCCACCAGCGTCCTTGATCCCTGTCGTCATCTCCATGCGGCCGACCGTATACTGCATAGCGCCTGCTTTCATCATAATCTCGCTGTTGTTCAGTTCGATCATAAGCTGCTTGCGATGCATATTGCTGTGGGACATATAATACTGCGCCGTAGCGTCCGTTACCGAGGTGGTACTCAGATCCTTTATGTATTCCAGTACTGTGAAGCTGCCCAGTTTTTCCTTGATCACCGTATTGCTGTTATCCAGCAGATTATTAATAACAAACGTCATGTTAAATCACTCCTTCGGGATAATGGGATATACAGACATTGTATCGGGCTGAAGAGACAATAGCGAAGTATTCAGAGAACTTATTTCTATATTACCGGAAGTATATTCAGAAGTAATGTTGCGGATTTTAAAATTTCTTTCTTTTTGTCACAAATGAATGAATCGACAGCTTTCGACTGTATTCCTATTGAAAAGTAACCTTCAATTCAAATGTAAGCGATTCCTTTTGCTGAATAACTAATCTGTCCTAGTGCTTTCAGTTCACCCCCTGGTCCAGCAGACCAAAAGCCCTGTCTGTCAACCGACAGATGGCAAATTGACTGCCGCCTACTTTTTCTCATACTATGGTAGAAGCGTAGTTTGCTTTGTGCAAACCAAACATCATGTTGGCCATGGAATTGAAGCTGTTGCAAACCAAGCCAGGTATTTGCCTTCTGTGCAAATACACATTTAAAGGAGGTCCATTCGTGGATATTATTTCAGCCATTATTATGGGTATTATCGAAGGGCTCACCGAGTTCCTTCCCGTGTCCAGTACAGGTCATATGATCCTGACCGCTTTTTTGCTGGGACTGGACGAGAATTCCGAGCAGGTCAAATCATTTGAAATCGTTGTACAGCTCGGTGCCGTACTCGCCGTTGTAGTGCTGTACTGGCGTAAATTTATCGACATCTTGATGACCATTCCCGATCTGTTCCGTGGACGTCTCAAGCAGGACAATCGTCCGGGTGCTCCTCATCGTCTTAACATCTTACATATCGCACTGGCCATGCTGCCGGCTGTTGTAGTGGGACTGCTGCTGCATGATGTAATCAAAAAGTATCTGTTCGGCCCTCAGACGGTTGTCTACAGCCTCGTGGTCGGTGGTCTGCTGATGATCTATGCCGAGTGGCGCAAAGGCCGCAGTGCCGGCAATATGACCGTCGATGATATTACGTACAAGCAGGCTTTTGGTATCGGTCTGTTCCAGTGTCTGGCGCTGTGGCCGGGCTTCTCCCGTTCGGGATCGACGATTTCGGGTGGTATCCTGCTCGGCGTATCTCACGTCGCTGCAGCTGAATTTACCTTCCTGGTCTCTGTACCGGTTATGTTCGGTGCTACCGGCTATGATCTGTACAAGAGTGCCGAGTTCCTGAGCATGGATGACTTTGGATTCTTTGCTGCCGGATTTATCACGTCCTTTATCGTGGCGATGATCGCGATCAAGACATTCCTGAATCTGCTCAAGCGTCTGTCCCTGACTGTATTCGCCATCTACCGTTTTGTACTGGCGATTGTATTCTTTATCCTGCTGGCAATGTAAAATGCAGCACGCTGGTCATGTCAATGGCCGGTGTGCTGTATTTTTTTTTACCTTTAGGGGATGTAAATTGCCTGTCTGCCGAAAAACGAAACAAAAAGAACATTGGTTTTTGAAACGATATCCTGTAGAATACGTATAACTTTAATTAATGTCATTTTTGTGCCTGAGCGGCACTTGAATTACGATAACGGACGGTCTAACCGTCCCGACAAATGGGAGATGCTACTTGGATAATTTACCTTCACGAAGGCGGCAGATGAGTGCACTGCTCTTTAGCCTGATCATGCTGCTGTTTTGTCTGCCGTTTCAATCGACAGACGAGACAGATTATGATTTTGCCGTAACCAACGGTATCAATCCGTGCAATATGTCATTCGGAACGGCACGTTACGCCTGCAATACAGATGACGGCAATCCTTTGCCCAATCTGCCGGCGCTCATGTCGTTGACTGCCCTTTTTGCGGGCATGACACGGATTGTAGCGATAGACCGCACTCATCTGCTTTCCTCTATACCCCTTCTGCTTAAGCGTCTGCTTCTGGCTGCGCTCAAGTACCGGTCCAATTACATGGATGATTTGCCCGTGCGTTATTCATAGCGAAACGTATGGTCGTAACGAAGCCGTCCAATGACGGCAGCTTATCCTAACTCAAATTGTATCGGTGCGCACAGCGCACGAAGGGAGAGAATTTTTTTGTCAGACGGTGGTATAAATATAGGTCTTAATCTGACCTTGTTCGTTATTTTGATTATTTTCACGGCGTTTTTCGTTGTAGTGGAATTTGCTATTGTAAAGGTACGTCCGAGCCGGATCGATCAGCTCATTGCCGAGGGTAACAAAAAAGCCCGCTCAGCCAAGGAAGTAATATCCAATCTGGATGCTTACCTGTCTACGTGTCAGCTGGGGATTACCATCACGGCGCTCGGTCTTGGTATGCTCGGGGAGCCGACTGTTGAAGCGGTACTGGAACCGGTATTCCACGATCTGAACGTGCCTGCGGCATTATCACATATTCTGTCGTACGCGATTGCTCTTATTCTGGTTACCTATTTCCACGTTGTTGTTGGTGAATTGACACCGAAAACCGTCGCTTTGCGCAAAGCCGAGCTGGTTACACTGTATACAGCACGCCCGATCATTATTTTCAACCGCATCATGTACCCGTTCATCTGGTTGCTCAATGGATCGGCGAACGCACTCTGTCGCATGATCGGTCTGAAGCCTGCCAGCGAGAATGAAGAAGCCCACTCCGAAGAAGAACTTCAGATCATTCTGAACGAGAGCTACGAGAGCGGCAAGATTAACCAGAGCGAATTTGGCTATGTTAGCCGTATCTTTGCTTTTGATGAGATGATCGCCAAGGAACTGATGGTACCGCGTACCGATATGGTCTGTCTGTTTACCGATAAATCCCCTGCAGAGAATCGCGAGATTATCCGCAGAGAACAGTACACCCGTTTCCCGGTTGCCGAAGGCAGCAAGGATAATATCGTCGGTATGATCAACACCAAGCAGTTCTTCCTCGCTGCCGAAGAGCAGGCGAATCTGCATGTGGCTTCCTTGATTCATCCGGTCATGTCGGTATCCGAGACGATTCCGGTCAAAGACCTGCTGAAACGGATGCAGCTGGAAGGCACGCATATTGCGATTCTGGTCGACGAGTACGGTGGTACATCCGGTATGATTACGATCGAGGATATTCTGGAAGAGATCGTCGGCGAGATCCGCGACGAGTTCGATGCGGACGAAGAAGATGAGATTCAGCGTATTGACGAGAACCATCTGATTGTGGACGGTAAAGTATTTATCAACCGGGTCAACGATATTCTCAATATTGAACTGGACGATGAAGAACTTGATACAATCGGTGGCTGGTTATATGGACAGCGTCCCGACCTTCCGGCAGGTGCCGTGTACGAATTCGAGAATCTGAGTATTCGCGTTCTGCGCCGCGGTGTACGTCGTTACCGCAAGCTGGAAATCACCCGTAATCCGGTCGCTTCCAAAGAAGAGACCCATGAAGAAAATGAATAACAGTCATCATATCGACGGGGTTACTGCTTGCAGGATCTGAATCCTTTCGGTACCGATGATATTGAATACAACGCACCATCCAAAAAGGCGCTTCCCGATTTTCGGTGAAGCGCCTTTTGGCGTGATATGGAGCAGTCAGGAAGACTACAGATTTGGGATATTGAAAGGTATAGATATATAGAGCCTTGCCTGGTCCATAGATACGCTCGCTGGCAGACGGCATCTTTTAATGAATACTGCCGGTTGGCAGCATATTCGGCTGCTCTCCACGCATCAAGCTGCTCCACCGCAGATACAATTGGCGGGCTTGTCCGCTTTCCAGCAGGACTTTGGCATCGTAGACTCCCTGCTCAATCGAATCGGATCTGCCGGCCAGGTAGAGACGGTAAGCGCTATTCAGCAGCACCTGATGGATAAAGGCCCGATCAGCTGTACCGGTCAGCACCTGCTCGGTTACACGGATCTGCGCCGCTGCGGTCCAGTCCATTTCCGGTACGGACATATCGAGAAAGTAGGCTTCGGGATCAATGATCTCCAATTGGGCCTCTCCATTCTCTACCCGGTAGGTACGGGTCGGACGGTCGATAAACAAATCTTCCGATCCTTCCGGACCCTGTACGATAAAAGCTCGCTCATAATCCAGCCGCAGCAGCAGTTTGGACATCCGCTCAAAAAAGGTATTATGAAAAACGCCATAAACCAGATAAGGCGCCTGACTGTAATTCATCAGCTTCTCCGCTGTGTTGAGCACGGTACGCACACCGATTTCTTCACGCAGCACTCGCAGATCGCCAAGCGGCGGACACCACTGCTCCGCTGCGACGAACAACAACCCGGTCTCATCTGCTGCATGCAGCGCCTGATCACGGGTCAGCTGCTGTGTATCCACACCCATTTCCCGCAGCAGTACCGGCAGGGTTACGCCCCATTTGGGTGGCAGCGGCTCACTGCCGTGCAGGGTGACCGGTACGCCTGCCGCTGCCAGAACAAAAGAAGTGGCGAACCCGGCAATAAAGGATTTGAGCCGTCCATCATATGGACCGGCACAATCCAGCCCGCCTCGGCGAAGAGGTGTACGCCTGGAGAGTTGACGGCATACATCTACAAAAGCCTGCAATTCATCGACATTCTCCATTTTCATGCGTTCTGCCATAAAGAAGGCACCGATCTGCACATCGGAGGCCTGTCTGTTCATTATCATGCTGGCGACATGCAGTGATTCTTCGTAATTCAGATCACGGGAACCACGTTTGCCGCGCCCGACTTCCTTGAGTATCTCGGTCATATTCATGTCAGATTCCTCCTTCTGCGTTACGATTGCAGCAGCTGATGGGCTTTGACGATTGCTGTTGCCACGTCGACCATGCGTTTGCGTTCATTCATGGCCTTTTTGCGAAGCAGATCATACGCTTCCGCTTCGGAAATGTTTTTCATGTCTGCCAGGATACCTTTGGCCATATCAATCCATTTGCGTTCTTCTAGCCGGGACTGGAGCTGCTTGCGCTCACTGGCCCACTGCTGACGCTCCATGCACTGTTTGGCGGCAAAATGCAGTGCCCAGTGCAGCTCACGATCACGCATGGAGGGAGTCAGAATACCATCGATCGCAATCTCGGTCTCGCAGGCTTCTGCCGAGGAAGAGGCTGTCTGCGGACTGCACCACCACAGTACGGGTATGGGCCGGGATTGCGACAGGAGCTTTTCCCATTCGGGAATCTCCTCGATCGGAAGATCCAGTACTGCGGCATCCGCTTCACCGAGCAGCCGGAGCACACGAGCCGAGCTGTCTCCATCTGCAATCTGTACCTGATAACCGTTCTCTTCCAGCATTATCTCGGGAAACAAGCCCGATGTCGCCTGATCCGGATCATTTATGATATTTTCCATTCGAATAACGAGTAAGGAACGCATTATACAGATACTCCCTCCTGTCCCGGTCTATCTATACAGCAGAAAAGGTTACATGTTATTGAAGAATAAGCTTTTATAGGGATGAATACATGTTTGAAACGAAATGAAATCGATCATTTTCTATTTTTCATGTAAACATAATTAACTTATAATTTCAAATAAAATTTTTATGTTATTTATATTGACACGTAGTTACACATGTCTTATAGTTAGCGCATAAGTAACGAGAGGATACAATGATGTATCTGATAGGACGGCAATGAAGCCTGTTCCGTTATACTGCATGCTGCGCCATATCTGCGCCTGCCTGCCGTGTAACCGGACAGGCTTTTTATTTTATCCGCTCATCTCATCTGTCGTCCGTTCAGTCCGCACGCAGTCGCTTAGCCACAGAAAAAAGATAGATAAATGAAATACCTGGAGGGAGAGATTCGGATGAGAGAGACCAACCAACCGATCAAAAAACTGGTACTGACAGGCAATGGAATGGCTGGTGTACGCATGCTGGAACATCTGCTCAAACTGGCTCCGCAGACTTATGAAATTACCATTTTCGGTGCAGAACCGCATCCTAACTATAATCGTATTCTGCTGTCTTCCGTACTTGCAGGTGGAGCGGATATGAACGATATCATTATTAATCAGCTGGACTGGTACACCGACAATGCCATCACGCTGCATACCGGTGACCCGGTAGTACAGATCGACTCGGCCGCACGCCGGGTAATCTCTTCCAAAGGAATCATTGCCGATTATGACGAACTGATTCTGGCAACCGGCTCCAGCGCCTTTATCCCCCCACTGCCCGGTTCGGACAAAGATGGCGTTATCGGCTTTCGGGATATCCGCGACTGCGAAACGATGATAGAGACGGCCCGTACGCATCGCAAGGCAGCCGTGATCGGCGGCGGTCTGCTCGGATTGGAAGCGGCTCGCGGACTACTCAATCTCGGTATGGATGTCACTGTTATTCATATTAATGAACATCTGATGGATCGGCAGCTCGATCGCCCGGCAGGACTGATGCTGCAGCAGGAACTGGAAGCACAGGGCATGAAGTTCCTGCTGCAAAAACGTACCGTCGAACTCACCGGCAAACGCCGGGTACAGGGACTGCGTTTCACAGATGGATCGTCGCTGGAAGCGGATCTGGTCGTCATGGCTGTCGGTATTCGCCCTAATATCCAGCTCGCGCAATCCGCTGGACTAAAGATCGGACGCGGGATTATCGTCGATGATTATATGCGTACCAGCGTACCGGGAATCTCTGCTGTCGGCGAATGCGCCGAACACCGTGGTATTGGCTATGGTCTGGTCGCTCCGCTGTATGAGCAGGGAACCGTGCTCGCCAAGCGGCTCGCCGGTGTAGAGACACTTCCTTATGAAGGATCGGTCACATCGACCAAGCTCAAGGTATCCGGTGTAGACGTCTTCTCTGCCGGCGAGTTCCAGGATACAGCGGACACCCGTTCCCTGCGGATACAGGACGATATCGACGGCATCTACAAAAAGCTGGTTATGCGAGACGGCCGACTGATCGGCGCTGTACTATTCGGAGATACCTCCGACGGTGCCTCCCTTTTTTCCCTGATCAAAAGCGGTGAATCCGTCAGTGGTCGGGAAAAGGAACTGCTCACCGGCCAGCCTGCCGCCGGCGCAGCAGCGGTTTCTCCGCTCCAGCGCCTGGAAGCAATGCCGGATGACGAGATCATCTGCGGCTGTAACGGCGTCAGCAAAGCTACAGTAGCCGATGCGGTACAGAACAAAGGCTGCACCAGTATGAAGTCGCTCAAAGCCTGTACCAAAGCTTCGGCTTCCTGCGGCGGCTGTGCTCCACTCGTGGAAGGACTGCTGCAGCTGTACGCCGGGGAAAATGCCGGCGCTGCTGTCAAAGAGGGCATCTGCGGCTGCACCTCACTCGATCGGGATGAAGTGGTATCCGAGATCCAGCGTATGGGACTCAAAACGGTCAAGGAAGTCATGCATGTGCTCGACTGGTCCGAACCCGAAGGATGCTCCAAATGCCGTCCCGCACTCAACTACTACCTGGGCATGCTGTGGCCGGGTGAATATGAAGATGAAAAGGAATCCCGCTTCACCAACGAACGCTATCACGCCAATATCCAGAAAGACGGTACCTACTCGGTCGTGCCCCGCATCTATGGCGGCGTGACTTCACCGGCCGATCTGATGAAAATCGCTGCTGTCGCGGAAAAATACAATGTGCCGCTGGTCAAATTTACCGGTGGACAGCGTCTCGATCTGCTGGGCATTCAAAAAGAAGACCTGCCGAAGATCTGGGAAGAGCTGGATATGCCATCCGGTCATGCCTACGGCAAAACACTGCGCACCGTCAAAACCTGTGTTGGGGATACCTTTTGCCGGTTCGGTACCAAGGATGCGATGGGTATGGGGATCAAGCTAGAAAAAGCGTTCGAACGCATGGATGCACCGGCCAAGGTCAAGCTGGCAGTCTCCGGCTGTCCGCGTAACTGTGCCGAATCCGGTATCAAGGATGTGGGTATCGTCGCTCTGGATGGCGCATGGGAGCTGTATGTGGGCGGTAATGGCGGCGTGAAGATTCGTGCCGGTGAGCTGCTATGTACGGTGAAAACCGAGGATGAAGTGATGGAATGGACATCTGCCTTTCTCCAGTATTATCGCGAAAGTGCCCGCTGGAATGAGCGTACGGCAGCCTGGGTCGAGCGTGTCGGTCTGGAACCGATCAAGGAGAAACTCGCGGATGAAGCGGTTCGCCAGGAACTGGTCAGCCGCCTGGAAGAGACACTGAGCTATACAACCGATCCATGGAAAAAAATTATCGACAACGACAACCTGCGCAAAAACTTTGAAGACCTGAATGGAGCAGCCGCGCTGAGCGGTTCGTCACCGGCAGGCCACTAATTCAGGATACCCATTCAGGACACGATGCCAAGGAGGGATCAGCGATGAACAAAATGCAAATCGCCCATATTTCGGATATTGATATCAAAGGATCACGTACCTTCACGCTGGGAGATACCGAAGTTGCGCTGTTTCGTCTCAGTGACGGCAGCGTTCATGCTGTCGAGAATCGCTGTCCCCACAAAGGCGGCAGGCTGTCGGAAGGCATGGTCTGCGGTACGACGGTTCACTGCCCTTTACATGACTGGAAAATCGAACTGCGCAGCGGCAGGGTACAGGAGCCGGATGAAGGCTGCGTGAATACCTTCCCCACCGAGATTGACGAAAGCAGCGGCTCGATCTATATCACCCTTCCTACGCTGGCAGCCCGCTAGACTACAGCAGTCAGATTGCTTAGATCCACTGCAATGCAGATCTATATTCAAGAGGAGGCCTGGCGATGAATCGAACTCTGGGAAAAGTAAGTATTGTGGGCGCAGGACCGGGAGATCCGGAGCTGATCACTGTCAAAGCGCTGCGGCGGATCGAGCAGGCCGATGTGATCCTGTACGACCGGCTTGTCAGCGAGGAACTGCTCCAGTATGCACGTGCGGATGCACGGCGCATCTACTGCGGCAAATCTCCCGGTCTGCATCATATGAGCCAGCAGGCGATTCATCGCACACTGCTGCAATATGCCTCGGCAGGGCTGCATGTCGTACGGCTCAAAGGCGGCGATCCGCTCGTATTCGGACGCGGCGGCGAAGAAGCACTGTTTCTCCGGGAGCGTGGGATCAATTATGAATTTATCCCCGGTGTGACAGCTGCGATCGGCGCTGCAGCCGGTGCGGATATACCGCTGACCCATCGCGGGATTGCCACTTCTTTTGCCTGTGTGACAGCCAGCCGTGCGCAGCCGGACAGCAGCAGTGCGCAAGGCGGCATAGATACTATAGATCCCATCGGGAATGCGGTCCGCTGGGATCTGCTCGCCCAGAGTGTGGATACGCTGGCTATCTATATGGGTGTCAGCCAGCTGCAGCAGATCTGCAGCGAACTGGTTCGTTACGGTCGTTCTCCTGCTACACCGGTAGCAGTTATCGAGAATGGCACCACTTCGGTGCAGCGGGTGCTGACCGGTACACTCGATGATATCTACCAGATCGCCGAAATCGCACAGCTGGGCAATCCGGCACTCATTATCGTGGGCGAGGTTGTGCGCGTACGGGAACAGCTGCTGCAGATTCAGCAGCAGGCACAGACAATGATCGGATGACCACAATGCACGAACGAAAAAAGCTGTTCCCTGCGTATCGTGATCCATACGTGAGGAACAGCTTTTTCGTTGATTTTATACACCGGTATTCGGTCCTTATCCATGTTCCACTGCAGGCTACTTACTCGTCATTGGTTCATCTGTGAAGCGATCCACAAGCAACGGAACAACACGGCCTGCATTGACGTCAATTAGTCCATAATCCGTAATCTTCAGCGCCGGACTGACTGGCAGAGAGTGCGTACTGATCGACATAATCGGATTGTAGTGACGATAACCCAGTTCCCGCATTGCCTGGACGAGCCGGTCTACAGCAGCCGCTGTTTCGTCGAGCGGGGCTTCTGTCAGAATTCCACCGACCGGCAGCGGCAGGGAAGCCAGTATCTGTCCATCGTGCACGACACAGAATCCTCCCTGATGAGCGATTACTTCATTGGCAGCCAGCATCATGTCTGCGGGATTATGCCCCACGACCAGCAGGTTATGATTATCATGCGAGTAGGTCGTCGCAATCGCTCCCCGCTGGATCGTATCACCGCCGATAAGGCCGTAGGCATGATTACCATTTTTGCCATACCGTTCAAAGGTAGCGATCAGACCATAACCGCTGCCCTGCCAGTTCAGCCTGCCCTGAGATACCGGAATATCCGCAATCTTCTCACTGGTAAAGGTAGAGCCATCCTTCACCATCATCACCCGGCAGGCATGCATACCATCCGCTGCCTCTACCGGTACATCGAAGCTTGCTTCGCTTAGCGGCTGCAGCTGTACACTCTGATAGAAATGCGCTGGGAACTGCGGCTCTACGGCAGGCTGCTCATAAGCTTCACCAGCCTGGAACACCCGTTGTCCGCGCTTGTACACTTCATCGATCACAAAGTCGTCCAGATCACTCAGCAGTACGAAATCCGCAATTTTGCCAGGTGCTATCGCTCCCCGGTCATCCAGCTTCATCCGCCGTGCCGGAGTAAAGGTCGCTGCATAGATCGCCGCTTCGGGACGCATCCCCATCATCATCGCCTTGCGCACGATATGATCCAGATGACCATTCCAGGCCAGCTGATCTGTCATCACATCATCGGTTACAAAGCAGAAATGCTCGGACACTTCATGCTGTATCACATAATCCATAACTTCCGGGGTCATCGACTTTTCCTGCAGCTCGATAAACATACCGGCAGCGATCCGCTCAGTCATGCCTTCGATACTCTGGTGGGTATGATCCGAGCCTACGCCCGCCATCATAATCCGGTGCAGATCCAGATCGAGCAGCTTGGGGGTATGTCCTTCAATAACAAGCTCCGGATAATGCTGCTGTACATGTCGCAAAATGCGGTTGGTTTTGCAATCCGGATCACGGATCACATCGACATAGTTCATAATCTCGCCGAGACAGGCGATACGCTGTGATGTCATCAACTCGTCGATATCCGCAATTTCAATAGAGCCGCCCGTGGTCTCCAGCGGTGTAGCGGGTACAGAGCTCGGGATGGCATAGATCATATCACAGGTTACCTCACGGCTCGCAGCGATCATTTCTGTGACACCTTCCAGCCCGAATACATTGGCCATCTCATGCGGCTCCGGTACAATCGTAGTCACTCCCCGGCGCACAATCCCGTGGGAAAAAGTTGCCGGGGTGACCATCGAGCTCTCGATATGCAGATGGATATCGATCAGACCGGGAATCATGGGTCGGCCTTGTCCATCTACCGTATGGGCTGCCTGGAAGCGATCCAGACTGCCGGTACCGATATACAGGAATCGCCCTCCACTCACAGCGACATGACCATGCCGAAATTCCTTGTAATAGCTGTTAAATACCTGCACATCCGTAATCAACAGTTCTACCGCAATCGGTGGCTCTACCGGATGAACTGCTGATCCCGCCGTATTGCTGTTGACGGGGGGCGTACTATTTATATTCTGGTTGTTATGTGCGTGATTATTCATCGGCTCACCATCACAATCTTGTCTGCCGGAAAATGAACCTGAACCTGCTGACCGGGAGCGAGTGGCCGATCCATTTCCTGATTCACCGTGAAGTGACCGAGCGGTGTCTCTACTTCATACTGGTAGCTGCGTCCCAGATACGTACTGACTCGAATCGTCCCCGGTACATAGTTGCTCGCAAGCTCGGCGTGGGCAGTAGCTGTCGTGGATAAATCGGATGTCTGTCCGTTTATATTCATGCCAGATTGGAGTGATCCACTGCTCAGATAGAGATCATCCGGACGGATCGCTCCTTTGTACGATTCCGACGTAGATTGTCCGGGCTGTAGATTGACCGCGAATCCATATTCGCCCGCTGTCCATTCAGGTCCCTGATGGCCCTGACGCACACCACTAAATTCCAGAAAGTTATTGAATCCGATAAACCGGGCAACATATTCACTTTTGGGATACTGGTAAATATCGGACGGCGCACCCAGCTGCTCGATTCGGCCGGCATTCATGATTGCCACATTGTCCGAAATCGAGAAGCATTCCTCCTGATCATGGGAGACGTAGACGGCTGTCATCCCCAGTTCCTGCTGCAGGCGGCGAATCTCTACCCGCATCGTGACCCGCAGATTGGCATCCAGATTGCTGAGCGGCTCATCGAACAGCAGCAGATCCGGCTCGATCACCAGTGCCCGTGCAATCGCGACCCGTTGCCGCTGACCACCGGACAGCTCCTGGGGAAATCGTTTCTCAAATCCATTCAGATTGACGATCTCCAGCATGCGCAGCACCTTCTGTTTGACCTCTGCTTCCTTCTGCTTGCGCAGACGCAGACCAAAAGCGACATTATCGTATACCGATAAATGCGGGAACAGCGCATAGTTCTGGAATACAAATCCAAAGTTCCGCTTGCTCACCGGCAGACGGGTATAATCCCGTCCGTCGAACATGAATTTACCGCCCTGGGCATCCAGGAAACCGGCGATCAGACGCAGTGTCGTTGTTTTGCCGCAGCCGCTCGGACCAAGCAGGGACAACAGCTGACCCTGTGCCAGCTCCAGATCAAAATTTTCCAGGATCAGATGGTTATCATACGCCACCGATACTTTCTCCAAGCTGAGTAATGCCATAGCCGTATGCCTCCGTTTCAATTCTTCTAGCGCTTCGTAAAGTAGGACAGTCCGCCCATCAATCGTTCAATCACGAACATGAGCAGTACTGTCAGGAACATCAACACCACCGAAATGGCGGCAATCGTCGGATCAAAATAATTTTGTACATACGTCAGCATCTGAATCGGCAGCGTACTGATCCCGGGACCGGTCATAAAGACGGAAATATCCACGTTATTGAACGACTCCAGAAAAGCGATCAGCACCGCCGCCATAATACCCGAGCGGATATTGGGCAGTACGACTTTGAAAAAAGTCTCGATCCGGCCTGCTCCGAGACTCACCGCCGCTTCCTCGATAGAGAAGTCAAAGCTCGACAGGCTCGAACCGATTACGCGGATAATAAACGGCATCATAATGACTGTATGACCGACCAGCAGACCGGTATAGATCGGCAGATGGTACATTACCAGTACATACTTGAGCATCGTAAATCCAAGTACAATACCGGGAATCAGCACCGGCGACAGGAAGATCGCATTCAGTAGCTCCCTTCCCCGGAAGCGGTAGCGGCTGAGTGCATAAGCTGCCGGGATACCCAGCACAAGCGCCAGCAGATTACCGAGCAGCGAGATAATAATCGAAGTCACAAATGTTCTGGGGAACATGCTCACATCCCAGATATTCTGATACCACCGCAGCGAGAAGCCATCCGGCGGAAATTTGAGTACCGTACCCGGGCCGAATGAAGTGATCGAGATAATCACCAGCGGTCCCAGCAAAAAGATAAATACCAGCAGGCTGAAGGCAGCCAGACCGTAATGTCTTTCTTTCATCTTCATTCTCACCCCTTCGGATTCAATTTCACCGCTGCCCGGTTCATCAGAGCCACGATAATCAATGTAATCACAATCATGATCGTAGCGATCACGGATGCGAGATACCAGTCATTCAGCGTCATCGCATTCTGGTACAGAAACGTCGAGATCACCCGTTCCTTGCCACCGAGCAGCGCAGGTGTGGTATAGGCAGTCAGACTGCCGACGAACACCAGTACACTGCCGATAATCAGACCCGGAATCGTTAGTGGGAACAGGATTTTGCGCAGCGCAGTCCAGCGCGAAGCGCCCAGACTCTCGGCAGCGCGGATCAGTTCATAATCCACATTTTCCATCACACCGACCAGCGTAATAATGATGAGTGGTAGGAATAGATGCACCATCCCGATAATCATCGCAGTCGGCGTATACAGAATCTCCAGCGGCTTGTCCACGATGCCGATACCGGTCAGGACATTGTTGACCAGTCCATTGCGTCCGAGAATAATCATCCAGCTAAAGGAGCGTACGACCGGACTGGTCAGCAGCGGAAAGATCGACAGCGCCAGCAGAATCGCTTTGGGCCGCTTGCCCAGTCGGGATATGTAAAAAGCCACCGGATAACCAAGTACAATACAGATCACCGTCGTGAAAATACTGACTCGCAACGTCGTCAGCAGAATCCGGTTGAAATAACTGTCTTTGAAAAAGTGCAGATAGCCGTCCAGCGTAGGCCTGCCTTCCTGAAAAAAGGTGGAACCAATCGTCAGTACAATCGGCACCAGCATAAATACGGTCAGAAACAGCAGTCCCGGCAGGAGCAGCCAGTAGATATGTTTGGACTTCATCATAAATAAGATACGCTCCTATCTGAATGGTCTGTCGTGATAGTCGAAGCCGTCAGCAATGATCCTTTATCTATCCAAAGCAGCCGCTATAGCCGGCTAAGTGCCTCCAGAAAATAATTGAAAAAGCCAATATGATCTACCGTCATGCCGACCTGAATATTCGGTGTCTGTCCGAGCCGGTTCTGAAAATCACATACGGTCTGCCCGTCGCACAGTTCACTACTCACTTCTACATCCACATAATAAGAAGTCGTATGCAGCAGCTCCGGACGCAGGGCTGCAGCGACCGCCAAGGGATCATGCATGGCGCAGGCCTGCACGCCGTTGCGCTGTTCATAGCGCTTCATATAGTCAGAGGTGCTCTGGTGTACATAGACCGTAATATCCGGCCGGGCCGTGCGGGCAAGCGCCGCCAGATGATTGCGGTCCAGCAGCACACGCCGGGTAACATCGAGCGGCACCAATACGATATTGCTGAAGCCTGCCTTGAATACAATCTTCGCCGCTTCGGGATCAACGTACATATTGTATTCGGCAGTCGGTGTAATATTGCCGTATTCATTGACAGCTCCACCCATAATAAACACCCGGTCTACATGATTCGGCAGATCCGGCTGCTCCTGTAGAGCCAGCGCCAGATTGGTCAGCGGTGCGGTCATGATCAGAGTAATCTCGCCGGGCTGACTCATGACCTGCTGAATAATAAATTGATGGGCAGCCATCTCTTCCGCCTGTCGATAGACAGGCATATCCTTGAGTGCTCCTCCGATCCCGTCATTACCGTGAACGCTGTGCTCAAATCGCGGCTGGCGAACCAATGGACGATCCGCGCCTGCAAATACGGGAATATACTCATTCTCGATCAGCTGCGTGATTTTCAGTGTATTCCGGGTCGCCTGCTGCAGTGACACATTGCCATTGACGGTGGTGATTCCCAGAATATCGCAGTCTCCGCTGCCGACGGCCAGCATAATACCCAGAGCATCATCAATACCTGTATCCACATCCAGAATAACTTTACGTTTGATCGTGTTCATGAACCCATTCCTTCTTTCTCTGCGGCATGGCAGATCTCTCTGTCCATTTCCCGAATACAATAGACATGAACAGCTTGAGCCGATAGTGACTGCTTAACCACCAATCTCACGGTTCCAGCGGTCAGTCCATTTCGGCATATTCTCGTTCACGAATTTCATGTCCAGCTGACGCAGACTCTTGATCACATCCGCTCCGTACGTAAGGCCCTGCGCCTCTTCATCCGTCAGTACCACATCGGTATTTACCGGGGAGTCGACTCTGGCTTTGGCAGAGGCTTCCTGTACTTGCTTGCTCAGCTGCCAGTTGATAAATTCTTCGGCCAGTTCTTTTTGATTGCTGTTCTTCACGACATTGACGGTGTTGATAACTGCATAGCCACCATCGGATGGAGAAACGAATTTGGCATTCGGCACAGCTGCCTGAATATCCTTGAAATACATTTCCATGATAGGCCCGCCAGCAATCTCGCCCTGGCCTATCATGTTCACATATTCAGAGGTCTGGCTGTAATATTTTACAACGCTCTCGTTCAGCTTTTTCAGCTGTCCAAAAGCAGCATCTTCATTAAACGTCTCATTGCCTGCTGTACGCGAGGCTGCATCGACCATCATCGGACCTGCTGTCGCCGTAATCGCCGGCATCGTCAGGTTACCCGAGAATTCCGGCTTCCACAGATCGGACCAGGATTTGACTTCGCCGCTAACCATATCGGGATTATAGGCAATCCCCAGCTGGGCGACAGTATACGCCGGACCATACTGCTCACCGTTCGGAGCTTTGGCAATATCGTAGATTTTATCCATATTCGGAATCTTGCTATGATCGATCGTATCGAACAATCCGGCATCAATTCCCTGCTGGGCATAATAATCGGACAGGTAGATAACGTCTACATCCGTGCTGCCCTGGCGGATTTTGTTTAGCCGTTCGGCATTATTACCGGTTTCCAGTACGATTTTGACGTTGTGTTCCTTTTCAAAAGGTTCAAATACCGATGCCTGCAGGAAATCCTCCGAGAAGCCCCATGTCGAGATGACCAGCTCCTGCTGTCCGTCACTGCTGCCTCCGCTCGTCGCTCCGCCAGGACCGTCAATAGTCGTCCCGCAACCGGTCAGACCTACTCCTGCCAGCGTTAATGCCAGTATTCCACTCATCCATTTTTTGCTCATCATCATCAAATCCCCCTTGATTCCTGATTGGTATCATCTATCCTCTGTCAGCACCTCGCTGAAAAAACAAAAAAAGAAAAGTATCCTTGTAAAAGAACAAGAACACTTTTCTTCGATAAACAAAGTAAAAGCGGTACCCGTTGCAGACCGAGCTGTGTCCGGTAACCTTTTAAGAATCAATCAAAAAAGGAAATCCGCCAGTTCAGATAGCATAGACATGAAGATTCATTACGCGTTCGGCTCTTTGACCAGGATGACATTCGTAAATGCCCACTGGGTCGGTGCATCGTAATCACGCAGAATCGCTTCGATATTCAGTTGCATTTCATTTTCCAGCTTCTCGCGGAATTTACGCTTGTAGACCATCGACAGCCGAAAATCCACTTCCTGTTTGAGCGCCAGATTCTCGCCCTCCAGTGCCGCAGACCGCGGCGAACGCCGGTGACGCGCCTGCAAAGTGATCAGCCCGTCTTCTACCGTAACGCGCAGCAGCGTCGTTCCGTAACCGAATAACTCTTTGGATACTTCGTTATACAGCTGTGCCATTCGTTTCCTGGACTCGTTATGATCCAGAGGCAGAGGATTCATGTTATCACCTTCGCTGGTAAATGTCGTACATTGTCGCGCATCGACCCTGTAATTATACATAAATATGAACAATCAGGCAAGGGAATGTAACCTTTTTAAATAATTTATCTTCCAAAAACGAACATTACGTGTGAGTATCCGGAAGATAAACGGATATTACAGTTGATATTTATAGGTGCAAAGGATAAGAGTTGCTGCGTGTTATAGCATGTATTAATCCTGGGCTGCAGGCATTGTGCATGGAACCTGCCTGCCCTGCGTGACAGCGGCTCTAATTAGTAACGTGCCGGTGCTGCTTGTTGAGCCAGTGCAATCATGTAATCGGAGAAAGCTTGCGGATCTGTATCATAGACCAGATTCACCGGGCGTCCATCGGCCTGCTCGACCGTTCTGCCCTGGGAAGGACCGTCCGGGATCACGATGCAGTTGATCGTCTTCTTGCTAACCAGCTCTGGCTTGCCAATCGACAGCGTGGTCAGTACATCCCAGAAATAATACGTGGAGTTATTCTCCATATGCACGAGCGGCGGGCAGCAGGCATAGCAGTTGCCGAGGAAATCGACGCCTTCATACCGGCGTTCGGAAGCCCAGCGCTTGCGGATCTTCAGATCCAGCGGCACTTTGATCGTACTCTCCAGAGCAACCAGATCAATCTCGATCCCACTCTGCCAGACACGGTGCGCCGCTTCCGGGTCCCAGAATACATTCCACTCAGCGGTTCCATCATGCTCGGGCTCATCGACATTACCGCGTTCGAATCCGCCGCCCATCCAGACGAGCTTTTCGATTTTGTCTTCGATCTCGGGAGCTTCGTCCAACGCACGGGCCAGATCAGTGAGCGGTCCGGTAAACAGCAGTGTCGTTTTGCCTTCGGTCGCCAGCAGCTGACGGATCATATGACGATGAGCCGGCAGATCGGACAGCGGTGCTTCCATCGTACCGGATTCGTTCAGAATCGGCAGTGCATCTACATAAAAGGTATGCATACGCCATGCCGGCGGGAATGGATTTTTGCCGCGGGAGTTGGATTTGGCCGTCTCCGGTGCATATGTACCAAAACGGTCGATAATTTTGCGGCTGGCATCGGCTCCCGGCTCCAGATAACCGTCAGCTGGAATAACCGATACGCCGGTAAGACGCACATTCTCCATTTGCAGCAGCATAAACAGCGATACCAGATCATCGACACCGGCATCATGATTAAAGTATACGGATTGAATCTGTGACATATTGTTCTATTCCCCCAGTTTTCATACGGATGGACGAAACGATTCTGCATGATCCCGGACAGAGCAGCGCTTTTTTCATATCAGCGCTCTCTTCCACTTATCTTGGCAGGTCCGGTACAGCACTGCTTCGCCTCTGTCTTGCTTTCTCCTATTATGGGGGTAGTATGCAGAATCGCCAGAGTCAGTTCCCGGATGATACATTTCAAATATCGGCTTACAGCGTCGCAACCGGCTGTTCGCCGACCAGAAAAGTCAGCTTGCCCGGCAGTACACCCAGCTCTGCCGGTGTCTCCAGATAGATTTCTCCATCCGTGTCTGCAGGCATCGGCCGCTCGGTCCGAATGGTGAGGCGGCTCGTCTGGATATACTCGATCGTGCTGCTCTCCGGGCTCCATTGTCCCGGCGTTTTGCGGCTGAGCAGCTCGCGCAGCAGCGGCAGTCCCGCTTCACGGATAATGAGTACATCCAGCAGCCCGTCCTCCAGTGATTCATCATGAAACGGCAGCGGGTTGGTGCCCAGATAACGTCCATTGGCTGCATAAATCATCACGGCTTCGCCGGAGATTTCACCTCCGTCATGGCTCATTTCAAACTGAAACGGCTCTGCGGTACGCACGGTCTGCAGTGTACTCAGAAAATAGCCGAGTTTGCCAAAAGTGCCTTTGATATCCGAATTGATATTTTGTGACGTCTCGGAGATCAGACCGATCCCGTAGAAGTTGGTAAAATAATGTCCGTTCGCTGTTCCGATATCCAGCGTACGAGTGCGACGTTCATTCAGCACTTCTGCTGCACGCGGCAGCTGCTGCGGCATCCACAATGTTCGGGAAAAGTCATTGCAGGTTCCGCCAGGCAGTACACCGATGACCGGCGGCGATTCCAGTGCAGCCAATCCGTTCACACACTCATGTACCGTACCGTCTCCGCCCAGAATATACAGTACATCATACTGCTCCGCTTCTTCGCGGCAGATTCGTTCGGCTTCTCCCGGCTCGCTGGTACGCCTTACATTCAGCTCCGGCAGCTCTGCCGACAGAATGCCCAGTACATCTCCGACCTGCGTACTGTCTACCGAACCTGCATTACCGTTATATATAAATAAGCCTTTTGTATACATGGTATATTCCTCCTGTCGTTTGACTAAATAACAAGGATGTACTTTATTTTTATAATTTATAAGCGATTTCAGGACATTTCCGTATATTTTCATTGATTGGATAAGATATAATAGGAATTAGTCATGAAATTCGCCCTTTTTGCAAAAAATTGATTAAATTTTGCTTTTTATTGGGCTTGCAGCTTTTTTTATGATATAATTTATATAGGTAGCTTATCATTCTTAATTTGAGATAAGTAAATATTGTTGAATAGTTCGATACAGCCGCTATTCGGTTACAGTATATTTACGTATATTACAGGGTTGTTCAAACACCTGAATAGTATTTACTTTATTACTGTGCATGAACCGGCCTGCGACCCGGATAGTGGTCCACAGGAATTCGATTGCAGCGCTTATGGAATTAATCAACAATCCTGCCTATATTACTGGAGAGAGAGGATTGCGTATGCCAAGAAAACACCGTAAGCTTAGCTTTGCCCAATTGCTCGCCAAGTTCATTTTTATTACCACAGGTGCCGTGCTGATGGCAGTTGCCCTGGAGATTTTTCTGATTCCGAATAGTGTAATCGATGGCGGAATCACCGGTATTTCGATTATTTTATCAGAGCTGTCTTCGATTCAGCTAGGGATATTCATCTTTGTTATTAACGTGCCTTTCCTGATTATCGGCTACAAGCAGATCGGGAAGACCTTTGCTTTTTCTACTCTGTACGGGATCGCCGTTATGTCATCCATGACTGCCTATCTGCATCATGTACCGGCACTGACCGATGACAAAATTCTCGCCAGCATGTTCGGCGGTGTTATCCTCGGCTTTGGGATCGGACTCGTGATCCGGTTCGGCGGCTCGCTCGACGGAACCGAGATCGTCGCGATCCTGCTGTCCAAGAAGTTCCATATGCCGGTCGGACAAATCGTTATGATTATTAACGTATTTATCTTTGCGGCTGCCGGATTCGTATTCGGTTGGGATTCTGCGATGTTCTCGATTTTCACTTATTATATCGCTGCCAAAGTAATGGATATCGTCGTCGAAGGTTTGGAAGAATCCAAATCGGTCACGATCATCTCCCAGGAGTACGAAGAAATCTCCCAGGCGATCATGGACCGTCTCGGACGCAACACTACTTTTATGTATGCCAAAGGCGGTTATTCCAAGGAAGACACCCAGGTCATCTACTGCGTTGTCAGTCGACTGGAGCTCGCCAAGCTGCGCAATATCGTGCATGATGTTGATCCGACAGCCTTCCTCGCGGTAGAGCATGTGAGTGAAGTAATCGGCGGGAATTTCGAGAAAAAGAGTATTCACTAACCACACCATTTCTGCCTTATCCTTATAGCAAAAGCCCCTTTGATACGATATCAAAGGGGCTTTTTTTGGTATCCAATCAGTGAAAGCTGGATGATCTTATGCTATTTTATCGATTCTTTCACTTTAGTGCATTTCATAACAGACTTGCTATTCTTAGCCGGCTTCCTGTCCGGAGAACTGGCTGTTGTACAGATCGGCATAGAATCCGCCGCGTTCCAGCAGTTCTTCATGTGTGCCCTGCTCGATCACTTCACCATGATTCATAACGAGGATGAGATCCGCTTCACGAATCGTAGACAGACGATGCGCAATCACAAAGCTCGTCCGTCCCTGCATCAGCTCATTCATTGCCTGCTGGATCAATACCTCGGTCCGGGTATCGACACTGCTCGTCGCCTCATCCAGAATAAGGATCGACGGATTCGCCAGAATAGCGCGGGCGATCGTCAGCAGCTGCTTTTGACCCTGTGAAATATTCGAAGCTTCCTCATTCAGCACGGTATCATAACCTTCTGGCAATGTACGGATAAAGTGGTCTGCTCGCGCTGCTTCGGCAGCCTGCATGATCTCCGCTTCGGTGGCCTGTTCACGACCATATGCGATATTATCACGAATCGTACCGCCGAACAACCATGTATCCTGCAGCACCATGCCGAACAGGCTGCGCAGCTCACTGCGTGACCATTCCTTGATATCGTGACCATCGATCCGGATAATTCCACCATTCAGCTCATAGAATCGCATCAACAGATTGATCAGTGTCGTTTTACCGGCACCGGTCGGACCGACAATGGCTACAGTCTGGCCAGCTTCCACATGAATATTCATATCCTGAATGAGCAGCTGATCCGGCTTGTAGCCGAATTGGACATGTTCAAAATCCACATTCGCACGGAAACCCGGTCTTGCTGCCGGCGACAGCGTCTGCGATACTGCTGATTGTTCTGCAGTCGCGTTCTCGGCTGTGGATACAGTTTTGCCTTTTACCAAACTGGCTGTGGCGGCCTGTGCTGCTGCCGGATGATCTTCTTCCTCCTGCTCGTCCAGCACTTCGAATACCCGCTCTGCCGACGCAATCGCCGACTGGATAATGTTCGAGATATTGGCCAGCTGGGTGATCGGCTGGGAGAATTGGCGCGCATACTGGATAAAAGCCTGAATCCCGCCGATGCCGATACTGCCGCGTGTTACCATAATCCCGCCGACCACGCAGATGAGTACATAGCCGATATTGCTGACGAAGTTCATCAAGGGCATAATCGTACCGGAGATAAACTGCGCTTTCCAACCGGAATCATACAATTCATTATTCAGCGTATCAAATTCCTGTACAGCCTTGCGTTCCTGACCAAATGCCTTGACGATCGGATGACCGGTGTATAGCTCTTCTACATGACCATTCAACCGTCCCAGTGCCGCCTGCTGTCCGGCAAAATGCTTTTGCGAACGCTTGGCGACCAATATGGTCACAATCAGACTGAGCGGAATCGTGAGTACAGTAATCAGGGTGAGCAGCGGACTGAGCGTCAGCATCATGATGATGACCCCGACCAGTGTAACGATCGACGTAATCATCTGCGTCAGGCTCTGCTGCAGAGTCGTGCTGATATTATCCATATCATTGGTTACCCGGCTCAGCACTTCCCCGTGTGTCTGCCGATCATAGTAGCGCAGCGGCAGTCGGGTTAGTTTGCCTTTGACTTCCCGCCGCATCTCATAGACGGTATTCTGGGCTACGCCCGATATAAAGTACTGCTGCAAATAGGCAAATAGCGAACTGAACAAGTACAACCCGCCCAGCATCAGCAGCAGACGAAAAATATAATCAAAATTAATCTCGCGGCCGCCGGTGACACTGGTGAACAGTTCATCGGTGGCCAGCCCCAGTATACGCGGAGACACGATACTGAACAGCGTACTGAGAATCGCTGCGACCAATACACCGGTCAGCGGCAGCCTGTGCGGCTTCAGATAAGCAATAAGGCGCCGCAAGGTTCCTTTGAAATTTTTGGGTTTGGCTCCTGGCATCGACATACCGGGAGGGCCGCCCGGACCACCCATCGGGCCGCCCGGAGGCTTCGCGGAGGAGCGGCGTCTTGTTGATTCACTCATGCGATCTCCTCCTCGGACAGCTGCGAAGATACGATCTGGCGATACACTTCGCTGCTATCCATTAATTCGTGGTGTGTACCGATACCGGCAATCCGGCCTTCATCCAGCACAATAATCTGATCGGCATCTATTACCGTACTGACCCGCTGGGCAACCATCAGCACAGTCGCCTCGGTCGTCTCTTCCCGCAGGGCGGCACGCAGCCGGGCATCGGTCTTGAAGTCCAGTGCCGAGAAGCTATCATCAAAAATATACAGCTCCGGCCGGCGTACCAGCGCCCGCGCAATCGATAGACGCTGCTTTTGCCCGCCGGACACATTGGAACCGCCCTGGGCAATCTCCGAATTATATCCTTCCGGCATCTCCGAAATAAAGTCCTCCGCTTGAGCGATACGTGCAGCATGAGCAATTTCTTCCTCGGTCGCCGATTCATGGCCATAGCGGATATTTTCAGCGATCGTACCTGTAAACAGCAAAGCCTTTTGCGGTACATAACCGATCCGTTCCCGCAAGGCAGACTGCTCCAGCTCGCGGATATCAGTTCCATGTACTTCAATCCGGCCGCTGCTCACATCATAGAAACGCGGAATCAGATTCACCAGCGTAGATTTGCCCGATCCGGTTCCTCCAATAATGGCAGTTACTTCGCCCCGTCTGGCTTCGAATGAAATATGCTCCAGCGCCGGCTGTTCAGCGCCAGGATAATGAAACGTAACATCGTCAAATTTGAGCGTAACCGGCTGCCGGGAATCTTGCTGCAGCGGCTTCGGCTGAGCCGGATTGACGATATCCGGCTGCATATCCAGCACTTCATTGATCCGTGTTGCCGAAGCGGAAGCTCTCGGTACCATGACAAAAATAACCGACAGCATTAAAAAGGAAAACAGAATCTGGGTCGCATACTGGACAAAGGCCATCAGATCGCCGACCTGCATCCGCCCATAACTGATTTCTACGCTGCCAAAGCCGATAATCGCGATAATCGAGAAATTCAGCACGATCATCATCACCGGCATCATCAGAGCCATCAGCTTGTTGACCTTAATCGCCGTATCCGCCAGACCGCGGCTGGCACCGTCAAACCGCTTGTTTTCATAACGATCCCGGTTAAAGGCGCGAATAACCCGGATACCGGTCAGATTCTCGCGAATCACCATATTCAGTGTATCCAGACGGGTCTGCATCTGCTTGAACAGCGGCATCCCTTTGCGGCCGATCAGAAAAATGGCCAGTCCCAGCACCGGAATGACTACCACGAAAATAAGTGATAGCTGCCCCTGCTTGGAAATAGCCATAATCAGGCCGCCCAGCATCATCAGCGGAGCCATCAGCATCATGCGCAGCATCATGGTCAGCACCTGCTGCAGCTGGGTAATATCATTGGTCGTACGCGTAATCAGTGAAGCCGTACCGATCCGGTCAAATTCCTGCAGCGAAAAATTCTCAACGTGTGCAAACACACGGCTGCGCAGATCGCGTCCGAATCCGATCGCAACTTTGGCCGAAAAGTAACTTGCCGCAATAGAACATAGCATCCCTACCGCAGCAAATAAAAGCATATACGAGCCGATCCGCCAAATATACGGTATGTTACCGGCAGCAATCCCGGTATCCACAATATCCGCCATCAGCGTCGGCAGGAACAATTCCGACATCGTTTGCAGAAAAGTAAGTACCAGAATGAGCCCTATTAATGGATAATAAGGCTGCATCTGGCGAAACAGTTTAATCACCGAAGCCATCTCCCTTATGGGCAGGCTCTACCGGCTCAAATACTCGTTCCTGAAAATATTCAAATACGCGTCCCAGCAACTCGGCCAGCTTGCGGCTGTCCTCTTCGCCAAGATAATCCACCAGACCTTCAAACGAGGTTTTGAATACAGCCAGCGATTGATCCATAATCGACTCGCCTTTATCTGTCAGGGTTACACGAACAGCACGGCGATCCGTCTGATCCATATTACGCTCGACGAGGCCGTCGTTTTCCATTCCTTTGATCAACTGGGTGACCGTTGGGGACGTTACACGCAGCATACGGCTCAATTCCGATACCTGAATCCCGCAGCTTTTGCAGTCATCCTGGTTACCGATACAGATCAGGGCCATAATTTCACTCGGCTTATATCCAGCGACCGGCTTTTGACGCCAATCCGCTCTGCGGAACAGGCGGAAGGCACGCAGCAATTCCTCACCCATTGGTGATATTCCTTCAAACTTCAGTTCTTCATCCACAGTTATTCACCCCGAGATCTATATACTATTATTTAGTTAAGCTATTTATTAGGTTACCTAATTTTATATCTCTCATTAAATCCTTGTCAATCATTAGTTATATCATACCATTACTTCACCACATTTTAAGCTTATTCTTACAAATTAAGAATATTTGCTACCAAAATATTTACAGTAAAATCATATTATTACCATATAATGGGTGACAATGTTGCTAAATCGAATTATTCTTATTTTTTTGCCAGATAAATGTTAAAAATACCGGATATTTTACGATAAACAGTAATAGAGCATTTGCAGATTTATGCAACTCTTATGATACGAAGGAGGTTAATTGAATATGAGAAGGAGCAGGCTGCGTTCGCATCATCACGTATCCCTCAAACCGCGCGTCTGCGGCTGGCTGGCTGTCTTGCTGCTGCTGCCCTCTCTTCCTATCAATGTTCACGCCGATGCACTGGGCCGGCATGAACAAGTGGGCAGAGACACTTACCTGGGCGGTTCGTATATCGAGCTGGGCATCTCGGGAAGCGGTACGCTGGGTACATCCAGCGATAGTCCCGCCGGATTCCATCCCGGTCAGCTTCGCAAGACGATTGGACTGAATACCGACAGCGACGGTTATGATACAGGCAAGGATATGACCAGCGGCGATTACGTGCTGCCAGGCAGTCCATCCGAAGGCTTCACGGTCGGTTACCGTTCGGGACCCAAGGCCAGTCCAAAAACATTTACTACCGAGGAACAAAACGGCAGTATCGAAGTACCCGGCACCACGGAAGATATTTCTACCGAAGAGCAGCTCGCCGCCAAAACATCCGGTACTACACTGGATAAAGCGATCGGAGTAGAACAGACGATTTCGTTCAAACCAGGAGACCCCTTTTATAAAACTACTATTCATCTCACAAATACCAGCGTAACCGCCTCCGTCTACGATGTTCACTATATGCGCTTCCTCGACCCTGATATGGATGCTGATCTGAATGGCGATAACAGCACCATCAACTGGGTACCTTCCAATCCACCACAAGATCCCGATGCGATTGTCGCTGCGATCGGCAACAAAAGCGACAATGTATTTATGTATGTAGCCAGCGACCCGCGCGCCCAGGCTTCTGTCGGCTTTAGCCGCAACCCTTACAGCGAACCGGCCTTTCGTTCAGACGGCGGCACGCATATTGCTGCTGCAGCTTCCGATGACTGGGTTACACTGGCATTTGATGCCGGTAATCTGAAGCCGGGCGAGACGACCGAACTGGTCTTTTACAGCAGTGTCGATCCAGATATGAATGGGGCACTCGCTGCTATCCATGCCGATTATACGACTGCGATGAATGATGCTCCTGCCGATGTAACCCTTGACGGTGACACACTGACCTGGGATGCACAGCCGGGAACAGCAGTCGGCCAATTCTCTTCTGTTACAGACGATACGTATGCATCCATGATCTATACACTCGTCAATGGCGAGAATGACACGGATAATCGCTACTTTGCTATTCGCAACAATCGTCTGGAGACCAATGCACCGCTGACACCTGGGGTAAACAGCTATTCGATCCGTGTACGCGCTACCGGACCAAAAGGCGGCATGCTGGAGAAAGCATTTACGATTCGTGCCCAGGCTCCTGACCGCAAAACCGAGCTGACTTCCCTGTCGCTGGAGAATGGTTCACTCACTCCTTCTTTCCAGCGGGATGTAACTTCCTATGAAGCCAACATGAATGCCGGTGCAGATCGCGTGACTGTTTTCGCCAGTGTATATGATCCGGATACAGCCTTGTCGGTTAACGGCGTCTCTGTTACCGAGCAGGTATATGGCACCCAGCTGCTGAAATATTCCGAGCCGCTGAGCAGTGACCTGACCCGCCTGGAATTCCGGGTAACGGCTCCGAATGGCAAGTACAAAACGTATACGCTGCAGGTTAATGCCGCAGCCGAGACACCGGTAGTGAAGCCGGAAGAAAATCCTGCTACAGAAGCACCATCCGAGCCAGCTGCTGCACCTGCACCTGTATCTTCCGAGCCGGAATCCGTATTCCCGGCACCGGTGAACAATACGCCAATCGTACCGCAGCCTGGACTGCCAGCACCTGCGCCTACACCAACGTCCGACACCTATATCGCTCCAGGACCACCGGTTACGATTACTTTTCCATTCGTTCCTGTGGTACCGGTAGATCCGGGTACTCCGGCTCCTGTATTCGCTGGCGGCGGTAGCGGCGGTGGAGCTTCCCGTCTGGATGACGTGATTCCATCTGCTTCATATTCTGCCGAGACAGCGCCTGCTGCAGACACCAAGCGCAGCAACACCAAGTTCGAAAATGCTGTCAAAAAATCCGCAGCTTCCAGTGGTTATATCCAAGGTTACCAGGATGGAACATTCCGTCCGGATCAGCAAGTAACCCGTGCCGAATTGTCCGTTATGCTGGAACGTCTGCTGAATGGCAGCGAATCCGAGGGTACGGCAAGCACTTCGTTCAAAGATGTACCATCCACGTACTGGGCTTCCGGTGGTATTCAGCTGATTCAGTCCTACGGCTGGATGAAAGGCTACCCGGACGGCAGCTTCCAACCGGGCAAAGCAATGACCCGTGCAGAGCTGGCTTCCCTGATTGCCCGCTGGAAAGAGCTGGACACGACAGTGGACAGCAGTTCTTCCGTACAGGCATCCGATCTGAATGACTCCTGGGCGGCCGCCTATATTCAGCAGGTACTGAATGCCGGCTGGATGCAGGGCTACCCGGATGGCAAGTTCTATCCGGACAAACCGGTTACCCGTGCCGAAGTCGTTACTGTACTGAATCATCTGCAGGATATGACTGCAGATCATACAACTACAGCCGCTTCATGGAAAGATGTATCTGCCAAGCACTGGGCTTACGATGCGATCAACAAAGCTTCTCATTAATACTTTTCTTTAATATATTTGAATGAACTATCTAAAAAACCTCCTATACTGGATATGAACGCATATCGGTACAGGAGGTTTTTTTGACGTTTAAAATAAAAAAACTTTTGTTATTTCACTTTACTATACCTACTCCGGACGCCATTCCGGTGGCAGCAGTTGTACATACGGGCGCTGGAGGAATCGATCATCGACCAGCATCAGCAATCCACGATCCTGTTCGGTCCGAATCAGCCGGCCGCCTGCCTGTAGTACTTTGTTCATTCCCGGATACACATAGGCATAATTGTAGCCGCTGTGCCCACCTTTGCTGAAGTGCTCGCGGATCATCTCGCGTTCCGGTCCGAGCTGCGGCAGACCGACGCCAACGATAATGACGCCGGTCAAGCGGTCACCTGCCAGATCGACCCCTTCACTGAAAATACCGCCCATTACAGCAAATCCGGTCAGGGTGCGTGGATTATCACTCTGAAAAGCGTTCAAAAACCGGTCGCGCTCTTCCTCTGCCATATTGGACTGCTGAACCAGTATATCCGTATCGGCATCCAGCGTCTCAAAGACAGTCACCACATCCTGCATATACTGATATGACGGGAAAAAGGCCAGGTAATTCCCCGGACGCTTGTTCACCAGATCAGCCAGCAGACGGGCCAGCTCATCGCGAGTCTTTTCCCGGTCACGGTAGCGTGTGGATAGCGGGACAATCTGCACTTCCAGCTGCTCTCTGGAAAAAGGAGACGGAATCGAGATATTGTAATCCTCTTCATCCGCACCCAGCATATCCCGGTAATATCCGATCGGAGACAGGGTAGCAGAGAAATGGATCACCGAGCGATAGCCTTTGGCCGTCTGATGCAACTGCAGCGACGGATCGATACAGAACATGCGCAGCAGCACATTGCTGCCGTCCATCTCGGCATACGTAATATGACTCTCCATATCGTAGATCCGGCCAATGCGCAGAAAAGCCTGCACGGCGAAATATGTCTCCAGCAGCTGATCTGTATCTCCGCCGCCATTCCCCTGTTCCAGCAGCGTAACTTCGGCGCGGATCGTAAACTCCTCTAACAGCTTGAAAATCTCCTCCGGTGCCTCTCGGCTCTGGATAAAGTTCTTCTCTCCCATCTGCTTGCGCAGGCGGATAAAGTACGCATTGACCGCACTGGCGATTTTGGACAGCGATTCCGAGGAATGCTGGTAATCCCTTTTCAGATCGAGAAAGTCCGACTTGTTCAGTGCTGCCGAGAACATGCTGCGTCCACGATCCACCAGATTATGTGCCTCATCCACGAGCAGCACCGTGCTTTTGCGCTGATCGTCCGTAACGCGCTTGAGCGATACTCTCGGATCAAATACGTAGTTGTAGTCACAGATGACCGCATCCGAAGCATAGGATGCGTCCAGCGACAGTTCAAACGGACAAACGGTATGCTTGCGTGCATACTGTTCGATAATTTCCCGTGTCATCATCGTCTCGTGGGTCAGCATATCCAGAATGGCTCCGTTGATCCGGTCATAATAACCGTCGGTATACGCGCAGTTCTCCCGTCCCTTGATTCCGTCTGCGGTACAGAAGCAGACTTTGTCTTTGGCGGTGATCGTCACTCCATGCAGATGCAGTCCGTTCGTCTGCATCCTCAGCAGCGCATCTTCCGCATTGGCACGGGTAACCGTCTTGGCGGTAATATACATGAGGCGCTCGGCACGTTCACTGCCGATGCTTTTGATCGCCGGGAACAATGTGGAGATCGTCTTGCCTGTTCCTGTAGGCGCTTCGGCGAATAGATTTACCTGCTCGCCGATTGTCTTGTAGACTGCTCCGGCAAACTGCCGCTGCCCGGAACGATAGCCGGAAAAAGGAAAAGCCAGCTCTTCAATACTTGCATTGCGTCTGCGACGGTGCTCGGCCAGCATCTCGGCGTATGGTGCATACTGTGCGATCGTATCCATGGTAAAGTCGACCAGCTGCTGGCGTGTGCGAATACGCTCCAGGCGGGTTTCTTTGCCGCTGCTTTTGTGCACATAGGTGAGCTGGATGCGTACCTGCTCCAGTTCCCGGTCATGAGCCAGCATATAGCCGTACATCTGCGCCTGTGCCCAGTGCACCTCCCGGCCGTCGCCGATATCCTCGGCCGAGATCGAGGTAGACTTGATCTCATCGACGGTCAGCAGCCCATTTTCATCTACCCATAATCCGTCACAGCGTCCCTCGATCCGGAACAGCAGATCATGATAGGGAATCTCTGTTTTGAGATGCACTTCCTTTTCCCCGTGCTCTGCGTAGCCCTGCTGGATCTGCTTGTGAATCCGTGTACCTTCCTGCATCGACTGGGCGACCCGAAAGCCGGACTCGATACTGCCTGTACGATATACGTACTCGACCAGCGGACGAACAGGAATGTCGATGATTGTTGTCATGTTGGTGTCTTCCTTTCGCAATGCCTGCTTAGTATCTATACCTCTATAGGTTGGTTCCGAATGTCTTGTCGTTAGTAGCAACTATGATATTGTACCCTTTATTATCTCATATAACGTCAATACAATCTGTTCGCAGGCACTGGATACACTTGGCCATGATTCGCATATGCCAGACAAGCCAGTCTATTCGTCTATTGCCTGTCCTTTGTATATCTGCTGTTCGACCATGCTATTGGTTTCTTATATAATAGCAAAAGATGGATAATATGGAATTGCACTTATCTGTTTCGTTGAGCCTGCGAATAACCTCTCCATCTGCTGTCGGCTGGCTGTTTATCGGAGCAGAATGTAGCAAATCATACGGAATAAAGACTGCAATCCATATACAATTGTAAGCACAACTTCAAAAATGTAAGCGTAATCTTAAATGAACAGAAAACATTTTGATATATACCATAGCAGCGGAATCCCGCTCTATCACCGGTGAATTCAGGAAAGGATGAAGACAGACGCATGCTGCGACTTCGATTAAAGTTCCTGCTGCAAAATAAACAGACACGGCTCATTCTGCTGCTGACTCTTTGTCTGTCACTGCTTATTACCGCTATTGGATTGTTCTCCTACTCCCGCTATCGGCAGGAGCTGGACAGTGAGCTGAATACGCCCAATATCGAGCTGCTGCAAATCAATCTCGATGTCACCAATCGTGCGTTCCGCGAATCGGACAACAAGGCGGTAGATGCTTCTTTTCAGCCTGATGTACTGGAGTATATCAGGCAAGGTGCCAACGCCGATCCTGCGCTTGTCTCCAGGGTACAGCAGTATCTACATACAGTATCCGCCGGGCGCGATATTCAGTCTATCGATATTATCCGGTTCGATGATCACAGTCTAATTTCCAGTACAGCGGGCTACCATACCTGGCAAAATGCGCCTGACCGTACATGGACCGGCTGGATTGAACACATACATAACAAACCGCTGCTGATCGAGCGCAGGTGGCAGGGTACTGACCGGGAGCAGGGAGAGACCGAGCTATTGTCACTTTCCCGCCCTGTACGCACAGGCAATCAGGTAACCGGTGCTGTATTGGTCAATTTGGATTATGATCGCTTTTTCTCTAATTTCTATATTCATCTGTCCAGCTCCCAGTATGTCTATGATCTGGATGGCAGGCTGATTTATCCCAAGCTGGATCGCTCTGTTCCTGCAGCCGGGATGCAGAAGGTGCTGGACGAGCTTGGCGTACAGCCGTATGCCTATGTACAACTGAATGGACAGAGCTATATGGCAAACCAGACCTTTTCGGATGTAACCGGTTGGCGGCTCGTCTCCCTTGTGCCGACCGAACAGCTGCTCAAAAATGTAAAGCTGGCCCGCAATATGATGCTGCTGCTTTCGCTGATCTCGATTCTGATCGGCTGCGCCGCCATCTACTCGTACAGCTATGCGGCATTTCGACCGCTGCGGCGGATCAATCGGCTGCTGCATCCCGAAGATCCGGACAGCCGGCAGTCTCTGTATGATCTGGAGCCGGTGATTGGCAAGCTGGTTGGCGATTTCCATAGCAAGGCACTGGTCGCCGAACGCAGCCTGCCGGAGCTGCGGATCAAATATGTGCAGGATGTGCTGCACCGCAGTATCGGTCCGCAGGAAATGAACAGCAAGTGGGAGCAATATTTTCAGGATTGGCAGCCAGGGCCACTGCTTATCCTGATTATCTCTATCGACCGGTATGATACCTGGGCGGCCTCCTATTCCGAATCAGACCGGATGCTGTTAAAGTATGCGCTGCATAATATGATGGCCGAGATCCTGGAGCCGCACTGGCGAACAGCAGGCATAACCGGAGAACAGGATCGGCTGATCTGGATGGTACAACCCCGTCTGGCACAGGATCACGACGAACGCCGGATACAGCTGCACCAGGATCTACAGCGCATGATGACAATAGCCAGCGAACATTTGCGATTATCCCTGTCTGCCGGGGTAGGCAGCGAGATGATGCATATCTCCGAAGCGCCCCTGTCCTACCAGCAGGCTGATACCGCCTTATCCCGACGTCTGTACCAGGGGTACGGACAGATTCTCGAATATGATCACGCATCCAGTCCCGAATCCGCTGCATCACAGAATGATCCTCCTCTACCGGATGATCACTGGCGGCGCGAACTACTGCAATGCGTGGAGCAGGGAGACGCGGATACCGCACTTATCTGGCTGCGCCGCTGGTGTACAGCTGCCCGGGAGCAGGAATCATCTCCGTCTACGATTCGTCTGCTCATTCACCGGTCGCTGGAACAGCTGGTCGAGATGGCTGCCCAGCAGCATCTGTCTCTCCCACCGGAGATGGCCAATTATCATCAACATCTGCTGTCCACGATGAATCTGGATGATATCGAGGAGCTCATCACCCGGACACTAATCCATCTAACCGGTCAAATGGATATTCGGCGCGATTCCCGTGAGCATCTGCTGGTCGAGCGGATCAAGCAGTATATGCTGGAGCATCTAAGTGACAATATTGGTCTGCCGGATGTGGCAGAGTATGTACAGCTGAGTGTATCTTCTGTCAGTATGCTGTTCAAGGAACAGACCGGCAGTACTATTTATGATTATCTTACCCGGCTGCGGCTGGACCGAGCCTGTGAGCTGCTGCGGCATAGTAATCTGAAAATAGCTGATATCGCTGCCCAGGTCGGTTACCAGAACGAAAACAGCTTTATCCGAACCTTTCGCAAACACAAATCCATCACTCCCGGCAAATACCGCGAGCAGGGTTAACTGTCCTGCTTGCCGTACATCCAAAAAGGCAGGCTGTTCACGAAAATGAGCTGCTGGTACACGATATGCAGATCTGCCAGAACCTATGCAGATTCGCCAAAGCCGCGCTACTCCAAGATTTTTGCAGATCATAACGAGAATTAATCGATAGATGGCCCGCCTCCCCGTGCGCTAGACTGAACATGTAACAGACGGCACAATCCCAATCGCACATACGGAGGTGAGCAACCAATTCTGCATACAGGTTCTATCGATACGGACCAGGCCGATTCCGTACTTTTGATACGAGCCTGCAGCGAAGAGAGGAAGTTTACCGTGACTACTGACAATCACAGATGGCACCGCTGGAAAATGTACAGCAGCGCTGCTGCCGGATTGATCCTTGTTGTTGGACTGGTTACCTTTTTTACCGGGCACTGGTCTTCTGTCCCGTTCTATACCAAATCCACTGCCGATTATCCGGCTCATCCCATTACGCTGGTCGTCCCTTATGCAGCTGGTGGAGGTACGGATATTACAGCACGTGCGCTGGTCGAAGCTTCCCAGCCGTATCTCAGCCAGCCGATTACCGTCGTGAACCGAACCGGTGGTGGCGGCTCGATCGGTCTGATGGAAGGCGCCAATGCCCAGGCAGACGGCTATACGGTTACGTATTTGGTCGCCGAATTGACAACTCTGCCGCATATGGGTCTCTTGCCGATTACATATGAGCAGTTCAAGCCGATTATCCAGACCAATTATGATCCTTCTGCGATTACCGTACGAGCCGATGCGCCATGGCAGACTGCCGATGAATTTCTGAGCTATGCCCGAACCCATCCCGGTGAAGTGAAGATGGGCAATGCCGGTACAGGCAGTATCTGGCATCTGGCTGCCGCTTCGCTGGAGCAGGCTACTCATGTCACCTTTACCCATATCCCATATGAAGGTGCCGGACCGGCAGTATCCGCATTAATGAGCGGATTTGTCAATGCCGTACCGGTCAGCCCCGCCGAGGTCAAGACGTATGTCGATCAGGGCAAGCTACGTGTGCTTGCTATTAATGGCAGCGAGCGTTCACAGGCACTGCCGAATGTGCCAACCCTTCAGGAAGCAACCGGTTATGCTGTGAATTTCAGCGGCACCTGGCGCGGACTCGCTGTTCCGAAAGATACACCCGACGAGATTGTTCAAATACTTGCCGATGCCTTCACCCGAGGCGCCGAGCAGCAGGAATTCAGGCAGACGATGGCCGATCACGGATTGGGACTGTTGATCCGTGACCGTGATGGCTTCCGCCAGCAGCTGCAGCAGAGCCATGATCTGTACGCCAGGCTAATTCCCGAACTCGGTCTCAGCCGAAAATGAAAACGCTTTAGTGACAGGCCGGCAATCACGAGAGGATTGGATTTTGATGAATATCAAAAAAACGATTGATAAAATACCGGGCGGCATGATGCTGGTGCCGCTGTTTATCGGAGCACTCGTGCATACTTTCGCTCCTGATTCCGGAGAATATTTTGGTTCTTTTACCAAAGGACTGATGACCGGTACCGTGCCGATTCTCGCTGTATGGTTTTTCTGTATGGGTGCTTCGATTGATGTGCGCGCGACGGGTACCGTGCTGCGCAAGTCCGGTACTCTCGTACTGACCAAAATTGCGGTCGCCTGGGTCGTTGCGATGATTGCTGCCCAGTTCCTGCCAGCCGGAGGCGTGCAGACCGGGTTCTTTGCCGGCTTGTCCGTGCTCGCCCTGATCGCCGCGATGGATATGACCAATGGCGGTCTGTACGCTTCTATCATGCAGCAGTATGGCAGCAAGGAAGAAGCCGGAGCATTTGTACTGATGTCGCTTGAATCCGGTCCACTCGTCACGATGCTGATTCTCGGCAGTACCGGCCTGGCTGTGTTTGAACCGCATGCTTTTGTCGGTGCTGTACTTCCGTTTCTGGTCGGCTTCCTGCTTGGCAATCTGGATCATGATTTGCGCAGTTACTTTGGCAAAGCGACTCAGACGCTGATCCCGTTTTTCGGATTTGCCCTGGGCTGTACGATTGATCTGGGTGTGATCGCGCAGACCGGCATGCTCGGTATTCTGCTGGGAATAGCCGTTATTATTATCACCGGTATTCCGCTTATTCTCGCTGACCGGTTTATCGGCGGAGGCAATGGTACCGCAGGCCTCGCCGCCTCCAGTACAGCCGGCGCAGCAGTTGCCAACCCGGTCATCGTTGCCAGCATGAAGCCCGAATTTCTCCCGGCTGCACAGTCGGCTACCGCTCTCGTCGCCGCTTCGGTGATCGTCACGTCGATTCTTGTTCCTATTCTGACTGCCTATTGGTCCAAGCATATGAACAAGAAACGCCAGAGTACGGAGTCTGTATCTGCCGCAGACGAGAGGGAAATGAAGCTGCGAAGTGCCAAGGGGAATATTTAAATAATTCTTATAACAACGTGTTTTTAAGCATAATGTAATATGAAGCGGGTAAGATCCTATAAATAAAATTCTATTCATACCAAGCATTTTGCCACGTTCAAGCTTCATCTGGCCACTCTTGCGGAGCCTGCCTATTCAGCAGGCTTTTTGGTTGGTTTATTACTGTAGAGACTGGCTGCCGGATACTCCGTTGTATCTGCCAATCAGCCATTTATTATTTCTGTTCCATATTTGCGTAAACTTCTGTAAACAACCTTAATTTGATATTTTACTCTCTTTATATTCATATAGACACGTATTCTTCCAATCTGGATAATAATTCCTGGAAATAGAAATGGAGGGAATACATATGAAAAAAACATTTGGTAAAATGATTCTGTCTGCTGCGCTGACTGCTTCTGCTTTCTCTGCGGTCATGCCTGCTCCCGCTGCCCATGCTGCTGTAATCAATCATGATGCAGTGGTTGGCTTCAGCGAAGTAACCCCGGTCAGCGCTTCCCAAAAAGCTGCCAAGACTTTTCAACCTTATCTGAAAGTGTACAATGGCAGTGTTCCGTTCCCGGCTGTCGATGCACAGGGCAACACAGGCGGCGGATTGGAACCGACCGGCTCTCCCAGCGGACAAAGCAGTAAAAGTCCCGGCCAAGTGTATGTTCGTTCCGCATGGTACAACGGCTCATGGGCGATGATGTATTCCTGGTATTTCCCCAAGGATGAATCTTCTCCGGGTCTTGGTCACCGGCACGACTGGGAATGTATCGTCGTCTGGCTGGATAATCCAGAGGCAGCACAGCCTACTATCCAGTCGATCGCCTACTCCCAGCATGGCGGCTTCAAGCAGGCTGCACCGACCAGCAGCAATACCAGCGACAAGCACCCCTTGATTGGCTACAAAAGTGTCTGGCCGCTCAACCATGCACTGTACAGCGTGACCGATATGGGCGGCGCGCAACCATTGATCAGCTGGGAAGACATGACTCCGGCAGCCCGGAGTGTGCTGAATACAACTGATTTTGGCAAAGCCAATGTTCCTTTCAAGGACGCCAATTTTACCAGTAATCTGCAAAAGGCATGGTATAAATAACTGACTACTTTTATCACAGCCTACTTCTGTCACAGCATGCAATAAAGAGCCTTTGCGTTAGCAAAGACTCTTTTCTTTCTTTCCAAAATCAAGGCTGTACCGGAATTGTAAAGTTCAGTTCTGGCAGATAGACTCTTTTCTCTGTTTTGCTGTCTCCATAATAAGGCTTGAACTTGACGGTACGTGCGCCTTTGGAAATCTCTTCGCTCATCAGGGACACGGTGTAATGAATCGTTTTGCCGTCTGCCCCCAATTCGCCGCCGCCGATACTTTTCCATGTCTTGCCTTTGCTATCGATCGCTTCAAAGCCCAGCCATTGATCATTGCCGCCTTTTGTCTGGTAGGCAGAAGACCATTCGGTGCTGATCAGCATCGGGGAATAATTCACCTGCTCCAGTGTAACATTATGCTTTTTGGAGGTTTTACTTTTGCCATACTCTACTGTAGTTCCTTTGCCGATCTGCTCTGCTTTCACCGTATAATCAAAAGCCAGCGGCTTCTCCATGCTGCCAGTAATCAGGCGGATATGCAGTTCTTCTCCGGCAGGCAGTGATTTCAGCGACAGGCTGCCTGTCTCGAATACACCGGTTTTCTGTACCGGACTGGCCAGTGTCATCACTTCATTCAACAGATTGCTGTCCTTGTAAGTAACGCTATCCAGCGCAGCCTGCTCCAGTGTCTTGAGGGAATTTGCTTTGTATTCGATATGCAGATGGCCATCGACCAGCACAGCACGTGTAATGGTTAATGTCTGATTGCCATGTTTGACGCTCTGATTGATGAGAGGTGCAGCTGCGAGTAGTTGGGCCTGGTTCGGATTCGAGCTGGCTGCAGATTGCGCCTTGATCACGACCGGATGCTGTACCGGTGCAGCTTTGGCCTGCATGATGTATCCGGAACTGAGTGTCACGCCGCCTACCATTGCCGCTGCTGCCAATCCCCATGCACTGCGTTTCAGAATGTCTTTCCATGTGTTGTTGCCTGATGTATTGTTATTCATTATTAGTTCCTCCTGTATGGTTGTTTTTGTGATGTTACAACCGTTAGAGCATCCTCTCCTGCCAAAGGTTACCGGATTGATCAAATTCTTTTTGGATCTGGATTCCTTGACCAACAAAAAAGCCGCTCCCGAAGGAACGGCTTGCTCACGATCTTGTTATTCATAGCACGGACGATATGTCTTTACTGGGTAGCCGGAATCGTAAAATTCAGATCCGGAAGGAACTTTCGTTGTCCAGCAGTGGCATCATCGTAATAAGGCTTAATCGTAATCGTACGGGCAGAAGGTGTAATCTCTCCATCCATAAAGGATACCTGATATTGGATCCGGTCGCCCTTCTCATTCAACTCTCCTCCGCCGATACTTTTCCACGCATGTCCCTGATCGTCTTCCGCTTCAAAGCCGAGCCACTGGTCATTATTCGCTTCCGGACGATAGGCTGATGATAATTCAACACTGACCATCAGTGGCGTATACAGCACCTTGTCCAGTGCCAGGGTATGGCCTGTCGGCTTGGCAGAATGAGTCTCTTCTACCTGCATCACCTTGCCTTTGCCAATCTGTCCAGCTGGAATCCGGAAAATAAAACGATGGGGATCATTGGGATCAGCTGAAGCCTTCACACCAGCACCTGCTGTACTGAGCTGAAGTTCTATCCATGCATTATCCGGAAGCGTATCCGGGAGCTTCACATCCTTGGCTTCGAAAACACCGGTCTGTTTGACCGGGTTGCCCAGTGTCATAATGCTATTCGCATGTTCACGGCCTTCATAACGGATCGATTCCAGCGAGACTTTTTCCAGCACGTCCAGCCGGTTCGCTTTGTACTCAATCTGCATATCCCCGCCGATCAGCGCCGCTCGAGTCAGCGTAACCGACTCCTTGCCATGGGTGATCGTCTGGTTAATCTCTGGTGCTGCTGCCGCCGGATTGGGTGTTGGTATATTCTGCTCCGGATCGGTCGGTGTATGTTCAGGCTGTATCCAGCTGCCGAGTACCGGTACATTGCCCAGCGACCAGCCTGTGCTGCCACCCCAGCCGGAGGCGAAGATCAGCACAGCTGCCGCTGCTCCAATCCCTGTATACCACCAGCGATTCGCCGTGGCGCGTTTACCTACACGCTGGCTGCGGTCTGTATCGGTTATACGATCTGCTGGCTGGTCTGTGCGGCTCTCCAGTGTACTATCCATCGTCTGCACAGGCACTTGCTCTGTTGTCTGCTCCGGCTGTGCTGCCGGCATATCCATATCCTGTAGTTTGGCATACGTCTGTTCCAGCCGAGTACGGGATTGATCACTCAGCGGACGATCCTGCCTTTGCTTTTCTGTATTCAGCATACGATCCAGCTCATCTGGTCTCATATCGGGTTCCCCTTCCCGGCTCATCGCTGAGCCAGTCCATTAATGTTTTGCGCGCCCGGTGCAGCCGGGTTTTGACTGCTTCTGCCGATAGTTCCAGCACATCTGCAATCTGCTGGATCGGCATATCCTGAAAATAATGCATTGCGATTACAAGCCGCTGCGGTTCAGGCAGCTGATATACCGCCTGCTGTACGTCGATTCGCTCGTATTCATCCGTCCGCGCAGGCAGATTGCTCCATTCATCCGTCACGACGACCCGAGCACCTTTGCGTGCGATATTATGGCATTCATTGATCAGAATCCGGAAGATCCAGGTCTGGAAATAATTCGGTTCACGCAGCGTGTGTATATTGCGAAATGCTTTAAGCATCGTCTCCTGTACAGCGTCATCGCATTCATCATCACTTCTCAGCATGGATCGGGCCATCCGGTACAGCGGCCTTTCCATATCACGCATAAGCCGGATAAACGCGTCTTTCTCCCCGCTGCGGGCAGCGAGTACGTCTTCCTTTTGGGTATATGTCATATCGGCTATCCTCTCTCGATCTGCTCTTCATCGGTTTCGTCTCGAAAATCCGGTGCAGGCAAGATTTCTTTTACGGTAGTCTGCCCCGAGGGCAGCTTGAATACCCGTTAGACTATCCAGCCCGGCGAAAGGTTACAGCGATGATTCAATAACTGCTATACGGTTCGATCATTGCTATACCGATCCCTTCTATAATAGAAGAAGCAGATACGATACCCAATATCAAAAGTAAAAAAACAACCTGTCCATCACCTGTAAATCATGTGACTTACGCTATTTTTTGTCGGAATTGCCAGACTGTATGCAGCATACCAACACTGTCTCTAGATCACGATACAACAAAAAAGGATGCGCCTGTGCAGGTGCATCCTTTTTATATGGCGATTCAACAAGTATCTATAATAGTCGATGACCCGATAATACGCGTAAATATCAGCATCCCACCGAGATTAATCTATCTCGTCTCCATCATCTCCCGCGTAAATCGCAGCCACTCTCTCGCGGCAAACGACAGATACCGCTCCCGATGCCAGATAATGCCCAGATGCCACGGAATCGACGGCTGTATATTAGGGATAATGCGCACATTGCGCTGGTTGATCTGATTGCAGATTGTATCCGGCAGCAGTGCGACACCGAGTCCGGCTCCCACCATCTCGCTGATCAGATCCCACTGGGAACTCTCATAAATAATTCGCGGCTGAAATCCTACCCGGATACAGGCCTCGATGATTCGCCCATGCAGCGTAAAATCCTCGCGGAAAATAATAAAAAAGTCCTCGGCCAGCTCGCTCATCTGCACTTCACTACGTTCGGCCAGAGGATGATTGTTCGGCACGATCAGATTCAGTTTCTCCTCGGTAAAAGAGAAGTATTCCAGCACATTCTCGGTAACGGGCAGCACAGTCACTCCGATATCCAGCGATCCATTGACCACATCACTTTCTACCTTTTTGCCGCCATCTTCGAACAGCTGGATCGTCACATTTGGATACATCTGATGAAAGCGGCCGATAATTTGCGGAAAAAAGCGTGATCCGATCATCGGTGGCAGACCGATACGCAGATGACCGCTCTCCAGATTGCGCAGATCATCCAGCTGCGAGGAAAGGCTGTGAAATGATTTCACGATATTCTGCGCCTGCTGCTCAATCACTTTACCTGCATCGGTGAGCTCTACAGAGCGCCCAACCCGGTTGAATAGTGGCGCTCCCAATTCTTCCTCCAGGGAACGGATCGTTTTGCTGATGGTAGGCTGGGTGATGAACAGTGCTTCCGCTGCTTTGGTGAAGCTTCCCAGACGGGCCACTTCTATAAAATACTGCAAATGACGAATATCCAAGTCCACGCCTCCTATAGCCAAATGGAATACATTTCATGCCATATATGAATTTTACCTATGAAAGAAACAGATGTAAACTTTCATATATACGAAAGCTGTATATGAAAATGTTACAAATGAAAGAAGGATATCTTCTATGAAAAATATAGGGAAAGGCATTTTGCAGGTTGCTGTTCTGATGGCCTTCTCCGAGCTGCTCAACTGGTTGGCTGACTGGCTGCATCTGCCGGTCCCCGGCAGTATTATCGGTATCGCGCTGCTGTTCATCCTGCTGCAATCCGGTGTCATCAAAGTGGAATGGATCGACCTCGGAGCCAGCTGGCTGCTTGCCGAGCTGCTGCTGTTCTTTATCCCCTCGGCGGTCGGTGTGATGAATTACATACCGATGCTGGAGCAGGACGGCGTCCGCATTATTGCTATCGTGATCTGTAGTACGATTCTTGTCATGGTCAGTTCGGGACTGCTGGCCGCTATTATGTCCAAACGAAAGGAGCGTCACGCGAAATGAATTCCATTCTATTCCTGCTTGCTACATTAATCGTCTATATGGGAGCCAAAAAGCTGTATCGCCGTTTCCCACGGGTGTATCTGTCTCCGCTGCTGACGACTCCGCTCGTGCTGGTCATCGTTCTGCTGAGTATGCACGTTCCATATACTCACTATAACGAAGGCGGACAATGGCTGTCCCGACTGCTGCAGCCAGCGACAATCGCTTTTGCTGTACCGCTATACAAAAATCTCAAAACCCTGCGCAAGCATGCAGTCGAGATTGTCGCCAGCGTACTGTTCGGTTCGATCGTCGCTGTCAGCTCTTCGGCGCTGCTGGCCCGGCTGATGCATCTGAACCATGACCTGATGGGCAGCATTATCCCGCGCTCGATCACTACGCCTATTGCGATGAATGTATCGCAGGCGATTGGCGGCGTACCAACCATTACCGCTATTTTCGTAATTATCACCGGACTGATCGGTAGTATGATCGGACCTTATATCGTCAAATGGCTGCGGATCGAGGGCGAGATTGCCCGTGGTATTCTGTTCGGTACCGCTGCTCATGGTACAGGAACGTCCAAAGCTTTTGAACTGAGCTCACTGACCGGTACCATTTCCAGTATTTCGATGATATTGTCTGCGTTATTTACACTTGCTGCCACACCGATTTTAGCGTTAATTATGCTGCCCTGATCACGGGCAGCTTTTTTTGTATATTACATACATAACCTGATGCCGAATCGCTTGATACCTAAGATTTAATATTCTTATTATACATAATTATGAATTTTTATTCTAAATAACAAAAATTAAGCATCTGAGCTACAACTGCTATTTATGTCCAAAATTAGCAAATAGGCATAGTAATTATTAGGAGATATTGCCGAAAACATCGCAAATTCCTCATTTTCCCTCTTCATTCAAACGCATATATTTGGACTTTTTCGGTTATATTTATACATGAACATTTGCCAAAGATGAATTTGGTGCTAATATTGTTGTATATTTATATAAAGGATCTGACAGTCTGATTCTATTACATCCAAACTGACCAAGCGGAGGATCTTTATTATGAAAAAAACCGGCATGGTACGCCAATTAGACAGTCTGGGAAGAATAGTGATTCCCAAAGAAATCCGGGATACCATGGAAATTGGTATCAGTGACCCTATGGAATTTTTTATTACCGAAAAAGAAATTATTTTCCGCAAGCACAAAGGCATCCAGTGTATTTTCTGCGGCAGCTTTGACGACCTTGTATATTACAAGGATCAATTCATCTGTGGCAGCTGTGCTGAACAAATGGGCGATGAATCTATGCATACCCCGCTGAACGAGATGACCGAGTCTCCTGCAGCCCAGCGTAGTCTTCATTCCGCTCTGCGCAAATCGCGCAACAAACGCGGAGAAATGATGACCAAGGTCGAGTCTGCGATGCAGGAACACCCTGGCGCCACTCAGAATGAACTGGCCCGTATCCTGGGCATTTCCCAAAGCCGTGTGTGCCAGATTCAAAAAGAACTGCGTGCCGGCCATCATCACGAACTCTGATGATCCGGCTCCTGTCGGATATTTCACTTCGGCAAAAAACGGATTGAAAAGCGCCAACGCTCTCGGGTATCGACCCCAGAGCGTTGGCGCTTTTGCATGAATATGAGAATTCGATTTCGGCATCGCTAAATAGCTAAATGAAATTTCCGTTTATTTCATCTGTTTTCGGCATGCTGTTTTACTGTTTGACCCAGTATTCGCTGCCATCTTCCTTGCGGTCCATATACCCGTATTCGATCAGATAGCGCCGCAGTGTAACATAATCCGGATAAGCCTGCTCCAGCAGTTCATTGACCTGCTTTTCCGTATACACGGTTCCCGGCTCAAAGCGCTGCATCAGATGACGCATAATCACGATTTTGCGTTTTTCCCGGCGTGGAAATTCGGACAATGGACCGTCCAGGCCTTCTGGAAAATACTGCTTGAGCAGCGATTCATTCTCCTGCTCGGTAATCGCATAGCGTTCATCCAGCATCGTCGCTGTCCGGTGAATCGGTATAAAAGGCGATGGCTCCTGCTGCTGTTCCTCCAGCAGCTCCATCACTGCCAGAAAGACACGGGCCTGCTTGGCTTTTTCGCGCAGAGCAAACCGGTGATTACGGATTGTTGATTTGCTGCCGCCTGCTTTGGCTACAATCTCGGTATCACTTTGTCCTTCGTAAAAGTCCTGTACCAGACTGCTCTGCAGCTCAGTCAGACCCGTCCACTTTTTATCCAGGGTCAGCAGATAGTGGAACATTGAGCCATGCTGGCGGCGGATATGCATCTGCATGTATCGCTCGGCTTCATAGAACGATCCATCCTCCGCATAGATCTGTCCTTTCTCAAATACCTCACCATCGATCAGACAAATAAAGCCGCCAAACGGCCCTGCATGAGGGTCTTCGATATATCCCTTTTTGAGTTCCTCCAGCGAAGCTTCCCAGAAGCGCTCCGACAACTCTCCGGTCTTTTTCACTTTGTTCATATTCCTGTTCCCTTCCTGGCTCTCCAGCGTACTTCCTTTATACTTCAAACAAATAATCCGTGTATCTATTCATTTCTTAGACATTATATAAATAGATAGGATGTTATTCAATCTATCCTTTTATTCCTTAGCGTATAAAGGTGGCTCTGTTCGGGAATAGCCTGTCATGCTGGTGACTCAGTGTCCCAGCTCGTTCAGCAGCCGCGAGAGGATTCGTAGACGCTCTCCAATCAGATGACCCTGATCTTCGAGAGCCTGCTGAAAGGTCTGAATATGCTGTTCGATATCTTCATGGTCGCCAGTGAATCCTACAGACAATGCAGCTCCCTGCAAAGGAATACGGTCAAATACCGGATGCTCGGGATCATAAAGACATTCCTGCCGGTAACCTTCCTGAAAATAATCAATAGACCGACACAGCAAAATAGCTGCATCCAGAATCCGGTGAATCGGCCACACGGACTCCGAATCCCCCTCCTGTCCCACTTCACCTTTACTTACCTGTGCTACAACCTCTACTCTGCGATCCTGCGGTAGCTCTTGCAGTCCCAGCGATAATTCTCTCACCTCCTGCCGATAGGCTCGCTGTCCATCCACCTGCGTGTAATCTGCTGCTGCCATTACCGGCTGATAGTTTGAATGATTTGTACGATTCATTTGTTTCTCCTTTCTTCCTGCGGGAAGGTTTTTTTATGACTAATCTATTTTTGTCTATTAAATATATAGATAATATAATTTATATCTAATTATAAATCAAACAATTTATTCATACGTTTAGTTTAAATGTAGATAAAAGCAAAAAAATACCCGATCACAGCAGAATCAAGCTGTCATCGGGTATTTCATTTTATATGATTTTCAATCAGGAGGTATGCACTGATTGGTTCGACACATGCTTGGCTGCCCCAGAAGGTCTGGACAGCGAGTACAATGCGCAGCAGAAGGACAATACAACGATCGCTGCACCGACCCATGCATTCATCGTTACCGAACCGGTATTTTTGATCACGATTCCGCCAAAGGCCGAACCGACTGCAATACCGATCTGCAGGGCAGAGAAGTTAAAGCTCTGCTGAATATCGGCGGTTTCCGGTGCATTTTGGATCAGGTAGCTCTGTTGTGCCGGAGACAATGCCCAGCTGAGTGCACCCCAGACAAATAATACAACCGGGAATACCCAGATCAGCTTGGCCGACATCGGCAGCACGAACATTGCCAGTGCGAAGACGCCAATTACAATCAGAATACTCTTGGTACTGCCCAGGCGATCAGACATTACGCCACCGATCATACCGCCGCTTACCGCAGCCAGACCGAAGACAAAGTAGACCACACTGATCCAGTACGCGTTCAGATGCATTGTACTTTCCAGGAATGGAGTCAGATAAGCATACATCGTGTAGTGACCTGCCAGCATCAGCAGGGTTACCAGATGCGCGCTGATGACTTTACTATTTTTGAGGGAAGCAAATTGGGCCTTGAGCGGCATAATTTCTTCCACCGGGATATGATCGAGGAACATATAGATTACGACCATCGCTACCAGGGTCAGCAGCGCGATCACGAGGAACAAAATGCGCCAGCCGAGTGCTTCTTCGACCAGCACACCGATCGGTACACCCAGTACAATCGAGGAACTGATCCCCATGGAAATAATACCGATGACCCGTGCGCGGAATTCCGGCGCGACCACTTTGACCGCAATCGTCAGGGACAAGGTCACGATCAGTGAACCGCTCGCTGCTGTCAGCATGCGGGAGAAGAACAATACTTCATAGTTAGGGCTCCAGCAGGCAATCAGACTGCCTATGGTAAAAATTAACATGGACCAGAGATACAGGGATTTGCGTTCCACTTTGGAAGTGAATGCCAGCAGGGTCGGTCCGGCAATCGCATAGACCAGTGCATAGATAGTGATCAGCTGTCCGGCTGTGCCGATCGACACGTTCAGATCGTTTGCGATCTCCGGCAGCACACCGCCGATGATGAGTTCAATCAGGCCGACCGTAAAGGTGGCAATGGTAAGGATAAATACTTTGAAATTCAAGCCGTCTCTCTCCTTTGTGTAATAGTAGGTTGGCTGTCCGGCAGGTGAGCGCCGACGCAGCAGCAACGAACGAAAACACTGGAACAGTGCGGAGCCGCAACAAAAAAATCCTGATTACAACAGGACACGCGGGCTGCGCATCATCTTGTAATCAGGATTGTTCGGTTCCTGGTAGAGACCCTCAAACCATATTATTGAGGTTATACAATGATGTATCATCATTTATTCCAGTCGTCATTCGGTTGTACTTGCGTGGATGCACGTATGCATCAACGTTATATACATTAGCAGATTGAAAATGGTATTTCAACAGGGTTTTCGGTAAAATTAAAAATAATTGTGCTGTGTGTGCAGAAAGGATTACTCATAGCCGCAACAGAATGATGTGGATAAGCAGCATCCACTTCGGCAAGGAATAAAGGCACGTCCTCCGGTGGAGCCCAGAAATCTACGAACGCGGAGAAGGTGTAGATTTCCGGGCTCCAATGTCGTCCTTTGCCCTTATTTCCTTGCCTGCGTTCCGTGTATGAGATAGAGACTTTTTGGCTTGGATATTATGATTTCATTTTGTGGTATTTTTACTAACCATGCTTTTAACAATATATAAACAGGATGATTTATTCAGGATTTATTTATAGTAATAATTTTTGATTTGGAGTGATGATATTGAACCTGCACCTGATTGCCGATACAGCTTATTTTCTTTTGGCCGCTTTTATGCTTGGAGCACTGATCTACCGGATCAGGCAAGATGATCGCAGGATGTTTATGCGTGAGGGCAGTTTATTCCTGTTTCTGATCGTTGTATTGAGTCTGGTCGTGGAAGTGCCGGTTTCTGTCAGATTAATAACCTGCGGAATATTGCTGATTGCCTTGCTATACGGCTCTGTATGTATGAAAAAAAGCCACTAGACCTGCTATCAACGCTATGATTGTGCATTTTCATCATGAAAATGTGCAATCCATCTTGACGGTCACTATTATACGTTATATGCTACGTTATGAAACCGTAACCAAAATATTAACGACCGTACATCGGCGTGTTACCAGCAATGGGCATGAGCCAAGCAGCGGACGATACAGGATACGTCTATCGTATTCCCGTGTCTCCTTGTCTTGGCTCTTTTTTGCGTATTTGTGAATGTTTCAGCCCCCATTTAGCGGTTACACGAAAAAAAGTCGGGCTGCTGTGCTCTTCTGTCTTTTCGGATGCCACTTGTCGTGTTATTCTGCAAGCAAGAGGTGATTATCGGAATGAACAGAGACCATCGGAGTTTACGTGTGGAGCGCGTGGTCGGCAATAATATCGTGATGGCCTGCGATGAGGTGAAAGGCACCGAATATGTACTGCTCGGCAAGGGACTCGGCTTTGCTGCCAAGAACCTGCAGGAGCTGAACACGGCAGATGAACGGATCGAAAAGCGGTTTCGACTGGAAGACCGGGAGCAGATGATGAATCATCCGACCTTTTTTGAAGATATGGATGCGCTTGTCATGGATGTCTCCGACCGGATCATCCAGCTGATCGGACAGAGTTTTCCGGAAAAGTTGAATGAAAAGATTTATCTTGCTCTACCTAGTCATATCCAGTTCACTGTATACCGGATACGACATCATATCGAGATTGTGAATCCTTTTCTGCAGGAGACGCAGGTCTGTTTTCCACAGGAATACGAGGTGGCCCTGCAGGCGCTGCAGATGATTCGTGAGACATTCGGATTGGACATTCCCGAAGATGAAGCCGGGTTTCTGACGTATCATATTCACTCGGCGGTTACTCATGTTCCGGTAGGCCAACTGGTCAAAATGTCTTCCCTGCTCGGCAAGCTGCAGCAGATGATTGAAGAGGAACGACAGATGACATTCAAACAGGGCAGCATGAGTCAGGTTCGCCTGATGATCCACCTGCGCTTTGCCCTGGAACGGATTGTACAGGGATCGCTCGTGGACAATCCGCTGATCCAGCATATTCGCGACCAGTATGCCGACGAATACCAATTGGCTTCGCGAATGAAGCTGGTCATGGAGCAGGAGCTGCAGATGGCCGTCCCTGAAGATGAAGTCTGCTTCCTGACCATGCATCTGTATCGCCTGTTCCGCACGCACAAACCGAGCAGCTGAATCTGCTGCTATTTTCATCACTTCGCTACAGACCTGCCAGCACCGTACATCGATCTAACATGGTGTACGGGAAAACAGGTTCACACTCGCCGCCTCTTCTTATGAAAATAATTTTCATGTTGTAGGACGGAATCCAAATTTCTGTTGTATCACATCACTTTACAAAATGGATGATTGGTTCACCAATGATTAATCCAAAGGGGGATTACCATGCTACAATTTTTGCAAAAAATCGGTCGCTCACTGATGCTTCCGGTAGCTACACTGCCTGCTGCTGCGATTCTGCGCGGTTTTGGCCTGATCAACTATGAGACGGATATTCCGCTTGGCTCTGCAGTAGGCGGTTTTATGAACCATTATATCGGTCCGCTGCTTACCGCAGGTGCCGGTGCTATTTTTGACAATCTGGCACTGATCTTCGCGGTTGGTATAGCGATCGGGATGGCCCGCGATGCGGTCGCTGCTCTCTCCGCTGTACTCGGATATATGATCCTGACAGCGATTCTCAAGGAAATTCCGGGAATCATGGGTTACATACCGGATGATGTCAAACTGAATATGGGCGTGCTCGGCGGTATTCTGGTTGGTCTGTGGGCAGCTTACATGTATAACCGTTTCCACAATATCAAAATGCCGGATTGGCTCGGATTCTTCTCGGGTAAACGTTTTGTTCCAATGATTACGGCAGCAACAACGATTATCCTGGCGTCCCTGATCGGTATGATCTGGAGTCCGATCCAGGATGCAATTTCTGCTTTTGGTATGTGGGTAGTCAGTCTGGGTGGATTTGGTGCCTTTGTGTTCGGTACCGCCAACCGTCTGCTCGTGCCAATCGGTCTGCACCATGTATTGAACTCGATCGCCTGGTTCCAGATCGGCGATTATACCAATGCAGCCGGTGAAGTGGTTCACGGTGACCTGACACGCTTCTTTGCCGGAGACAAATCGGCAGGCATGTTCATGTCCGGCTTCTTCCCGATTATGATGTTTGCATTGCCGGGTGCGGCTTTTGCCATTATTCATACCGCACGTCCGGAGAAACGCAAAGCAGTTGCTTCGATCTTTATCAGTGCGGCGGTCGCTTCCTTCCTGACTGGGATTACCGAGCCGCTGGAATTTGCCTTTATGTTCACAGCACCGCTGCTGTATGTGGTGCATGCACTGCTGACCGGTCTGTCCGGTCTGATCATGTACATGCTGAATGTGAAGCTGGGCTTCGGATTCTCGGCGGGTCTGATTGACTATCTGATCAATATGAAGCTGGCGACTAATCCGCTGCTGATGATTCCGGTCGGTCTGGCGTTTGCCGTTGTGTATTATGTACTGTTCCGCTTCCTGATTGTGAAGCTGAACCTCAAAACACCGGGACGCGAAGACGATGATGCTATTAACAGTTCTGCGACTACAGCAGATAAAACTGCCACTGTCCCGGCTGCCGCAGCTGTAACAGCTGACAACGGAGACAGCAAAGCAGCTATGGTACTGAGCCAGCTGGGTGGATCACCCAACATCGACAGTATCGATGCCTGCATTACCCGCCTGCGTCTGGTGGTCAAAGATGATCGTCAGGTAAATGATGCCGAGCTGCGCAAGCTGGGTGCTGCTGGTGTTATGCGACTTGGTCATGGTGCTGTACAGGTTATCTTCGGTACCCAATCCGAAGCGCTCAAAGATGATATCAAGGATATTATGGATCACAAAGCCTGAGTATTCTGTTGATGATATACAATCATATTTGGCAGAAGAATCAGCTATAATCAATAGTAAAAGAAAGCGTACAGCCGCCGATAAGGGCAGCTGTACGCTTTCTTTTTGTGGTTTATGACAGTGGATAGATAAGTACCGCTTTTGCCGAAGCTTATTCCGCATTCATCGACTGACCGTTGATTTTAATCACTTTTCCTTTGACCTCTTTGATCGGTACAAAGCCTGTCATTCGGCTATCCTGGCTATTGGAACGATTATCGCCGACAACAAAAAAGGCATGCGCGGCAACACGATTATCTTCTTTGGCACTGGTCGGAAAGTCATTGATATTATACGCATAATGCTGATCATGTGCCTGCTGAACAGCCTTTTGAATATACGGCTCCTGAAGGAGCTTTCCGTTAATCCACGTTTTGTCACCTTTCATTTTTACCTTTTCTCCCGGAAGGGCGATGACCCGCTTGACGAATTCTCTGCCCTCGGGTGTATGATACACAATCAGATCGCCGCGATGAATTTCATTCTCGGCTGCAGCCGTTATCGTTACACGATCTCCGGTTTTAAGCGTAGGCTGCATGGACGGCCCATCAATCACATAGTTCTGAGGGAACATCATTTGCAAAAAGGCTGCTATCAACAACCCGCCAATAGTTGCGTTCACACTTTCACTCTCCATTTTCATATTGGATCGACATGTATGGATATGTACATTGAGATGCTATAGATGCTTTGCTGTTTTCTTTGCTGTTATCTATTATCCAGCAGACCTTACTTTCCAGCTCCATCTTACCAGATAACGGGTAATAAGCAATAAAGCTATTATGTAAAGGAGCGATTATCATGCCCGATAAATTCAACTACGATATCGACTATTCCACACTTGATCTGCGTGAACATCCCGAGCTGTATCGTGTCGGCAAAGGAGAGCAGGGCGTGCTGATGGTTGAGCCTTACAAAGGCGAAATTCTGCCCCACTGGCGCTTCAAAACACCGGAGATCGCTACCGAATCCTCGGAGAAAATCTACGCCATGTTCCTGGAATACAAAGAAAACAATGACTTTGTCGGCATGGACATGGCCCGCAAATTCCTGCAGATGGGTTATACCCGTGCCCGCCGCTACACCAATCACAAAGGCGGTCGCAAATATGACGAGAACGGCGAGATTCTGCCATATACCAGCGATCCGGTCAAAGCAGAATCCGCACGCATTTTCAAAGTCAAATGGGACGAAGCCAAACAGGACCCCGACTATATCCGCATGAAAAAAGAGCACCAGCAGAAATATGGCTGATCTCTGTCTGCTGGTACTCTGTCCTATAATCTTATATAGGAGTTGACGGCTGAATACAGACCGTTTCATCAAATGACTCAGTCTGCATTGTATAACTGCTATTTTTCCTTATGCTTGTGCTTGTGTCCAGATCCACTAATACCAGACTGATGAATCTCGCCGGTCTCATCCTGAATATCATAATAATACCGTGTATCCGGTTCAAATGAAGCCTTTCTGCCCATTCAAAATGCACAATATTCCCGCACAAAAAGCCGGGCAGGCAACGGATCTGCGCATCCGTGCCTGACGGCTGTATTGTGTAAGCATATATGCTGTTAATCAGCTACATAGGTTAACTGGAAGCCCTGCTTATTGTGTAGGCAAACCACGTGGCAGTGCCATCAGGAAGAAGGCTTATCTTCGTAAATTACAACTGACTCACTCACTGGTTCCCACTTTACGGTAGCTCCCAGTGCTTCACTGATCACGCGTACCGGTACACGGGTAGAGCCGTTTTTCATAATTGGTGCTGCCTGCAGGCTGACGGATTTTCCGTTTACTACAGCATTCTTTTTATTTACATACAGCTTGACCGTCTGCCCGTCCTTCACGACAGTAACCGATTGGTCCTTGGCACTCCAGGTTACTTTGGCGTTCAACGCTTCCGAGACGACGCGGAAAGGAACCAGAGTCGTTCCATTCTGGACGACAGGTGCGGCATCCGTGTACGATGTACCGTTGACGAACAGATTCAGTACATCCGGATCAGCAGCGGTATGGTCGGATAATTCGTCGAGACGCTTGTAGCTGTCCAGATCGGTAACGTCCGACTGGATCACCTGCTCTTGCAGGGCAGCCGCGCCGTCTACATTGCCGCTCTCTTCCAGCAGATCCGTAGCTTTTTCCAGGGCTTCTTTGGAGTTCTGGATCTGCTCCAGTTGTGCCTGCATCTCCGGAGTCAGCTGCGTCTCGTATTTGGTCAGCAGCAGATTAGCCAACACCTGGCCTGCCGGTTTGTCTTTTACGTTGTTGATGGCGTGCAGCAGACCTTTGTAGCCCTGTTTGCCTTTGCCGCTGTCATATACATCTTCGGTGACGCTGTCCGTACTATCTTCTGCTTTATCTTTGGAATGGCTGTTCGCTTTACCGTTACCATTTCCGTTATTTTGTTTTTCCTTCTTCTCTTTCTCTTTTTCCTTCTCCGTATCCGCTTGGGTATCTTCTGCTGGCGGCTGCGGTTGTACAGTCGGTACCGGCTCTGTCACAACAGGCTCTACTGGCGGTTCTGCTACAGGTGCTGCCGATTCCGGTACAGGCTGACTGCTCTCTATGGGAGCGGAGGTTACAGTACTGGTGCTAGTATCCTCCTGTTTTGGACGATCTTTGGACTTGTCTTCCGATTTGGAACTGGAAGAGCTGGATTTGGATGATTTGCCGCTTTGATCCGACTTGGCCATAACGGTACCTGCTGCCATACTCGTAACGAGCAGACAGGTAAGCAGTACGGTCGTAAATTTCTTCATATATCTATCCCCTTTTGGTTATAATCAGGCTTAAGTATTACAGAGTACCTATAGACTATAACGGTACAATACAGCAATTTATTAAGGTGGTAAGGGATCTGATGAAAATCAACGAACTGGCGAGCAAGCTGGGCATCTCCACGCGTGCTATTCGCTTCTATGAACAAAATGGATTATTGGAGCCTGCCCGGCAGCAGGATAATCAGTATCGGGTATTTGTGGAAGAGGATATCTGGCGGCTGCAGACGATTATTGCTCTGCGTGAAGCCGGTATGCCGCTCAAGGATATACGTCATGTACTGGAACCGACCGGTCTGCCGGACAATGAACGACTGCGTTATTATCTGGAACTGCAGCATTCCATCCTGACGACCCAATGGCTGGAGATGAAGCGAATGACCGAGACTACCGCCCAGATGATCGAACTGCTGCGCCATCGACAGGAGCTGCCGATTGGGGAAATCTATCAGCTGGCCGAACATTCGCGGACTCTGCGGGAGATGCGCCAGAACTGGCAGGATCACTGGGACTTTGATCAACGGGCTTCGCAGCATGATGAATATGTACAGACCGATACCGGAGAATACCCGGATTACGAAAAAGCCCTGGACAGCACAGCGAGTGCTATTCAGGGCATTGCAGCAGAACATGGTCTGGATCTGGGAACAGGCACCGGCAATTTGGCGGGCCGGCTGCTGCGCCAGGGGATAAGAATGTCCGGTGTCGATCAATCCCAGGAGATGCTCAAGCAGTGCCGCTCCAAGTTCCCGGATATGGATCTGCGCATCGGCAATCTGCTGGCTATTCCGTATCCCGATCAAAGTTTTGATTTTGTGGTCTCCAGCTTTACCTTTCGGCATCTGAGCGACGAGCAGCAACTGCTGGCTCTGCCAGAAATTCAGCGTGTGCTGAAACCGCACGGGCGTATCTGTATTACCGATCGCAACAGCAACTTTTCCGATGACAAGGGTTCCCATGCAGAGTTTCTGCTGCATTGGCTGAACAGCCACGGGTTTATCGCTACCCATCTGAATCCGCAGGATAACTGGTTCACCTTGCTCGCCGTCTCTATTCGCTAATCGCTTGCGTACGGTTCTATATCGAGCAGCGCTTGTCCTGTATCCCGAGCATTTCGTTTATGCGTTGCTGCCCGGTTAGGGCTTCATGCCTTTTTGGACAGCGGCCCAGAACGTATTGTCTTCCATACCCAGTGCCCAGACGGATGCTCCGCCCAGCTTGTAAGCAGGCACCAGGTGGGCTTTTTCCTCTATGCTGCGTGCATTTTCATACCAGACTACATGCTTGTTACCCTTGCTGTCCGTATAGTTGAAATAAGGAGAAGTGGTCGCTGTATCCCATTTTACGGCTGCTCCGGTTTTCTGCAGCAGTGCCGCGATATTCTTGCCGGCGATCTGATGATGATCTTCCTGACGGCTCGTGGTCAGGTTCCAGTCATAGCCATAATCCGGCAGACCGATCAGTATTTTGGATGAAGCGACCTGGGATACGGAAAATTTCAGGGAGTCCTCGATCCAGCTTTTGCTGGCGACTGAACCGGGTTCGGACCATGGACCGTGCTCGTCGTAGGTCATCACCTGAAGGAAGTCCACGTATTGTCCCAGAGCAGCATAATTATACGCGCCCGACCAGCCGTCCGATGGATCATCCTGCGTTTTGGCCGGAACAGATACCACGACCTTATAACCTGCCGGATGCAGTGCTTCCGAGACGGATTTTACAAAGCTGGTCAGTGCACTGCGATCCTTGGCCATGACGCTCTCAAAATCGATATTGATACCGGTATATCCATTCTTTTTGACGGTGTTGACCATATTGGTAATCGCTTTTTGCCGGACGGTGGAATTGGTCAGAATCGTATGTGCCAGCGCCGGATCGAAATCGTCGGTGCCAAAGTTTGAGAAGCAGGCATAGGTTGCCAGCGTATGGGATTTGGCATAGGACAATGCCTGTGTCGGCACATCACCGATAACCCCTCCAGCGGTATTCATATTAAAGGAATCTGTCGAGATCCCGGTCAGATAGGCATGGTACGTTGTCAGCGCCTGATAGGACGCATCATCCGGAGTATAATACCCCAGCACGCTTGCTGCTTCCGCCCGTGATTGTTCTCCGGTAAATCCTCCTACCGTACTTGTCAGCAGCAGCGCAAGTGCGCCAGTAACTGCCCATTTTCCAAATGCCATCTATATTCCTCCATTTCAAGAATGATATAACGAATACAAAGAAAACCGCCTTCCCGGCGACCCTATGCTTAGGATACCTGAAGAAGGCGGTATTGTAAAAATATAGATATCACATCTGTATACTGTAATATACTCTGAATCCGGTGTACTGCTCTTATCAGACCGGAGCAGCCATCGGTACATTTTCCGGTGTTTGCGGTTCATCGTGCTGCACCAGGGAGTGTTTCTGCCATGCTCTGCTCTTCCAGCGGAAGTACATAATGACGGCTCGCACCCACTCATCGGCTGCAATCGCCAGCCAGATACCGGCCAGTCCAAGATCCATTTTGAAAACGAACAGATAACCGAGTGGCAGGCTCATACATACCATGGAGATCAGTCCCATATAGACCGGGAACTTGGCATCGCCCGAAGCACGGAGCGAGTTGATAATCACGATATTGCATGTCCGTCCGGTCTCCAGCAGGAAGCTGAGCAGGATGACCTGTGACGCCATGCGGATAACTTCCGGATTGCTGGTAAACATGCCAATCAGCGGCTCGCGCATCAGGATAATGATAACATCCATGATCAGCGTTGCACCCATCGCCCATTTTACACTGTTCCATACGCGGTGATAGGCTTCTTCCTTGCGGTTCGCACCGACCAGACGGCCAACGATAATCGCTGTACCCATACCGATCGCAATACTGAACAGATAGATAAAGGTCGAGATATTATTCGCATACTGGCGGGAAGCCATCGCTTCACTGCCCAGATACGTTACATAGAATACGAAGACCAGCTGGCACATCTGGTAGGTTACTTGCTCTACAGCAGACGGTACGCCGATTTTCAGGATTTTGAGAATGTATTCTTTGGACATCCGGAAGTAATCGGCAATCTGAATGCGCACTTCCATCACGCGGTACATCAACCAGAAGAAGATGACCACACATACGAGGCGGCTAACGATCGTGGAGATCGCTGCGCCCTGTACGCCCATTTGCGGCAGACCCCAGTGACCAAAGATCAGCAGGTAGTTCAGCCCTACGTGCAATACGTTCATGAATACAGAGACAAACATGGTTTCTTTGGTAAATCCGTACGTACGGATAACCGCCGCCAGTGTGTTAATCAGCGCCTGCAGGAAAATCGCGCCGCCGACGATAGCGATATAGCTTTCTGCCAGCGCCAGAATCTCACCCTGCAAATGCATGGCTTCCATCAGATGCCCACCAAACAACAGGAAGGTGGTACTCAGGAGCAGACCGACCGACAGGTTCAGCGTAATCGCCAGTGCCGTAATCCGGCTCGCCTCCAGTACTTTGCGTGATCCAATGTACTGGGCTACGACGATAGCGGCCCCGTTGCCGATTACCTCCAGGATCAGTATAGCGATTGAAATAACCTGATTGGATGTGCCGACAGCTGCTACCGCATTATCGGATACATCGCTCAACATTAATGTGTCGACGATTCCCATTAACATAAACAGGAATACCTCGAGGAAAATCGGCCAGGTCAGACGAAACAGGTTAAACTGTTTGTCCGCTGCCGGGCTGTTATCGTGTGTAGGGTTCATAGCGCTCATGATGTCACCTTCCTTTGTGTGCATAGTGGGTATAACTTATGGCAGTTCGTGACTGCAAAATCCTCACGTTTTTACATGAAGATAAATGACCATTTACGACGGGTATCTGTAAAACTCTACGTATCTTAGCATATCCATTTTCCGATTGCACTACTAAAATTGAAATTTTCTGAAAAATTTACAGAGTTTTTGATTCATGCTTATAAAATGAGGGTATGTAAGGGTTTTACTCAAAATTCCTTGCTTCGTTTTACATTATTTTTATACTGTTTTTCACAAGCAAGCAATATAGCAAAAAAGCGCACCGGGTTATTTCCTGACGGAAATCGGTGCGCTTTTGTTATTACCATAGCATTGGTTTCAGCAGCGAAATAAACAATAAAAGCATGTCAGCCATAAGAAAACGTGGCTAGTTAATAAAGAAGCGATTTATTGCTCGGCCAGTGTAACGACAACAGCATTATAACCTGGCTTGAGTGACATCGGATTGCCCTGGATCGCTACGCCAAATTTGTCATCGAGCGTCCCGGCAATACTCAGTCCTGTATCATCGACCTGATTATTGAACAAAGTCAGCTTATGCGGAGCATAATAAGCCAGGTAGGCATTGCCAACATCTTTCAGGCTTGCCTGAGTCGTATAGGTGAGGAACAGCTGCTTTTTATCGCCGGCTATCTGTTCGCTTACTTTTCCTTTGACTGCATCAGCCGGAAACGGGAAATCGGTCGGCAGGTATTTGCTGGTGATTATGCCTGTTGTCATGCTGACCACCGGTGGTGCTGCAGCTTCTTCGACAACAGGGCCTATCGGGCCGTTCGTTACATTGCCTGCTGTAATTTTGGCTGCTTCATTGGCTGCAGCGATATACTGGGAGGCAGCCGAAGGTTTGCTGCTGGCTGCCGGTGTACTGTAAGCCGCTGGTGCACTGGCTGCATCTGCTGTGCTTGGTGTACTGCTGGACGTTCCGGTGGTACTTTTTCCGGTGCTGCCTGATTTGGCAGTCGGCTGGCTGGAGCTGCTGTCAGCTGCTTTGCTGCTGCTTGTTGTTACTCCACTGGCTGACTGGATCATGATTTTATTATTCATGACATCAAATAGTACTTTGGAATTTAGCGTTTCTCCAACCGCGCGAATCGGTAGGTAGGTGGTTCCTTCATACGTAATTGCCGTCATTTTGTCTCCATTGGAATTGACTGGCGTATAAGCTTTGCCATCCAGCTCGATACTGATTCCGTAGTTTTTGAACGCGGAGATCTTCTCCATTTTCGCACCTGCGTATACACCTGCCGAGCTGGTGAGCAGCATACCTGCTACAGAGGCAACGACGATCCATTTTGTTTTGCTCATCATGTTCATTCTCCTGTCTGTTCTGGGTTTGCCGGCATCTATGGGAGGCGAATCTGTATACTTTACAGATCCACTGTTCTGGTTAAACCGCTGCACACCGTGCCAATGGCTCAGGTGCTTTGTTATATTATCGGCAGAAAGAACCCGGACAATTATATTCTATAAATGGATAATATTACTTTTTATTATTCTTTTTGCAGAGGTAGGGTATCTTGGGTGTTTTGTGCTGTCTTTTTATACCAAAAAACCATCTGCATACGCTGCAGATGGTCATTATGTAGATGGGTATCCGTACTTTTAGTGTCTGCTTCCTGTCTGCCTTACTGGTCAAGTTGTATATCGGAGAATAATCTATTTTTCTTGCTATAACGTTCTAGTTTTTGCGGAGTAAAATGGCATGGATAATCTGCAGTGTAATCGAACCCATATACAGCAACAGGGTCAATGCCTGAAGAGCTGTCATCGTTAACCAGGACAACAAGGCAATCATACCAAGAATGCCTGCATAGCCAATAATGAAATAAAAAGTCAGATAGATCGCCTGCTTGCGAATCGCATCCAACCGTTCATCACCGCGGATAAAAAACTGCTCATTTATACATGCCCAGGTCAGGAACAGAATAGCCAATCCTACATTAGGGATATAATCCATCCAATCGATAGTTCGGCCAAGCTGCATATTTATGCTGATATTAGTAATCATGGTATACAGCTGAATTAGTGCCACTAATACGCATATAAGGCGCAGCAGCCAGTTGCTTTTGAGCGATGTCGTTACTTTTGTTCGGTTCATAAAGGTTCCTCCTCCAGAAAGAAAATATGCTCTACTGTCGTACGGAATATTTTGGCCATCTGCAGTGCCAGGGGCAGCGACGGATTGTATTTGCCTCGCTCAATCGCATTGATTGTCTGACGGGATACGCCCAGCAAGTTCCCCAGCTGCTCCTGCGAATAGCCGTTCAGTTCACGCAGCAGTTTGACTTCATTTCTCAAATGATGCTCGCTTCTCATGCTTACCCCTCCACTCTTCCATTTTTATGGAAATCAGCTTCGATGTCAAGTTTACTTTACATTATGATTGTTGGTATCGTTATTACTCCGTATATCCAGCATTCATTCCAATCCTTTTACAGCGTGTATAGCTCTGAAAATAATCTTCTTCTAATAGATAATATAAAAAAGCATAGTTAATATAAAAAAGCAGCCTCTTCGCGAGCACGAACAAGCTGCTTTCTTCTATAGAAGAGGGACGTGCTAAAAGCACCTATCCACGAAGGATGCTCGCCCTCCCTGTCTGGATTGACCGGGTTCGTTTACGATTCGTCCACTTTGTTGCTATATTACGGTTCGATATCCAGGGAGATTACAGGGCTATTCTTCCCTGTCCGAGCGGTAGCGCTCTGTTTGTTCACGGATATGACGATCATAGCTGTTCCGGTGCAGCCAGACGCTATTGTTGACACTTGCTGCCTGTCCCAGTCCGAACAGTACAGCGATAATCAGAAAAATCATACCATAAGCATACATAAAGTACCCCAGGTAAAAACAGGCTATAATTCCCACCAGCAGGGCCAAAGACAAAAGGAGTAGCAGGCGGATCATGACTTTTTTCATAGGTTTCTCCTTTATCTTTGACTATGATTCGATAGTAGATTTCAGGACATGACAGCAGTTGACTTACTTATGACTTAATTTTAACAAAATTCCGTAAAATATTGCATGACTTTTTGCAAAGCAGGAGTATAATGAAATACGCTTGCCCGTATGTTCATATGGGCACAGCCCCCAACAAAGTGCTGCTTGAGAGATGCTGAATAGGTGTATATAAAATTTAACATTATTCTTATTTCTGTTATGACGTATCCATCCTATCCCTGTACCCTATGCATGCTGACTCGGCAGGCAATGATTTGTGGCAACCAACTAAAATCCATTTAATTAATGAAACGAGGGTGTAAGATGTTTGGCAAGGTAAAGCGTGTATTAATCGGAAGGCCCATGAAATCAGCAGAATTAGAAGCGGAAAAGCTGGGTAAGCTTAAAGCGCTCGCGATCCTGTCTTCCGATGCGCTATCATCGGTAGCTTACGGGACTGAGCAGATTCTGCTGGTACTGATGGTTGCCGGTTTTGCAGCATTATGGTATTCCGTTCCAATCTCTATCGCAGTATTGGGACTGCTGGTGATTCTGGTGATTTCGTATCGTCAGACTATTTTTGCGTATCCAACAGGTGGTGGAGCGTACATCGTCGCCAAGGATAATCTGGGACAGGCCTCCAGTCTGATCGCCGGCGGATCGCTGCTGGTTGATTATGTGCTGACGGTAGCGGTAAGTTCCTCGGCAGGTACAGATGCGATTACGTCGGCATTTCCGATTCTGCATGATCACCGGGTATTGATTGCACTGGTGATGATTGTATTCCTGACGCTGATGAATCTGCGCGGGGTGACCGAATCGGCATCGGTGCTGGCGATTCCGATCTATCTGTTCGTTATTTCGATTTTCTTCCTGATTATCAGCGGAGTGATCAAATACATGACCGGCGGTATTGAAGCGGCTGCTCCCGAATTTGGTACGACGGTGTCCAATGTCAGTCTGTTCCTGCTGCTCAAAGCATTCAGCTCCGGATGTTCGGCACTGACCGGGGTCGAAGCGGTATCGAACGCTATCCCGAACTTCCGTCAGCCGGCTGAGCGCAATGCAGCAGCAACGCTGCTCATGATGGGTCTGATTCTGGGCGGTATGTTTATCGGGATTACCCTGCTCGCCTACTGGTATGGTATTCGTCCATCCGGTACCGAGACCGTTATCTCGCAAATTGCCCGGATGACCTTTGGCAGCGGTATTATCTACTATATTATACAGGGTGTTACGGCACTGATCCTGTTCCTGGCGGCCAATACAGCCTACTCGGCGTTCCCGCTGCTGGCCTTTATGCTCGCCAAGGACAAATATATGCCGCATATGTTCATGGTACGTGGTGACCGTCTTGGATTCTCCAACGGTATCATTTTCCTCAGTCTGGCTTCGGCTCTGCTCGTTATCGTGTTCCATGGAGAAACAGACAGTTTGATTCCGCTCTATGCGGTCGGTGTATTTATTCCGTTCACGCTGTCCCAGCTTGGCATGATGGTTCGCTGGATCAAGCTCAAACCTGCTAACTGGGTACTCAAGCTGGTGATTAATACGATCGGTATGCTGACAACATTGTCGATTACCCTGATCTTTATCTTCACCAAGTTCGCCCAGGTATGGATTATCTTTATTTTCCTGCCGATTGTGGTTTATGTCTTCTACAAAATCTATATTCATTATCAGAATACAGCCGAACAGCTGCGGATTGATATTACAATCGACAAGCCGCAGATCAAAGGCAATACGATCATTATTCCGGTGGCCGGGATTACCCGTGTCGTGATGAATACGATCAGTTATGCCAAGACGCTGTCGCCTAATGTCGTTGCTGTCTATGTCGGCTTCGATGATGAAGCCATCCGCAAAATGGAAGACAAATGGGAACAATGGGACCCGGGTGTACGCTTGATTGTACTCAAATCCCGCTACCGCAGTATTCTGGGGCCGCTGCGCCGGTTTATTGATACGGTAGAATGGAAAACGTCGGCAACCGATCATATTACCATTCTGATTCCGCAGTTTGTCACCAAGCACTGGTGGGAGAGTATCCTCCATAATCAGACGAGTCTGTTAATGCGTGCTTATCTGATCAACTACAAGGATGTTGTTGTAGCTACTGTGCCTTATCATCTCAAAAGCTGATAATTACATTAACATTAGGACACGAATGGCTGACAAAAAGCCCCTCAGGTATAGAGGGGCTTTTTGCTGTCCACAGACAAGAAGGGTAACGCTTGAATTCCTGTTTTACATTTCCATTATTTTGTTGGATAATGCAATGGTACTGGGTATAATATCCATAATGATCAACCTATCGTCTGGAGGGATATTAATGAATATAAAAAAAAGCACAGTAGCACTGGCTGCGGTCATGCTGGCTTCTACGCTGGCTTCGTCCGCTTATGCCGCATCCGATCTGACGGTACCGGCAGTCGAGCCTTCAAGTGTGGCATCTCCTTCTGCACCGGTCGTACCAACGGTACCCAAGACTCCATCCACTCCACAGAACAGCTCATCCGGTGGTAACAGTTCCAGCAGCAGCAATAGCTCCACTAATCTGGCAACCGCACTGGTCAACACGGCAGGATTTAGCTCGGCCCAACAGTTTACCGGATACTTTGCCAACCTGAAGCGAGCGGTGGCAAACGGGAATCGTGATGCTGTAGCCAAACGGATCTCCTATCCGCTGGTAGTGAATGCTGCCAATGGCACCAAACGCTTCATTCTCAACCAGAAGCAGTTTCTGAATGAATATACATCCATTATGACTTCCAATGTTCGCCGGGCATTGTCTACCCAGAACGTGAACCAGGTGATGGTCAGCTCGCGCGGTGTAATGATTGGCAATGGTCAGATCTGGATCGGCGCTATCGACAACAAGCCGGGCATTTATGCGATCAATCTATAATATCGAATCTGAAATTACTGCGTTAAAAGCGTAGTTTTGCACAGGACTACGTCTGCATTGGCACATACGTGTAGACATGTAGAATATGGATCAGGTGAAAAGAGGCTGCATCTCTTTGGAGATACAGCCTCTTTTTCATGAAATAGATATTTATGCAGATTATATCAGAATAGTAAACAGAACCCGTTCGGATATCCAGTCTGTACCTATACAGCCCCTTTATTTTTGGATAACCGGCGCCAGCTTGCCTTCTTTTCGGGAATGGGCGCGGCGGCTATCCCACAGTCCCAGCAGGGAATCCAGATTGGTTAGAATCACTCCGATAAGCACCACGGCTGCACCTGCCGCCATGATCCAGCTTAACGGCTCTCCGTAGATCAGCCATCCAAGCAGCAGAGCCAGTACTGGCGAGATATAGAGCCAGGTTGAAGGAAATACAGGATTGGTCCGAGAGATCAGCCAGTAGAACAGCGTATGCCCTCCCATCGAGCCGACTACGATTAGATACACCAGAGACCCGATAGCAGCTGCCGATCCAAATGACTCGATATGGATCTGGTTATGCTCGGTAATCAGGGACAGGACGAGCAGCATCCAGCCGCCATGCAGCAGTTGGGCTGCATTCTGGGATACCGGCGAAATTTCTTTTAGAGCCGAAGATACCTGCTTGGAATAGACAGCTCCACTGGCATAGCCGATCTCACCTACGACGACGACTATACAGGCAATCATCCACAGCGGATGATAATCTCCCCCGCCTGCCAGACCCGGCAGCATCAAGAGACCTACACCCGCCAATCCGATAATCGCACCGACAAATGCCAGTGCAGGCACACGTACCTTCAGCACCAGCGCCCGAATCAGCAGAATCATCGCCGGACCGGTCGCTGACAGCAATGCGCCTACACCGGAAGTAACATACTGTTCTGCCCAGTACAGACTCGCAAAAGTCATAAACGTCATGCTCGCTCCGATCAACAGTGTCTCCCGCCGCCACAACACTGAAAAACTGACTTTGCCGCGTATATGCATGATACACATCAAGATCAGACCTGCCAGTGCAAATCGTATTCCCGCACTACCGAACGGCGGCAGCCCGGCATCTACTCCTACCTTGATCGCCAGAAAGGTCGTCCCGAAAATAATACACATTATGGTGTACCCTATCATAATCATCTGTCATTCCCCCTTTTCGTTCTGTTATTGTAAAGGAAAGAATACAGACCAGATAGAACCAGACAGACCAGATGCGTCTATCTGCCGATTCCGGTAAAGTATGATAAAGACCAGCAACAATATCTGTAGACGACCCGCATTTTACGAAAGGAGCCTGACCGATTATGACTTCCCTTCCTGTCGATCCTCATACAACTGCTGCTTCCGGGCAGAATCGTCCGCCTGATATAAATACCATTAATTTCCATAATGGAGCCAGATCATTTCGTCAGCTCAGCGCTTATCTCGAAGCCCGTATCCGCCGCGGAGACTGGCAGGCTCATGAGAAATTGCCTTCGGTACGCCAGCTTGCGCAGGAAAGCGGGCTGCATCGGCTAACTATACTCAAAGCCTATCAGCAGCTCAAAGAGTGTGGTCTGGTCTATGTGCGACATAAATCCGGCTATTACGCAGCTCCGCCAGCAGTCAGCGCCCGGTTGGATCATGTTCCTGCGCCTGTCGTGTTCCAGGGCAATATGGCTGCACTGCACCAGCTGCCTGCCCGCTATCAGTTCTCCCAGGCGCTGATCGATCCGAATCTGCTGCCCAATCATTACTTTGCCGAATACATGAAAGAAGTATTCGATCTGTATCCCAAGCTGCTCGGTACCTATGCCCAGGTACAGGGTGATCCGGAGCTGCGTGAACTGCTGGCTGGCTATTTCAGACGCTCTGCCCAGCTGCATCTCGATGCGGATGAGCTACTCATTACGAGCGGTGCCCAGCAGGCGATCCATCTGATCGCAGATATCTGGATACGTCCGGGCGATCCGGTATTGGTCGAATCCCCTACCTATGCCAATGCAATAGATGTATTCCGGCAAAAAGGAGCCCGTCTGCTGTCAATCGGCATCCAGGATGGCTGCTACGATTTGCAGGAGATTGAGCAAATGATGCAGCGCTACCGGCCGCGGCTGTTTTATCTGAATCCTACTTTTCATAATCCGACCGGCATCTGCATTCCCGTGGAGCAGCGCAAGCAGCTGGTTGATCTGGCAGCACAGTATGAATGCCTGCTGATTGAAGATGATACATGCAGTGATATTTACTTTGACGGTAAGCCTCCGGCTCCTGTATTTGCCTATGATACGGAAGGCTATACGATTCATATTCGCAGCTTCAGCAAATATATTTCTCCCGGTCTGCGGATCGCTTGTATCGCTGCTCGCCAGCCCTGGATGTCGCAGCTGCTCGCTGCCAAGTCGCTGGCAGATGGAGGGTCTCCACTGCTCAACCAGAAGCTGTTCCTGCATTATTTTAGATCGGATCGACTGCACCGTCATCTGGACAAACTGCGTATTGCTCTGCGTATTCGTATGGAGATTATGCAGCAGGAATTGGACGAAGCTGGCTGGCAATATGAGCAGCCGCAGGGTGGGCTCAGTCTATGGGTCAGAGTACCGGATCATCTGTCGGTACCGCTGCTGCTGCGTGAATGTCTGGCCCGGCAAATCAGCCTGCTGCCTGGTTCGCTGTTCGATATCCGAGAGCGATATGAGCAGCATATCCGGCTTAGTTTTTCCTTTGCCAGTGAGACTCAGATTCGTGAAGGCATGCATGAATTGATGATTATTTCCCGGGACATAAATGTACAGCAACGCTTCGAATAAAGCTGTTATCTATTCAACTCTGTGTACAATACTTCATTGTGTAGCGTCACATTAGAATAAATAGATAGCACAAAAAAACCTGACACCCTGTATTTTTTCGAAAAATCAGGCTTCACGTTGTTGTGCAGGCGGTCTTCCGTAGACCGCCTTTTTGCTGTGCGATTAGATATTTCTGGTCATTCGATGGTTATTTGATAGTTATTTGATAGTTATTTGATAGTTATTTGATAGTTATTCGATAGTCATTTGATGATTATTTGATAGTGATTTAATCGTCATTTAATAGCTATTCTTATGCTTTATTTAGCAGTTATATTTCATTGATACCTGTCCTGTCTATCAAGTGGATTGGATCCGGCGTAGTTACATCACGTTCATCATTATAGGATCTTATTTGACTTCGTCCGCTGTGCTGCGGTAAGGTTCATCCAGCTCCAGCGTTAACGGCTGGAGACGCAGCATTCCATTATCATACCGGTAGACCGCATCGAGTTCTCCGATGAACTCTGATGTACCGGCTTGCAGAGAGTATACGGCATGGATCTGATTATCTTCTACCGTATACTGCTGCACATCTCCGCCATGAATATAATTCGGTTCATTCGCTACCGGCGGCTGAGCGAATTTATCCAACGGAATCGTAGTGGTCTGGTCATTCACATGGAGCTGAATGTTTTCTTTATCCAGCTCGGTGGTAAACTGACGTTGCACCGAATTACTGAGCGGTTCGACCGGCACAGAATCGCCATCCGAGCGGAACACCTGAATGGTATTCAGATACGCACCGGTGCCATAGCCATACGTGAGATTTACAATAATCTCCGGCTGTCCATCTCCATCCAGATCCGCTTCACTGATCAGCGGTGCATAGGAAGGGTTGCTCACCTGGGTGCCTGGCAGGGTACACTGGAACATCGGTGTATGCAGGGACAGATTATGATAATTGCCGTCTTTGCCAAGAGCACCTTCTATTGTAACGCCGAGCTCGTCATCGGTCATAATCGTCTCCAGCAGTCCCTCCGGTTCGCCGGGATCGACAGGTGCCACTTCCTGTCCTTCTGCGTGAATAGTGCTGACCAGAACAGGTGAACTGGTTGTTGTCGTCTGACAGGAATGCAGACGCGCTGCCGATACCGTCTCAATACAGATCGCGCTCAAAATGACAGTGAGAAATACCCATTTTTTAATATTCTTTTTTATATTCAAAGGAGTGCCTCCTGATATGATATGCTTTTGGGATCTACAGCAAAATGTACATCCAGTTGTTCAATCGTTGTCGATGGCTCCGCTTCGGAAAATCAGACACAGCGGAGCGGGGTGTCTGACATAATCATTCGTGTTCTCTCCTTATGCTACGCGCTGAAACAAAGAATTACCAGAAAAAATTGAAAAATTCCGAACAACAACTCAAATAGATGGAAATAGCAAGAAATAGTATATAAATATTACCTGCACAGGAGGACCTGTAAACATGATTACACTCCGTGAAATAAAAATAGAAGACTATGACGGCATGATCGCACTCTGGCAAAATACCGAAGGATTGGGGCTGAGTCCGGCGGATTCTCGCGAATCGATCCAACGTTATCTGGAGCAAAATGCCGGATGCAGCTATATCGCCATAGATACCATTAGAGACGTTATAGCCGGTACGTTGCTGGCAGGGCATGACGGTCGACGAGGTTATTTGTATCACATGGCTGTAGACCCGGATTACCGGGGACAGGGAATTGCCCGGCAGCTGACCGAACGAAGCATGAATGCACTCGCCGCCAACGGAATTGATCGGGCTCATTTGTTTGTACTGAATAACAATGAGCATGGACAGCAATTCTGGACAGCCAGTCATTGGCAAAAAGCAGATCACTTTTCTGTCTTCTCAAAAGATACTCATGGATAGGATATTAATCTCAAGCGTAATGAGTCTCGCCAAAAAGCCTGATGTGTCTACCTTTTCTCTAGCAGACACATCAGGCTTATGTACATACAGTAAATTATCTACCACTATTGCGATTACGCATCATGCGAACCATCAGCACAATCAGCAGCACGAGAAAGACGGCTGCTACCAGTATAATGGAACCGCTAATACTCAGTGAAGACCAAACAATATGCATCGTTATCCCTCTTTTCCCAAACGGTAATGATACCAAACTCTCTTCCTTCATTTCCCACAATGACTACTTGTGAAACATCGGGCGCGATTCCGGCAGTAATGATTCATCCTGCATATACTTTGTAACCGACCGTTTTTATACTCTCCTGACCATCTTCTTCCCCATGGAAAAATTTACTTTTACGGGATGTTCATTTGCGATATGATAATGGCTAAAAAGCCGTACATAAAGGGGAATACGATATGGTAGATCCAGCTATTACAGAAAATGTGATTCGTACACGCAACAAGCTGCGCCGGGATACACTGGTCTCGGTTCTCGATGAATTTGACGCCAATATTATGAATCTGAATCCACAGAAACGCGCCGAGAAATACAGCAAAATGAGCCAGACCGCTTTTTCCTTTTTCCGGGGAAGTGCGTATCTGTTCTATTTCGATGCAACCCGGCATTATTTCCCGTATCATACACCGGCAGATCGTCCGACATGGATTCAGGGTGATCTGCATTTTGAGAACTTTGGCGCTTTCCGTAATGAATCGGGCGATATCGTCTATGATGTGAATGACTTTGATGAAGGATATGTCGGCTCGTATGTCTATGATGTGCTGCGCATGTCTGTCAGTATCGCCCTCGTCTGTCGTCAGCTCGGTTACGATCGTGAGCAGCAGCTGTCCATGATGGAGCACTATATCCTCTCCTACTACAAGCAGATTCGCTGCTACGCCGAAGGCAAAGAGAATCCCGCCAAATTTATTATGAACGAATCCAATGCCAAAGGCCCTGTCCGCAAACTGCTACGCAAGCTGGAAAAGCGCCGGCAAGGACATTTCCTCGAAAAAGTAACCGCTGTGATGCAGAGCGACCGTGTATTTCTGGAGAACAGCGAGCTGGCGATTCCTTCTGCCCGGGAACAGGAGCTGCTCGAACAAGCCTGGGCATCGTATCAGGACACCCTCCTGTGCTGTGAAGACGATGTGAATCACTACAAGATCAAAGATATCGCGATCAAGCACGGATCAGGTACGGCCTCAATCGGCCTCGATCGCTATTATGTACTGATCGAAGGCAGAGCAACCGGCGAAGGCGAGGATGATCTAATCCTGGAAGTCAAAGAAGTACGCGCGCCGGTACCTGCCTATTTTCTACCATATACCGAATCGTTCTGGCAAAAGTTCGGTCACCAGGGCAAACGCGTGACGACGACCCAGCAGGCGATGCATCACAAGGCTGATCCGTATCTGGGCTATCTAACGCTGGATGATCGCGATTTCTATGTGCGTGAACGTTCACCTTATAAAAAACGGCTAAAGCTGGAAAATATCCAGAGCACCGACGATATGCAAAAGATCCTGTCCACCATGGCTCAATTAACTGCCAAAATGCACTCCCGTGCCGACCGCGATGTCAGCGAAGGCATCCTGCCTTATCACAGCGAGCGCGAGATTTACAAAGCCATGGGCAGCAAACCGGATGCTTTTGTCCAGCATATTTCCCGCTGGGCGTATGCCTATACCGATCAGGTGGAGCGCGATTATCAGCTGTTCGGCGAATGGGCAGCTTCTTTTCAGACGGCAGCGGATTCTGCTGTACACGAAGCCGAAGCAGACAGCTGAACCGCGCAGGATAACAATAAACATCTGCTCTATCGATGGAGCCCGCTTCATTCGTATGCTTAATCTTGATACTGCTGTGCAGTAACTCTTTTTTACCACCATACGCACAAATAAAAAATATATGCAGAAATAACAAAAAGACCGTACTCTCTGTTAGAGATACGGTCTTTTTGTATATTTATTGCAGTCGTTCGCTTATTTCACCGAACCACGCGTGACCCCGCTAATGATCCATTTCTGTGCAAACAGATAAATAACGATCATCGGCAGCATCGCCAGCAGATACGAGGCAAATGCCAGATTGTAGTCTGTATTGAACTGTCCCTGGAAAATATACTGCACGAGCGGCAGTGTATACATATCCTGGTCACTGACAATAATCAGCGGCAGCAGGAAGTCATTGTAGGTGGACAGACAGACGAGAATACCGACTGTTGCATTGATCGGCGCCATCAGCGGGAAAATGATCCGCCAGAAGGTACCCCATGTCGAAGCGCCATCCACGGTCGCCGCTTCTTCCAGTGCCACCGGAATCGAGCGGATATAGCCGACATAGACAAATACGTTAAATGCCAGTGCATATACCGTATGCAGAATCGTCAGACCGACCAGATTGGTCATATGCAGCGATGCCGTCAGTTTGACGATCGGCAGCATAATGATCGGGAATGGAATAAACATCGCGCTAACAAAGTAGAAATACAGTCCTTTGAAAAACTTGCTGCGCTCCATATTCCGTCCGATCGCATAAGCGACCATCGAGTTGGTGAGCAGGGTCAGCACCACGGTCGCTGTAGTCACCAGCGCACTGTTACGGAATGCCTGGAAAAAGTTCGTCACTTCAATCGCATTGGCAAAGTTGTCAAACCGCCACTTGGTAGGCAGACCGAACAGGGATTGGGACATCTGCTGCGGGTCCTTGAGTGCAATGGTCAGCGCCATATAGAGCGGGAACAAAATGATCAGTGTTCCGATTGCTACCAGTATATTGATCGGCCAGTTGATTTTGGTATTCTCTTTCATTACATGTCCATCTCCCTTCTTTGCAGGAAGCGAATCTGCAGAATTGAGATTACAGCGATAACGATAAAGTAGATCACCGAGTTCGCCGATTGATAAGCGAATTCGCCGCCTTCAAATCCACCGGTATAGATCAGGAAGGAGATCGACTGTGTCGCCCGTCCAGGTCCGCCGTTGGTCAGAGCAACGATCTGATCGAACACCATCAGTGCATTTTTCATCGCCAGTACCATATTAATGGTGAAGAACGGAGCGATCAGCGGGAAGGTAATGCTCCAGAACTCGCGCCATTTACCTGCTCCATCGAGGCTGGATGCTTCATACATATCCTTGGAGATGGTCTGCAGACCGGCCAGATACAGAATCGTATTCAGGGCAATACTCTGCCATACTGCTACGATTACCACGCCGATCCAGGCCAGACTTTCATTACCGAGTATGTTTGTAGACAATGCGTTAATCCCGAGAGACTGTCCCCACACTGTGAATACGTTGGAGAACAGGTAGTTGAATATGTAACCTACAATCAGTACGCTCAGAATATTCGGCAGGAAATAAATACCCCGGAAGAAGTTCCGGAACTTGATGCTCGCATTCAGTCCGAGGGCGATCAGCAGACTGAATACATTAACGAAGATGGTGACGACTACCGCGAACTTGATCGTAAACCAGTACGCATCACCTACCACATTATCAGTGAACAGATTGATGTAATTGCGCAAACCTATAAAATCGTACGTTTTACCAAACCCATTGTAGTTGGTAAATGAATAATAGACCCCCTGAATCGCCGGCAGCGTCAGGAATAGAAAGAATAGCAATACGGCCGGAATGGTCATCCAGTAATAGGTGGACATCCGTTTGGACATGTGTCTTCCTCCCCTTCTTGGCTTTCCTCTGTTACGTTACATCTATCGATCAGGCTGCTCAGCTTGCCCTGCGAGCAGCCACCTTGTCCCATTCCTTGTCCAGCGTACCCAGGAATGCATTGATATCCTTGTTCTGCAGGAACGCCTGCACCGTCGGATTCAGCTGTACCGCACTCGGAATATAGTGATCGACAAAGTCGACAATTTTACCCTGTTCAAAATACGGCAGCAGGCCGGATACACTCTCGTCCTTTTGCTGTACGCCGTCTACCGACGAGAACAGATTCTGTTCATCGATATACTGCTGGCTGTTTTCCGGCTGCAGCAGAAAGGCGATAAACTGCTTGGCTTCCTCCGGGTGCTCGGTCTGATTGGAGATGGCGAGCAGGGTATCGACACCGGCAGTCAGTTTGTTCTGTGCTTCATCATTACTGCCTGGCAGTGGGAAAAAGCCCAGGTTGATATCCGGATTGACTTTGCGAATCTCGGAGATCGCCCAGCTGCCCTGGATATACATCGCTGATTCTCCATTACCGAATGCACGGTTACCGTCGGCATAGTTTTTACCAAAGTTATCACCGTGTCCATAGTTCAGCAGCTCCAGCTGCTTTTTGGCCACTTCCTGATAAGCCGACTGGAAAGTAGTCTTGTTCTCACGACGTTCCTTGTAAAAATCAATCCCGACCAGTGTTCCACCCATATCATTGAACGGCAGGTTGGTTTGCCAGTCGTCCTTGTAAGTGAAATAAAACGGGATCACATCGGCTTCTTTTGCTTTTTTGGCAGTCGCGATCAGTTCGTCCCATGTTTTGGGTACGGATAGACCGAGCTTTTGGAAAATATCCTTGTTGTAGATGACGCCGCTGGCATTCAGGGCAAAAGGAACACCGGTAACTTCCTGCATGCCGGTCACATCAGTCAGCATCTGTACGTATTTAGGGTCAATATTCTGAAGTAGAGGGTCGTTGGTGAGGTTAAGAAAAATTTCGCTTTGGGCCAGAAGAGAGTATGTATCGGTTGCACCCAGTCCGATAATATCGGGAATATCATCTTTGACGACTCGTGTCTTGAGCACGGTCTCAGCATCCGGCGGATTCACCTGAGAGACATGAATATTCGGATGCTGTTCGTTAAACTTGGCTACCAGTTTGTCAAAACTGCCCTTGGCTTCGGGTTTGTTCTGGAAAAACTCCAGTTCGACCACGCCGCTGGCATTATTACTGCCACCGCTGCAGGCTGCAAGGGTCAGAATGATCAACAAGCCTGCAAGACATGCACTTCCCCATTTTCTCATGCTAACATCCCCTTCAAGATAGATACCTACTGGCTGATGACCGTAGTCTGCATAGCAAAACAAGCGGTCGATCAGCATTTTGCATAATATGCAGTTCTGTCGGATAATAGAATAGCCCCATTGTTAAGCGCTTACAATATGCTAAAAGTTGGAAAAGATCGAAAGGTTATTGTAAGCTCTTATTGCAGGGCCTGACAGTTTTGCATATTTCAAGCAAACCTATTTATCATAATTAAGAATACCCTTTTCACCAAAAAAGTAAACGTTTTCTTTGAGTAACTTTTATCTTTACATAATAATACGGAAGTTATTTGCTGGAATTTTTATTGGACAACCCTTTTCAAAAAGCCATTTTATGGAATATTATCTTGAAAGGAGAAATTATATGGACATATAAGCATTAAGTTATTTAGATATTCATTAATGATATCTCATTATGGTTTTCTTTTGACGATACTCGGTTATTTATCCTTTCCAATCCAGATTATTCGCTATAGAATAACCAGAGCACTACCCTGTCAGGCCAATGTATTTACTATTTGTATCCTCTATTCAAGAAAGGAGCATTATGATGCAACCGATTCATCCACTGGTCTATGCAGGTATTGGAGCAGGCATGCTCATCTATTTAATCGCACTACTGCTCGTAAAAGTCGCTCCACAGCCGCGTTTTTTCCGCTTTTGTCCGGGAATGCTCGGAATCGTTGCCAGTATTATTCTGCTTGGTATGGTCGTCTATACGCAGCGCACCGGATGGGACGGCATTTTTGCTTTTTCGCTGGCGTTAATCAGCACTTCATTGATCGGGCTGGTACTGCTGATGTTTCAGCTGTTTTACCGAATATCCAAAGGATACGCTCGTCCGTAAACTGCTTTGGCACGATCTATGCAGCAGGATCCGATTAGCGACAACCGTGTTATACCGGATGTAAATAGAACGAACTAATAAGGAGGTCTATCGATTTGAACACTCTTATGTATATAGGAGCAGGTCTTGCATTGGTTCTGTTAATCATCAGCATTATTCTGATTCGCCGCAGACCGGGTTCTGCAACCGTACGCTATATTCCGGGACTGGCAGGCGTACTGATCGGCGCGGTACTGATGCTGTTCAGCCTGTTCCAGTATGGCTGGAATGCACTTGGTTACCTGGTACTGTCCCTAATTATTATTGCTTCTTCCCTGATTGTGCTGTTTATTATATTGGTGATCGGCAAGCGTATAGCAGGACAACGCCGCTATTAAGCGAATATGGGGAAAGCGTATAATATGGCTCATTATTCCACCCTTTTTGGTAAGAATATGCCATATTATTATATCTTCTGTATAAGGTGCTCCAAAGGAGCATATGCAGACAATTCTGACTATAACCTAAAAAGAGCCCTTAAGGGGCTCTTTTTCATATCTCTCTACTGTTACTTTTACTGTTACTGTTCTGAATACCCGGAATTTACATCGCAGACTGTGGTAGCGAATCCGCGTTGTAGAAAGTGATCCGGTTCTTGCCGGCGCGCTTGGACTGGTACAATGCCTGGTCAGCCATGCGTACGATCTCGATCGGATTGTCACTGTCCACCATGTAGACTGCACCGCCAATACTGCAGCCGATATGGATCTTCTGGTATTCCAGTACAAAGGGTTTGTTCAGCAGACTAATAATTTGTTCGCCATATGCCCGCGCTTCATCGTATGGATGATCCTGGGAAGTATGCAGTACTACGAGGAATTCATCGCCTCCGAGGCGAACAGTGATATCCTTGTCCTTCGACAGACTGCTGAGACGCTGAGCAACCTTTTGCAGCAGGATATCGCCAGCCTGATGTCCCAGCGTATCATTTACTTTTTTGAATCCATCCAGATCGATATAGAGAAAGCTGAGCTGCTGCGACGGGTTATCTTCATGCTCTGCCAGCGTGCTTTCCAGATACGTCTCCAGCGCATTACGATTCGGAAGTCCGGTCAGATGATCATAATGGGCTATCGCCTGCATCTGGTCCAGCTCTACATCTTTTTGCATCAACGAGGTTACCATTGCCCGCAGCGAGCGGGACAGGATCTCAATCTCATAGAAGCCACGCTGTACCGGAATATCAAAGATTTCCTTTTCACTCAGACGGTCGGCACGATGCGTCAGTGCGCGAATTGGCAGTGAAATCTTGTTCGCCAGGAACCAGCCAATCAATGCAAAAACAATCGTCGCGATCATTCCCGCGATCATCGTGAATATATTCATATCTGAGATAGACGCCAGAGCAGTCGATTCCGGCTGGCGTACCAGCACGGTCCAACCAAGCCCCGGATAATCCATATATCCATCGCCATAGGCATAACCGGTTAGATAGGTATGTCCATCCGGCCACTGCTCCAGTTCCCAACCGGATTGTCCAGACTGTGCCTTCTTTACACTACTCAGCGGCAGCTTCTGTCCGACCATGCCATCCGGTCCCAGCAGAACTACCTGATCCTTTTGGCTGACAATCATCACTTCGATATCCTTGTCCTTCTGCTGGAATGATTCCATGACCGACTGTTTTACTTCACGAGCCCAATCCCAGCTCATATGCGCAGCGAGTACGCCTACCTTTTGGCCTTTATTATTGATAACCGGCAGACTGATATCCACGAACTGCAATGGTTCGCCGCTTGGATTGGGCAGCAGCTTGGCCAGCAGTACGGCATCATGCACGTCACCGATAAATTTCTTTTTGATTCCTTCACGGTAGACCGGACGCTCGGACAGATCCTTACCCAGTAGAATATTGTCTGTCGAAGCCATTACTTTACCATGAAGATCAGTATACCCGATCCACGAAAAAGATGGAAAGCTCGATTGCAGCTGATCCAGCATATCATGTACTTCGTTCATATTATTCGAATTACGCAGTACCGGCAGCTGAGCCAGGAGGTCCATTTCCCCCGATCTGGACCACATAAAGTTATCCAGCTTGTCCGCGGTATTATGCGCTGTACTGAATAAAGAATCGCCTATTTCCTCTTTCATGCTGTTCACGGCGTAGCGGTTCATTACCCAGCCGAGAGTTCCCGATAGCACTAATGATAATACGATAAATACAACGACCAATACGGTCCTCAGTTTAAAACTCATCGACTGTTCCCCCAAACGATTCGACTTGATGTATAAGTTATCGGTTATTTAATAGTGATATGACACGTATCCAAAGTCCTATTTTATCGAAATATGAATTAATATGTCGAATTTTAGGATATTTTCTTGTTTTAACTAATTAATAATACGACAATTTATTACTCATGGATCACTATTTCACAACTATCTTTTATTTTATATAGAGGCATAGATCATTGGCTTCATAGCAGATCGTTACAATGCAGCCATTCTTTTTCTCGTATAAATGTGTCTACTCGTTATACCAAAAAAGTGAATAAAAAAGACCTTGAAGAAATCATCTTCAAGGTCTTTCTGTTTAGACTTCGATTACCATTACTCCGTCTAAATAAGAATCTAATGAATCCACAGTAATCCATGGAGGTTCATCCTGTCTGACTGAATAGAAACGCAAAACGGCTTCTTCCCCATCGTAAGATAAAACAAGATAAAAATTTCTTTCCCCTTTAAATTGTCTGTAGAGTACAGCCGCCCATATCTCAATCATGTTCACGCCAATGCCAAGTAGTTGGATCGGTTCGATAATATCTTCAAATATATCGCTAATATGAATATGGTTATGGAATGCTTCAAATGCTGTTCGATCTATAATAAATTTACTGGGCGTAAAATGAGGTGGTAAATCGGATCCGTTTTTTTGTTTTAACAGTACACAGCCATCCCACTCGATAAACGTAGGGAAAATAAAAGGTTCAATGCTGCGCAACTCAACATTACGAAGACGTGTTTTTGCTTTTTTCGCTTTTCTTGCTTTTACTCTTTTTTGATTCTGATTTTGCTTTTCTACTCTTTCCCTTGCTTGCTCTAGTTCATCAAGGTACTTTTTCATCTGGGAATTAACTAACAATAGCTTACCTCGCTTCGGAATATAAAGGCTCTCACCTAATTATCTGTACATGTAACAATGCATCAGTATAGGGAAGCCGCTGCTATTTATCAACGGAATGATTGAACTGGATGACCAATCGCTCCTTCAAATTATTCTAATTACTCAATCGCTGTCAGCACGTCGAGCAGCATTTGTTTGAACAGATCGCGGTCGATCGATTCGCAGACACGCACATTCGGCTGCTGGCCCAGTCGGCCATTGATATCCACTACGCTGTATCCGCGCGTCCATTCTCCCCTGGTCTCTACATCGACAAAGTACTCATGCGACTCTGTCATAACCGCTTCATTCGCAGCGACAGCCATCAGCAACGTATCGGGATGGGTCGTGCCATTCAGCCGGTGCACCTGCTTGTTGAACTGCATAACGACCTTGTTCACATCGGTAAAAAACTGAGTCCCCGAAGTGCCCAGCGCCTGAATCTCGGCATGATCGTTATCATCCATCAGCGAATAGCGTGTACACATCTCCCAGCCGACCATCGTTGTCGGAATACCTGAACGCAGCACGATATGTGCCGCTTCCGGGTCTACGTAAAAGTTATACTCGGCTGCAGGCGTAATATTGCCGAGCGCATTATTCGTCCCGCCCATCACGTACAGATGCGGAATCTTCGGCACAATAGTCGGGTCCTTTTGAATCGCCATCGCAATATTAGTCAGCGGTGCAATCGCCAGCAGATGAATCTCGCCCGGATAACGATGTACGGTTTCGATCAGGAAATCGACCGCATGACCATCTGCCGGACGCTGGGCAGCCAGCGGAAAATGGGCGCCGCCCATGCCGTCGCTGCCATGCACATCCTCGACGGTTCGGTGCGATTCCGCATTCCATGTCGTCATCAGTGGGCGTTCGCAGCCTTTGTAGACCGGAATAGGGCCGTCCACACCGCCTTTGCCGGCAACCTGAATCGTATAGAGCGCATTCTCCACCTGCTGGTCAAATTGCACATTGCCGCCGGTCATCATAATGCCCTGTACATCAAAATGATGCAGAGCTGTCAAAATGGCGATCGTATCATCGCCAGCAGTATCGGTATCAATAATCGCTTTGCGTAGAGTAGTCATAAAGGAGTCTCCTATCGTTGTACATTTGGAATATGGAATAGGGATTGCTGAATCTGATCAGACAGAATACTGACATCATGCTAATTATAGAAGGCTGATTATCGAAGAAATCGCCACACAGGAATAGCATCACAGGATCAGATCCCTCTGTTCTGCTTGTCACTTTTTACTTTTTACTTTTTACTTTTTACTTTTTACTTTTTACTTTTCATAAAGGGTGCGCTCTGCCTGTACGCAGCGCAACTGCCCAATCGGGACGCTGTCTGTATTCGGCCTGCCGGGCTGCTGCTTCCCAGTCATAGGGAATCAGATGATGGGTTACGCTCCAGCCGGCTGCTCCATGTTCCAGTACAGCATACTTGGCATGCGGAGAATAAGATTCCATACCATGCTCGTATGGCAGATCATCCTCGTATGCAGGCAGGCCGACGCTGCCCGGATTGATAATCAGACGTCCATCCGGCAGATATCGGGTGCAGGGTACATGGGTGTGTGCGCACAAAATCACCGTCTGTTCGATCCCATGCAGCATCTCTAGCAGCTCTTGATCCGAACGCATATGTACGCCATCCGGCATAATCTTCTCCAGCAGAGGAATATCATCGGACCGCGGATTACCATGACAAGCATAGATATCCTCATGGAGGATCCGGTATTCCGGCAGATCAATCAGCCACTGCATATGCTGCGGCTGCAGATCAGCCAGTACCTCGTCATACGTGGAATGCGGAGAAGGCTGCCGGGGTTCCAGCATGACCCGATCCTGATTGCCGCGTATGGACAGAATACGGCGATCAATCAGGCGCTGCGCTGTCTGTGCAGGCTCCATCGGACCATACACGCTGTCTCCCAGATTGCAGATTTGCTGGATACCCTGCCTGTCGATATCGTTTAGTACGGCATCCAGCGCCAGAATATTACTGTGCACATCGGCAATCACGGCTATTCGCTGTTGAATAGTCATACCCAACCCCCTGTTTGTACAGATTCCGGATTATTTGAGCCAATCCGAATAGAATTGACGATATCCTTCTTTCATAATGCTGGCCGAGAACGTCTCAAAGGCATAGTCGCGATTCTCCTGGGAAAAGCGGCGCGGCGACGATACTGCCATATTGACCAGCTCAAACCAGTTACGTTCATTCCCGGCAAAAGAATGCGCCGAACTAATATGGTCATAACACGGATGCTCCGGCTTAACGACAATTTTGCCCATCGCCAGCGCTTCGGTCAGCGGCATCGCAAAGGTATCAAAGCGCGAGCTGCTCCAGTAGACTTTGGCCGAGTTCATCAGCTGGAACACTTCATCCTGGGACAGGGCAAACTGCAGCTTGAGATTGGCAGGAATATCGTATTTCTTCATACTCTCCCGGTAACGTTCACCGCCGAATACCATAAACACTTCCTTGTCCGGATTGCGGCGCGCGTATTCGACGACCAGATCAGGACGACGATTTTCTTCATCCCGTCCGATCCAGAGTACCCGGTTATCTACGACCTCGTCCGGGTTAAAATGCTTTTTCGCCAGTTCTTCACTGAACCCGATCGGAATCACATCCACATCGGTGATACCAAACTGCGACGCCATCTGTCTTTTCAGAAATGGAGTCTGTACGACAGCCTTATCCACCATCGTATAAAAAGGCTTCATCATCTCATAGCCCGTCAGCGCCGGATCGGGGAAGCTGTGTGGGAACAGTACACTATTCGGCAGAAACATCTTGAGAAAAGTAAATCCGGATACCGTATAGATTACATGGTCAATATGGTGGCTATGAATCTGGTCGAGTACGATATCATAATTGACCAGATCGCCTTTCTCGTGTTCGTAACCGGGCAGCCAGTCGTAGCCGCTCACATGGCGCTCGGGGGAAATAAAGACAATTTCGACCCCCAGCTCCGCACTGAGTGCTTTGAGCCGCTCCGCGAATACACGCGGTCCCTGGTTCTCGGTGAATTGAATTTTACGCATAATCAGTCCGATTCTAGTCATTGCGATTACTCCTTTTCCTGATAAAAACCAGTCGGACTTCCTGACAGCTCCGGCTGTATGTACGTATGGCAGATCATGACCTGCCGCAGATCGACGACAGCAAACTGTATCTATTGTAGTCTTTTTTGTACAGATTGTCCTGACAGGAACTGATAATACCGGATCATGGTGATCGAAAATAGCACTTCCCTCACCAGCTTATTCCATCGGAATCAGCTTGCGCTGGAAGACCGCTTCTTCCTGCGTCCGGTAGCCGGCCGATTCGTACGTTTTCCAGGCCGGTTCGTTATAGGAGCTGGTCAGAATCGTCACGGTCTTGACTCCTTCATTCCGCAGCTCCTGCTCCATCTGCCGGACAAGTCTGCCTGCTACACCTTGTTCACGAGCCTTTTCGCGTACATATAGCTCGGTAATCTCGGCATTGGGACGTTCATAACAAAAGGAGTGAAATACCTGCGCACAAATAAATCCGGCCGCCTGCTCCCCATCCATGGCGAGCAGAATAATCTCCCGGCGATTGTCCAGATACTGGCGCAGCTGCTCTTCCTCCACGATCACACCGTTAAACTCCAGATTCATCGCTGCCAGCTCCTCGGCATGTTCCGCTGCTGCATGTACAATCTGCAAATGATTCATATCGTTATTCTCCTTTGCTTGTATGACATAACCTATGACCAATGGATAAATAAAATATAGTTGTATCATAATACAGTCCGGTCCATACGCCAAAAAGACCTGATGTCACCGTACACATCAGATCCTTTGGATACTATTTATTGGATAGCGGATTATCGGTTCCGGAACGGATCAATGATCGCTATTCCAGCACTTTGTAGTACAGATTGGTCGCATCCAGCGAACCGTTCTCCGAGCGGGCAAAATACGGAATCTGTCCTGCTTGCAGAAAGCCGAGCGATTGGTATAGTAAATTCGACGGATCGCCATCACGCGTATCCAGTACCAGCAGCGAGCGTTCAGCCTGACGCGCCACCAGCTCCGCTTCCAGCATTAGCTGGCGGGCGATACCATGACGACGGTAATCCGGATGCACCATCAGCTTGGCGATCTCCGCACGGTGATTGCCGTTTGGTTTGCTGCACAGCTGTACCTGCACGGTGCCGGCTATCTGTTCACCGGAACGGGCAGCCAGCAGAATAACATCCGGCGCGATCACCCCATGCCAGTAAGAACGGGCTTCCTCTCTATCCAGCGGTGGCAGGAAGCCAATAGATGCTCCGTCGTTCACTACAGCCACCAGCATATCCACAAATTGCTCCATATCCTTGTCCAGCGTATCCAGACGTTCTATTGTCATCTGATTCAACATTATGATTTCCCCCTGTTATGCAGCTGTAAGTTCCTACGATCAGTATACCGACAGCCTGTCACCGGAAAAAGGGTAAACCCGGCAGAGGTTGTTTCCGCTTTTCTGTTTTCCATAGCTGATCCCGTGTATTTCTCCAGTCCAAGGAATCGCTCTATCCAGTGTCTCGTTCAAGGCATTTCACTAAACCATAAATCCTGAAAACGGGTCCAGCCCCGTGCATTGATTCGTACTCCACGAAGGCCGGGATGATGTAGCAGCGTAGCAGAACGTTCGACCAATGGAACGATACTATGTGAATCCGCTAGCACCGTTTCGACCTGCTGCCAAGCGGATATCTGCTGTTGATTCCGTTCGCGAGGGCGCTTATCTGTAAAAGCAGCCGTATCGGAGCACAGCATTTGGGCAATAATCTGGTCGATATGTTCCGCTGTCTTTTCCGGCAGTCTGCTGCGAATCAGGCTGTGATCGGACTGCAAATACTCCAGCTGCGGCAGTAGTCCACCGGCCAGTACCGCTTCGAACAAGATCAGATCGGCATGTTCCCGGATCATCGGATGATTCAGTTCAGCCCACGAGACCACATGTATGGCAATCTCGATCCCCAGTTTCCGGTATTGTGTCTGCAGCCAGTAGGCATCGCGTTCATGCCGAGGAAACGTATACATTTTAAGCATTATACCTTTGTAACCGGACATACATAGCGCTTTCTCTGCCTGTTCTGGCTGGTACAGGGTATCTTCGTGTACTCGGAATTCATACGGTGATTCCCCTGTCAGAGAACCCTCTCTGCCTTGTGTAACATGCAGTCCCCTGGCAGCAGATATTCGCGTCTCACCCAGCTCACAGATCATTCGCTGGCGGTCAATTCCCTGTACAAGTGCCTGCCGCAGCCAGTGGTTTTGCAGCGGCCCCATTGTACGCCTATTCAGGGACAGCATCGAGACACCGGTGACATGATGTTGTCGCAGCAGATCGGCGGGCGGATCAATAGCGATTTCTCCTGTGACTACAGTCAATGTGCCCGGGGCCGGACCTATCGCATATTCGGCTTCGTGTTCTGGCACGATGATAATCTCGATCCGATCGATCATTGCGCCTCGATCATAATAACCAGGGAACCGCTCCAGCACACATTGACCATGCTGCAGACGGATGATACGATAAGCCCCTGATCCAATGGGCAGCCCGGTATCCGGCCATGTACCTGCTGGCAGAATCGAAGCACCGCTGTGACTCATATACAGATCCAGATACCTGTTCGGACGATCCAATATAATCTGCACGGTATAACGGTTCAGCACCCGTATCGTATCCACCTGTCCGACCAGCCAGCTATGGGCATATGGATGACTGCGAAGACGCTCCAGACTGGCTGCCACATCGTGTGCGGTCAGCTCCTGTCCACTGTGAAAGTTTATATGTTTGAGCAGATAAAACGTCCAGACCGTCCCCTCCTGATAACATTCCCAGGCATGGGCAATCCCGGCAGTGACACGCCCTGAATCCGCATCGTATCCGGTCAGACGGCTGTACAGCTGATCCACCAGCTCCGTATCAAAAGCAAATACCGCGTTCGCCGGGTCCAGGCAGACAATAGGCCGGTAAATGGGCAGACGCAGCGTCTCAATTATCTGCTCTGTATCATCGCCGGCTGCCGAATAGCCAAAGTATGCGGTCAGCCATGGCAAAAAATCATTGCGTACATTCGCTACTTTTTCATAGGTATACACCCAGTCAAAAGCAGCCTGCACATCGCCTGCTATTACGCGTTCCCTGGCTTCCTCCAACAGCACTTCGGCTGCGGAGCGGTGGAATAACAGTGCTGAACGGTTCCCTCTGCCCCGACCCGGTTGAAAAGTAATCCAGGCGGCTTCTGCCAGACGGGACAGGATCAGTCGGGCATTACGTGATGTGCAGCACAGCGCTCCAGCCAATTCGTCCATAGTGACGCGAAACCACTGTTGTTCCTGCTGGTCGGTAAATGCCTGACGCAGACGCATATAATCCTCTGCCATACGCAATCCGGATTCCTCCTCTCCTGTCGATCACTTCTATATCCTATAAGCCGGACCATTCCTCGATACACTGCAATAGATGCTCTATCGTCTCCCGGCGCTGGGCCAGCAGCTGGGAGTGCGGCCAGAGCGCCTTGGGCTGCTGCAGATCCCGCTCGATCAGCAGCAGCATCCACAGCGAATACAGTATCGCAAACCGGTAATAATCCCGGTAAAATTCACTGCTGTCCAGCGAGCGGCCTTTTCCCGGATCGCGCTGCTGACAATTGGACTGTACATATCGCTGCAGCACAAGCCGGCGAAGCGTACGATTCATCCTTCTCGGGAACAGCGGATGCGACATATCGAGCAGATGATATAGGTCCCAGTAAGGCAAAGCAGCATGAGCATGTTCCCAGTCCAGCACAATCAGGCGGCCCTGCGGATTCATCCCATAATTGCCCGCATGCAGATCACCATGGGATAGGACACTTGCTGTATCCGGCTGAAAGTGAAGAAGATCTGCCTGCAATCTGTTCAACTGCTGCTGATCGGGTAGATGAGATCGGCTCTGATTACTGCCTTTTCCTGCAGAGGATATGGAGGATTCCTGCACACTTCGGGACAACAGCTGTATCGCCTGCTCCCAGTGCTGCAGCACTTCTTCCCTGACTACAGATAGCGGAGGCTTTTGCCCCTGAACAGGTAGTTCTGCAATATTTGCCAGCGGTATACGATGCCACTGCGCGATCAGCTCTGCCATCTCCAGTAGCACCTGCTCGGTATGACGATGATTCAGTTCCCCTATATCCTCCAGAATCAGCCAGCAGCCGGAATGGGTAGATCCGGGGGACGGCTGTATGGATGTATGCATAGATGCTTGTACCCTATCGGTTTCCGGAGTCTCCGTTATCGTTCCTGCCGAATATGCAATCAGTTGCGGATACACTTCCGGCAGCCATGGCATGATCTGACGATACACCCGGAGTTCGCGCATCACATCCGCTGCTGTAGCAAATGGCTTGTAAATATAGCTCTGCCCATTTTCCTTTAACCGAAATCGCTGTACCGACAGTCCGTGCAGACCGGTATACAGTACTTCGATGTTGTCGGTCCATTGTCTATGTAGTTGTCCCTGCGAAGTAACGATAGATGTCCATTTCACTTTGTTTCACCTGATTTCCGGTTGATTCCCTTTGATTATGAATATCACTATATCACGGGAACAGCGCAGCGGCGAACTGGTCTGCTAGAGAACAACATCTTGATCTGAACCGATTTCTGTATATAAAAAAGCAGCCCGCGTCCAGATAGATAGGAAGCGCGAGCTGCTTTTGGATCAGATCCATTTATTTTACATATGGCCCTTGATGGGCAGGTACAGACAGGTAAAGTCAAAACATTATTTGGATTGCAGCGGCTTGCCGGCGCGGATATCGTCGGTCATGCCAGGGTAAGGTGCAATAGAGATCAGCTCTTCATTGTCCACACCTGCATTCTCGATAAATGTGATATCGGCAAATTCCGGTACAACATACTTTGGATACGTCTCATATTTCAGACGGGATTCTTCCATCAGGGCGATATGATCGTTCTGGTAGCAGACCGTAATCTCCGGATGTTCATGCACCCATTTCGGGAAGAAAATAATACCATGCATTCTTTTCTCATCTGGCATAAAATTAAGAGATACATCTGTGCCTGTCGGTTCGGTCCAGGATACTTTGTATACGCCTTCGGTCAGTTTTACCAGATCTACTTCCTGATCGCGTACCCAGCGTCCTGCGACCATACCGGAGTGAATACGGTAATCGATCGTATGGTCATTCTTGATATAAATCTCGTATTCCCAACCGTTCTCATACGTATAAATCATGTGACTGCCAACAAATTTGTCCATGTTCAAAGCACCTTCCTCAGTGTAGTATCGTGTGTCCATTTTACCCATCGGCTGTTTCACGAACATGCAGGTTCTAAAATGCCGATTCAAATATGAGTTTTATTAAAACGTGTAATTATTTACATGTTTATATTAACATTATTTATGATGCATCGTCAAATAGTTCAAGGGGGATTATGACCTTATGCGAGTATTAAAATATGCTATTCTCGGACTGCTGAATCGTCATGAATGCAGCGGCTACGATATCACAAGTCAATTTAAAGAAGAGATCGGACAATTCTGGAGCGCCAAGCACAGCCAGATTTATCCGGAACTCAAAAAGCTGGTCGATGAAGAGCTGGTACAATTCCGTACAGTGATCCAGGGGGAAAAGCTGGAGAAAAAAATATATACGATTACTTCCGAGGGACAGCGGGAACTGATGGAATGGGTCAGTGCTTCTGCACCTCTGCCGGAGACAGAAAAAGATACATTTATGCTGAAAATGTACTTTATCGGCAATCTGCCGAAGGAAGAAGCCCGCGAGCTGTTCGCGGATCAGCTGCGTCTGCGTCGGCACAAGCTGAAAGATCTGCAGCAGCGGTATGAAGGGCTGAAGCAGACTTTTGGAGCAGAAGGTGCAGAGGTGACATTTGCCAATCCCCATCTGGGACATTATCTGGTACTGACCAAGGCGCTGGCCCGTGAGCAAAGTTATGTGGACTGGCTGGAGGAGCATGTGCAGATCTTCGGATAAAGAGCTTGTGTCAGGAGCTATTCTTGCTGCCACATTCTCTTCTTCCAGAGGGGTATAGAAAGAGAAGGAATTCACACTTCGAACAGATGGAAGTCACATTAAGCAGAGATGGAAAACAAGTTAAGCAGAGATGGAAGTCAAGCGACGCAGAAATGAAAATAACAAAAAGGCATCCCTGACTGGGGATGCCTTTTAAATATACATAGATGCATACATGCCGATTATCCTGATAAAGTATCTTGTCCAATCACATAACTATCCATGCAGCTGCTTTGCTCAGAATTCTTCGTATTCTGCAGGGTCTTGATCCCATAGCCTTTTGTTATCCTTGCTAAATGCGGAGATCGTCTTCATCTGTTCCTCAGTCAGTTCAAAGTCAAAGATGTTCAGGTTCTCCTGCTGATGCTCCAGAGAGCCAGCTTTGGGGATCGGTACAGCGCCCAGCTGGGTATGCCAGCGCAAAATGACCTGGGTTGGCGTTTTGCCGTAGGCATCGGCGATCTGCTTGATTCCAGCATCTTCCAGTACACTTTCGCCGCGGCCGCGCCCGAGCGGACTCCATGATTCGGTGATAATCCCATGTTGGCTATGGGCTGCACGCTGCTCTGCCTGCTCAAAATACGGATGCAGCTCTACCTGATTAAGCACCGGCGCAACGCCTGTTTCCTGAATAATGCGCTCCAGATGTTCCGGCAGAAAGTTGCTCACTCCGATCGAGCGCACATAGCCGCGTTTTTTCGCCTCGATCATCGCTTGCCAGGCTTCTACATACTTGTCCTGCTTGGGGTTCGGCCAGTGGATAATGTACAGGTCAAAGTAGTCCAGACCCGTACGCAGCAGCGACTCTTCGATCGTCACAAGCGCTTCGTCATACGCATGATGCCGTCCCGGCAGCTTGGAACAGATGCGCAGCTGTTCACGCGGTACCGAGCTTTCCTGGACCGCTCTGCCTACCGCACCTTCATTTTCATAATTAAAAGCCGAGTCGATCAGCCGGTAGCCGGCTTCGATCCCCTGTTTGATTGATTCGACGCCCTTGTAGCCATTAAGCGAGTAAGTACCCAGCCCGATTGCTGGAATATCCAGTCCGTCATTCAGCTGGATAGTTGGAATATTTGTTGACATGTATAATGTCCTCCTTCCTTTTTCCCATACATACCCAATTAAACCAACGACCTATACAAAGAAACCTGCCTTTCCCGGAGGAAGACAGGTTGGCATTGGAGCAGGAACACTATATTACGATGCTGGGTACAGGAAGGATATACTTTTTACGAACAGTCATCAGGCATCCGTATTGGCCAGATCCTGTGCTGTATTGGGTTGTTTTATTATTATTTTCTATGGAAGATCCATCTGTGGAATCAGATATTTTCTGCCGCCGTAGATAAGCTTTTGCCATGTGCAGATTCTACAGTCTGGGCTGATAGAGCGATTAACCGATCAACGCTTGATCGCCTTGGTCCAGAATCCGCCGTGGAATTCACGCGGCTCGACCATAATAACAAATGCTTTGGGATCTACAGCCAGAATACTTTTGTACAGATTATCCTGGTTTTTGCGCTTCGCCAGAATCTCCATCATGATCCGGTCGCCATCGCGACCCTGCCCGATCCATGAAGTCACGCCGTATCCTTTGTCACGCAGCACTTCGGCCAGACGGTAATTTGGTGCATCGCTGATCACTTTGACGGTAATATAACCGAGCGCAATCTTCTCCTCAATCCACGAACCGAGCAGAATCCCCATACCATAGCCAATCGCGTACACAATCAGACTGACGACCTGATCCAGATAACTCAGCACCATATTGAGCCCCATCACATAAATAACGACTTCGATCGTCCCGATACTGGCGGCTACATACTTTTGCCCTTTCAGCGTCAGAATCGTCCGCAGTGTATAGGCTGTAACATACACAATCTGAATCAGAAAAATAAACAGCAAAATTTTAAGCATAATGAGGTAAAACACCTTTCCGGGATAATCCCTTCGACTTGGAATTCTTTTGACCAAACTGTACGTCGTCGCAGCATTCAGCAGCCCAAAACCATCTCTTTTTCAGCTGCATCTCCGGTGTATAACCTCCGCCGGGTGCCTGAATCACTGATAAAATAAGAACATAAGTTCCCTTAATTGGAAAATATATTGTAAAGGAGCCGAATGATATGTCTGTCATTGTACCACTGAGCGAGCAGTATCGGCAGCGACTGCGGCAAGCCTCCTGGCGAATGCAGTACCGTGCCAAAACCAGATTATATCACGAACATTTAGACTTGAACGAGCAAGTTAGCTACTTTTCTGCATCATCCGATGATATGGCTACTGTTCTATTGCGGGAGTGGATCGATACACTGCCTTCCGAGCAGGGCCGATCTATCATTGCCGGGCTATATCTGGAAGGACGAAGCGAGCAGGAACTTGCTGCCCGGCTGCAAATCAGTCAACAGGCGGTGAACCGATGGAAACGCAAAAGCTTACAACACCTCTCCCGGACGAACAATTTGTAATTCTGCTGGAACAGGCGCGCGGTCCAAGGGGACAGCAGGCTATGCTGGAGCTGCTATCCTACTATGAACCGGAGATGCGCCAGCTCAGCCGCTATATGCCGATGGAACGAGAAGATGCGATGCAGGCGCTGCGATTGGAATTGATCGAAATGCTAAATGAAACATCCTAGAAATACGCGTACAGGACAACTGTATCACTTCTGCAAACAAAAGAAATATAGAAGATAAATGATTAAGGATTAGGCAATGATTACAAACCGAATAATAAATAAAGAGGGCATTGCTGGAATGCCCTCTTTTGCTGCTGGTTGTATTTATTATTTCCAAATAGATATTTGCGAGCATACCGCCCCGATATCTAAATAACACGCTTGGCAGATAGATCGTTTGAACCTATCAAACTTGCTCTTACTCACTACTTGCCCAATGCTTGTTTGTCCGTTCGTCAATTACTACTTGGACGGCTGCAGCACTTCCTTCTCTACTTCTTCCGGCCAATGCAGCTGTACACCGCCAGCGGTCAGCATGTCCTGATAGCGGCTCACATGCTCGCTGGATTCGTATATTTCCTGCGGTGTCAGTTCATTCTGGATCGCATACGCTGCCAGATAACCGGCTGCTTCCCCGATATTCCATTCCACCGGATGCAAACGATAGCAACCGCCGGCGATCTGGGTCATACTGATATTTTTGCAGGCAGGCAGCAGGTTTTTCATCCGTACCGGAATCAGTGAGCCGAGCGGAATCTCGAACGGGTAATTGGGAATATAGAACGTCCGGTGCGTCTTGACGGTCGGGTGCAGATCAAGCGAATAGCTGCCGATTCCCACACTGTCCTCGTAGCGCTTGATCCCCTGCTCACCGCGCAGCTCCTTGCTCACATCATGCTCGGTGATCGTGTACATGCCCTTGATCCGGCGGGATTCGCGGATATATGGCGCTTTGGCGAGTCCATCTGCCGTACCGACAATATCGCCGCGCAGCCGGATTCCCGGATAGCCTTTGCCGCCATCCAGACGAGGAGCCTCGGTCTGCAGCCAGTACACGAGTGACAGGGTGAGCTGGCGAGCACTCTCCAGATTCGGAATCCGTTCCTGCAGCGGCACCCCGGTAACCGGGCCGGCATAATAATCGTTCATTGCCCAGTTAAGCAGCGACACCTCGGCACTCAGCTTCTCGGTCCAGATCGATGGATCGACGATACGGCGGTAATCCCACAGCGACGTCACGCCCTGTTCATTCGGCAGCAGGGTGAATTCCTTGAGCTTGGTCGTATCATTCGCATCTGTTGCATACCAGCTCAGGATCGGATACTCGGAAAAGGACGGCGTGTACTGACGCCAGAACTCGTACTCTTCCGGCTTGTCGATTGTAAAGTCGCCGCCTTCGATATAATCGACTGCCGCCACATGCGTAATCGACTGCATATCCAGCGGATCAGCTTCTTCCAGGGCATGAGGTTCATCGGTCTGGGATCTGGCTTCGGCACCGCTGACATATTCTGTACCGGACATTGGTAGCAGATCGCCTTCGTCGGTACCGTCCAGATAATATTGACCGATCAGGGTAGTATATTTCGGACGATAATGACCCAGCCGGTTAACGGTTATGGAGCGGATTGTGTCATGCTCTACGTCTACTTCGACCGGTACGGTCTGGTACAGCACTTCGATACGCTGGGTATTCACATATACCGCCAGCATATCTTCCAGCACCTGCAGCGCTACTTTGGGTTCATGAGCCAGTCGGCTGACCCAGCCATTGCCGGGATTCAGGATTGGATTGGTCAATGCTTCCTCGGTGAGCGGATAGTTGTTGCGATAGTATTCCCGTACGCGTTCCCGGAATTCGATAAAGGTCCCCGGTGCACCGATTCCTTGCTCAATCCAGCGGTGTTCATCCGGTGGAACGGCCTGGGAAGTGAGCTGTCCGCCGAGCCAGTCTGTCGGTTCGGTGAGAATAACATGCAATCCCTGCTTGGCGGCGGCGAGTGCGGCTAGTGTTCCTCCGAGGCTGCCTCCAATAACGATGACGTCGGCTTGCAGTGTATGTTGGTTCATGGCTGAAATCTCCTTTGGGTGCGAATTTGGCATGATCATTGTGAGAACTGGTTTGACTTTCAACTTCAGCTTTTGAGATTTCCTTTGGGATAGAATAAGGATAGGCATCGCTTGTTTGCTTTTTCCAATGTCCACCTTCCAATATATCACTTCCATCTTTGTATCATTTATACCAGTTAAAGGATGTCCAGTTCAAGTTTGCTGCTTTCCGGGAATCGGTACCACCTCTCAATCCGCGTGTACACAAAGACCCACTTCGAACATTCGGTTCCATGGCATATAGCAGTCCATGATGCGAATAGAATGACCCTCCTGCTGCAAATGATCGCGGATAAATTGTTCCAGGGCTTCGCGGACGATCCGGGAGACATGACCGCGCGGGCCATCGAGCAGGAATTTATCCAGACCCAGCTCCTGGATCGGTCCATTGCTGAGATTTTTGCGGACGACTGAATCGTAGCCAAAGTCTTCCACGTATCGCAGAGCCAGAAAATTCAGATGCTCCGGAGTCATCCCGTAATGGGTATAGATCATCGACTGGGCGATTACGGTGCCCAAAGTATTGGAACTGGTATTCCAGCCGGCGTATCCAGCCAGCCGGTACAGAATGCCACGCTGACGAAGCAGACTGAGCAGTTCCAGATCCCCACCATTGGCATAGGCGATATCCGCGACAGCGACAGCAGGACGACGCTTCTGCACCGTAGACATGACGGAATGAGCATCATTAGAGACGGTAGCGTGCTGTTCCGCTGCTTGTCCGCTGTGTTTGTAATGATCCAGCAGATAACCAGCATATTCGACCAGTTCCACCAGATTGCGCTCGGTATCATAGCCAGCCGAAGGCTTGCCCTGATGAACCGCCTCGCCCATTTTCTCGCCCGGTGTATTCAGCAGCAGCACCAGATCGGCTTCGGACTGCGAAGAGACAATCATGCCGCCAGCCGCAACAATCTGGTACTTGAGCGTCTCATACAGACGCCGGTCTTCATACGCCGGGATTATATGCGGCCCTTCGACCGAGCCAAAACGTACATACACCGCAGGTACAGTGTTGCGCAAGTGGTTTACTATACGAGCGAGCAGCGTGCAGCCGACTTCATCCGCACCGGGATACATATACACACGCAGACCCAGATTTTTCTCGCGAATCGCTTCACGCACCAGCCGCTGATCTCTCGCTGTATATCCATATGGCGCCGAATCATCCTGTGGAAAAATAAGAAAATCGATAATCCCTTCTTCCACATAACGGAGCGCGAGGCGGTTCGCTTCCCGGTTAACCGCGCGTCGTCCCAGATAATCATCCAGTACTTCCTGCGGCAGACGGGCATTGATACTGCTTAACTCTTCCTGTTCGGCAGGGTCCAGTCCATGCTCTTCATCCAGATGCTCCAGATAACCCTTGCGGAAAATCTCTCGGCCCCAGTCTGCATAATAGTCAGGTTCCTCATCCGAAGAAGAATACTGCGGACAGCGCATGATCAGTTGAAAAGCGTATACCACCAATTCCGGATTCTGCTCCTTCAGCTGACGCAGCTGCTCCATCCGGCGAGCAATCTCCGCCTGATCCAGCTCGTGTAGCCGCGAAGGAACAATGCCTCCGTACAGCAGGGTATCCAGCGACAGCACCGCGCCTTTGGCACGCAGACATTCCAATTCTGTCCATGTCCACAGACGTGCTGTGTCAGCAGGCTGCTTTTTGTGACCCATCCATTCAAGCGGCGGACGAACAACTTTATAATCGGTACTTTTGCCGAGTTCATAGGGGAAATTATAATTGCAGGGACGCTCATCCAGTGGCATCATTACGATTTTGCCATTTGTACCATGCGAAGAATTCATGATAATCTGTGCTCCTTTGAACTATGTATTGATCTGTATACGGCAGCGGCTCCTATGGCTGCCGTATACAGACCGGTTAATGATTCCATCCATACTTCCTTTTTGCTCAATCCTGCAGGACTCGTAAAGAGTTATCTACTCCCGACGGGTCAATATACAATTATCACCATAGATAAAAATATCTGTATTTACATCCAATCATATTGTACTGAAAAAGTAAAATTCCGCATCAACGCATGACTGGATGAATGGACGGCCTTTTTGCCAACTACTGATTTGTGGATATCATTTATCGGGTGTACGTATCTGTCGATACGGTAACTGCACCATACGTATTCACGGTTACACTATCCTGATTATTGCTGCTCGGCCCGTACACCAGATGAACTTCGCCAATATTAAAATTCAAAAGTATACCGCTGTTAACAGCTTCTTCCGTAGTAATCATGATTCCCTCATACTGGCCAGGTGTAACAGCAATCGGATCTTCAAGCAGAACATCTTTATTCAATGATGTGTAGCCGAACTGCTGAGTCACATCTATAGCGTCCAGCTGGCCGCTACCGATACGAATCCATTGCTTGCCCTGCAGCCCATAAATCGTAAATTTCTGTTCAACATGACTATGCGTTTTGGGAAGATAACTCGTAATTTGTACAGCGGTAAGATCGACCACTTTGGGAAATAACAATCCCAGAGAGTGCCCGGATTGCAGCTGATAAGCGGAACTCAAATTACCATCTATCGCATATTCGATATCCCAATCATGCTCGCCGGTACCGCTCAGAATCGTCCCCGCTGGAACAGGCTGACCGCTCGCAGGTGCCGAGATCGCTATCACTGCCGTATCGGATGGATTGGTCATATTTCCGCGAACGTGTGCACTGACCGTCACGTTATATTTTTGCCCATTTCGAAGTCCCGACAGGATATAGCCGGTATACGCACTAGCTGGCACCTTGATAGAACCGCTATCCGGGAAAAAGAGTGATTGATAATTGATCACATAATAATCGGCGCCCTTAACCCGATTCCATTGAATGGATGCTTGTCCATTCCCTCCTTTCGCCTGCATACCGTCGACACTACTTACTGAACCGGCATAGAACATAATCTCATACATTTCATTGCCATCTATGGATTCGGCTACTACGGTAATCCGGTCATACCGATCCGGTCTCACGAACAGGGTCTCCAGTAATACCGGACCCGGCTTTTTGGTCAGATCGTACGATTGTTGCCCTATCCTATTACGCTGTCCTTCCTTCCAGCCGTAGACAGTATAATTCACGCGGGTATCTCTTGGAACAGCTGCTATCAGCTGCAGCGAACTGACATACAGGGGAATCGGGAAATCCATAAAATAGGTCAGTCTTTTCTGCTTGTAATAGGTTGCTGATCCCCATGTCTGGTTGATATCACCGTCACCGATACTGCCCGCAAAGGAGTTGCCTCCGTCCGGATAATCCACCCCGAATCGGGTTCCCTGTGGAAAAACAGAAGCATCCGTGATCAGCAGGCATTGATCGGCGGAATAGTTGCCTGTCTGACCATTGACTACCGGAGCGACCAGCACATGGGTAATCTGCTCTCTGGGCAAATTCGGTATGATCCAGCGGTTGCCGGGCTGTATATCTCCGGGCAGCAGTTCTATCGTATTGGTGTAATTGCGCAGCTCTGGACCATAGCGAACAATATACTTTTCAGCGCCTGGTACCGGTGTCCAGCGCAGAGCCGCTTCACTGCCATTTACCGGCTCTGCGGCCAGATCGGCAATATACGAATGATCCGAAAATAGATGGATCGTGGACAACTCAATTGTTCGGTACGGTGCCTTTTTCACTTCGACAGCAGAGTAAATCAGTCGAATAGCATCATAGCTGCCTGGAGTGACTGCACGATAATGACCTTTCTCGCTGCGCTGCGGCTGCATGGCGTCGATATTTTTCCATTTGCCGCCGTCCTGTCCTTCCACCCGGTAATCCACATTGTCATTGGCGGACTCGCTAAAATATTGGGTAGTCACAGCTTGAAGATGCGTTTTTTGTGAAAAGCGCAGTGTAATAATGGCTTTCTGTTCATTGGTAAACCAGCCGCCACCGGTTGCGAGGCGGGTCCATGCTTCACCGCTTAATTCTCCCTGCGGCTCGGTGGTGATACGTGTACCGGTCAAAATCGGCATTTCTGTCAGGCCTGCTGCCGCTGCAGCTGGTGCTGCTTCTGTCTGCGTTACCGGCATCATACTGCACAGCAGCAGAACGATCATCATTATGGATACGTAACGCGTTAACCCCTTGTTTCTACTCATGTTTATCCTCCTGTATTTCGAATATCGTTCCATATACGCTGGATCAGAAAAGGAATGTATTCAGCAGATGAAAAGGAAAGGCTGTCCTGCGAGACAGCCTTCCGATTCGATGTTTAGATGAATTACTGAGTATACGTATCTTCGGTAACCGTATTCTGCGCTCCATACGTATCGCCTGTGACACTGGCTGGAGCCTGATTATCGCCATAGATCAATTTGATATCATTCAGGTCAATACTGCCCCAGTTGCCGTCCTGATCCACCTCACCGACTACCAGAATGCCTTCGTATTTGCCTGGTTTGACTGCGACCGGGTCCTGCAGCAGATCGTACGGATCACTTTTGAATCGGTACATCGGCGTAAGTGTGCTCTGACCGATCTTGATCCAGCGTTTGCCCTGCAGTCCGTAGATCGTATAGTGATGCATAGATGGAGCCATAGAGAAGCTGGAGATCTGCACACCTTTCAGACTGACCGGTGATGGGAAAGACAGACCAAATGTGCCTCCTGACCACAATGAATAGCCGGTCGTCATATAACTGTCGATAACGGAGTACGGATCATAAGCCGGTATCGGTTCTGCACTGCCGCTGGCAATCGTTCCGGCAGGAACTGCTCTGCTGATATTGGGTGCAGTCGCGCTGCCTATGACTTTCCCGGTCGGATTGACCAGCTGACCGTTGACGCTGGCATTGACCCGGAACGTATACTCCTGCCCATTGACCAATCCGTTAACAGGATATCCCTTGTACGCGTCTGCGCTTACCTGCATCGTGCCATTAACCGGATAGATTACCGATTCATAAGTGACCGTATAATAGTCTGCATCTGGCACTGGATTCCAGTGGAGCGTCACCTTGTGGTCTCCCCGCTCGGTCCATAGTCCTTCGACTGTAGCTTTATCGGAATCCCACAGAATCTCGTACGTTTCTACGGCTGTATTGGTCGAATTCACATGGATGGAGAGGCGATCATACCAGTCCGGCGTAATCGGGATCGGGTCCAGCACATATGGACCAACCCGCGCAGCCAGATTATAGGCTTTGTGTCCGATCTCGGTCGCTACGCCGTTTTTCCATCCATAGGCGGTATACGTAAGCGTCGTATCTGCCGGCACGGCTGGCAGCACCTGCAGAGAAGTCATATAGGTAGTCGACGGCATCTGGATATAATAATTGAGATCTTTTACATATCCTGATCCCATAGAACCCCAGGTACTGGTCATATTGCCATCGCCCAATTTGTTGTACAGCCAGCTGTTGTCCCACTCATTAATTCCAAAGCCGGTGCCTCCGGGGAAAAAGCGGAAACTCGGAATAATGATCGACATATCGACCGACCGATTGCCTTCACGTCCGTTCACAACCGGTACGACAATAGCATGATAGACCCTGTCCTTTTCCAGACCCGGAATAATAAAATAATTACCCGGCTGCCGATCGGATGGCTGGAGTTCTACCTGATCGGTATACTGTCCAAACTCCGGACCATATTTGACAATATATTTCTCGGCACCCGGCACTTCATCCCACTGTAAAGCCCCCTGCGTGTTCTGCCCTGGCAGCACATTGGCATTGCTTACCCGTGGCAGCTCCGACATCAGATAGATCGTCGTTACATTGACCGCCTTATCCGGATTTGTGTTAAAAAAGTTAATACGAATGCTCTTGTACCATCCTGGCGTCATCGCCCGCATATAGTAGGCATAGCCCGAAGGATCTTCCCAGGCAGACTGCATCTCGTCGATATCACGCCATTCTCCGTCAACCAGCCCTTCCAGCCTGAAATCCGTCGTGTTGCTCCCGCGATTCAGAAACGTCTTGAATCCATTCAAATAAATAGGATACGCAAATTCCAGTGTCATCGTGGCCTTGTTGGTATATACATCCCAGCCGCCGCCAGCTGTGATCCGTTCCCAGTCGTCACCATACAACTCCCCCGTAGGCGTAATAATCCGGGTACCTGCCGGAATCGGAATCACGTCCATTTTGCTAAAATCCTGCTGCTGTTCCGCTGCATGGATCACGCCGGCAGGAATTATACTGCCAAGCATCGCCCAGATCATCAATATGGATAGACCGCGCCATAACCCCTTGTTTCGCTTCATGTGATAGCCTCCTGGCTCATAATGGTATAGGTTTGTTTGTGCTGTCTTACACAAATGCGTAATTTGTAGATTCTGCGATACGCGTTACAACCTGTTTCTGCCATTTCTTTTTTTTTGGCGAGAGTACCTGCCGGAGATTATTTTGTCGTAATGCTGTCTGGAGTGCCGGACAGACTCTGTATGAATTCCCCCCTTTCCTTATTTCAAAATGTGCTTCTTCCCTATCCGGCCTTTTACACAAGAAAAGACTTTTGGGGCAGCTGGTTGAAGGTATACCTATGTAAATGGCAGCACAGAAAAGGATAAGCGAAGCGCTTATCCTTTGACTGCACCGGCCAGACCTTCCATGTAATAGCGCTGGGTGAACAGGAATACCAGAATAATCGGAATAACCGAAATAATGGTTCCTGCTGCAATCCAGCCAAAATTATACGAAAATTGACCATTCAAATATGTGAGTGCCGAAGCGAGTGGATATTTCTCCGGATCATCGAGGACGACGATCGGCCAGAGAAAATTATTCCAAAAAGCCATCACTTCGAGCAGCATAATAACAGCGATGCCGGGTTTGACCAGCGGCAGAACCAGCTGCCACCAGATGCGAAGCTCGGAGGCTCCATCCATTTTCCCGGAATCCCGGATCTCGGATGGAATCCCCTGGAACGTCTGACGCATCAGGAAAATATTAAATACCGATACAGCTGCAGGCAGCACAACGCCTAGATAGGAATTGCCCAGATTCAGCCACTGGATCGTCAGATAATGCACGATCATCGCCGTAGAGGACGGGATAATCATCGTCGTGATCAGCAGAGCGAATACCATATCCCGGCCTTTGAAACGGAACAGCGCCAGCGGATAGGCGGTCATGCAGGACAGTACGATGTTGAAGACTACCCCAAGTACGGTAATAATGAGCGTATTCATAATGTATTTGGGGAAATTCATATAACTCCATACCTGCACATAATTGCCGAAATCAATAAATGTCGGCCAGATCGCCGGCGGATTGGAGAATACATTGCGTCCCGGCATCAGCGAGACACTCAGTAGCCACAGGAAAGGTCCAGTCATCAGCAGAGCCAGCAACAGCAGCAGGATATACGTAAAGGTATAGCGTATGACCTTTCGCACCCGGCGGGCCATAATACCCGAAGATACAGCATTGCTGCGGGAATGTTCCATCGCTTTGTTCATCAGTAACTCACCCCGCCTCTCCGGTTCAGACGGAACACGAATATGCTGAGGGCACCTACAATGACACTTACAATCAGCCCCAGAGCCGATGCATAACCAAAGTTGAACTGCTCCAGACCTTTCTGGTAAATATACAGGCTGGACGTGAGCGTAGCGTTGCCCGGTCCACCCTGGGTCAGTACAAACATTTCGTCAAAGACACGAATCGCGCCCATCAGCGAGATGAGGGTACAGAACAGAATATGCGGACGCAGCAGCGGCACGGTAATCCGCAGGATCACCTGCCAGCGGCTGGCTCCGTCGATCATCGCCGCTTCATACAGCTCTGACGGAATCCCCTGCAGTCCAGCCAGATACAGCACCATATAATAGCCAAGGCCTTTCCACATCGTAATAAACATCAGCGCATATAATGCAGTGCTGCTGCTCGACAGCCAGCCTACCTGCTCCTGGATAATGCCCAGCTGCAGCAAAATATAATTCACGACCCCATTATTGCTGAACAGCCAGCTCCACATAAGTGCGACCGCGACCATGGAGGTGACAACCGGGATATAATAGGCAGCCCGGAACGCCTTGATCAGCGGCAGCCGGGTATTGACCAGAATTGCCATCAAAATCGAGAATATCTGGATAAAAGGGACAATCAGTACATAGACCAGCGAGTTCCACAGCGAGGTCAGGAAGCTTTTGTCCTGAACCGCAGTTACATAATTTTCGAATCCTACATAGTGAGTCTCGCCGATTACCGAATAATCGGTCAGAGACAATGGAATTCCGTAGATGATCGGCCATAATACAAACACAGCGACAATCAGCAATCCGGGAGCCATGAAGGCCCACGCGGCAAACGTCTCGGTTCTCATCCATCTCATTATGCTCGTCCACCGCCTTTGGAGGGTCAGTATCTTGCCTTCATTGCAGAGCCATACTCTGCAGATGCGACCGGGATTTAACGAAAAGTGATTTCACCTACATCTGTTCCTGTATCTGTTCCTGTTATTTTTTATTGTTTGAGTACCTGATTGACTTCTTGTTCAGCTGTATCCAGTCCCTGCTTCGGATCTTTTCCATTCAGGAAAATCTCCTGCAGCTGCAGCGCAATCGCCGAGTTCACATCGCCGGCATTCGGTACGCCGACCATATAATCGACAGCTTTGTCCAGACTTTCCGCGGAAGCAACTTTTGCTTCGGATTCCAGCTTGTTGTCATTCTGGGTAAAGAACGGATCTTTGATCGATTCCTTGGTGCTTGGCAGCGTATTGGCCGCTTTGGCAAAAGAAGTCTGATTCGTCGCATTGGTCAGGAACTTGGCGAATTCTGCCGCCTGCTCCGGTGCTGCCGATTTGGCAGGTACGACCAGATTCATCGTATTGGATAGACGCACATCCGCTTTGCCTGTCGGCAGCGGTACAGCTACCGTATTCTCATATACATCCGGCGCGGCTGTTTTGATAAAGTTAATAAAGGTAGGACCGGCGATCTCAAAAGCAGTCTGTTCACTGGAGTAATACTGGATCTGCTTGTCAAAGTTGGCGTCTTCACCGACCAGTACACCTTCCTGGATCAGCTGCTGCATGCGCTGGATCATCGACAGGGCTTCCGGCGTATTGAACGCTGCCGCTGTTTTGTCTTCGTTCAGGATCGAGATGCCTTCTACCGGGAACAGTCGTGCTGCGAAAGTCAGCGCATAGCCGTTCGCTCCGGTTTTCGCTTTGACCTGACGAGCCCATTCGTTCAGCTCATCACGTGTTTTGGGTGGATTTTTCGGATCCAGACCTGCCTGTTTTACCAGACGTGTATTCATGTACAATACTTCGGTACCGGTATACCATGGCAGGGCATAGGGTTTGTTGTCCAATACCGTTGAGTTGAAGATGCCTTCAAAGTAGGAAGCTTTCTCTGCATCGCTCAAATAAGGCGTCAGATCGGCAAGTGCTCCCTTGGATGCCATCTGATTGGCAAATTCAGTGTTCAAATTCACCACATCCGGTACGTTGCCACTGGCAATTCCGGTTAATAACTTATTAGAAATGGCATCATATGGATAATCGCTCCATTCGATCGTGACGCCAGGGTGACTTTTTTGGTATTCTGAAATCAGGGTATTAAAGTATTCATTAAATGTGGGCTGAAGCGCAATCGTCCAGAATTTAATGGTAACCTTTCCCTTTTCCTCATTCTTACTCCCGGTATCCGATCCGCACGAACTAAGTACAGAAGCGACCAACACAACGAGCAGACACAATATCGTAAAGCTTTTGATCTTCTTATTCACTGTCTTCATTCCTTTCATATGTTATCCAGCTTCCTTAGGTTCTACCGTCTCCATACTCTCAATATGTAACACATAACGGCAAAAAATAATTCTATACTTTTTTTCCACCCTTGACACGCATTATAGCAAATTAGGCAGTAACAAAAAAGGGATGTACAGGAATTAAAAGGTAATATAATAAGGAGTATCTCTATCCACCATGTCCAATACTCAGCAAAGAAGGTGAATCGCATGCAACCTGCATGGATTATCGTAATGGGGATCGTTATTGTTATTCTGGCCGTAATTAGCTGGATCGTTCACTCTTCCAAAAAAAGGGCCAAACCGGCAGCTGGCGAGACGCTGTCACCACCTTTCACGGCGAAAACGCCTGAATCCCATACTGGCAGCAAACCAGCTGCCAAGCCGCATAATGTTGTCGAACTGGCAGCCTTTCGCGAGCGCCGTTCGGCTACACGCCGCAAAACCGATACCGCTACCAAACCGGCAGAGTCATCCGGACGTCCTGCTGTTGTCCGTCCGCTGCCGCTATCCAAAAATGGCTTACCGCCATCCAAGCTGCGTATGCAAAAATGCTCCTACTGCAAAAAGGAGGTCAATCACCTGACCTTTTATGCCAATGATGACGGAAGTCTGGTAGGGGTATGCAAAGATTGTGAGCCCATTGCCAAACGACGTGACCTTTTACCGTTATAATAGAAAGAATCAACCCTGTTCATGATACAATCCGAATTTACTTGGAAATAGGTGAAAGCTATGCAGCAATCTCATCCGGAATATCTCCCGGAAACTACAACCGACTTGCCCGTACCTGCCGATTCATCTTCTGCAGAATCGCAAAGCGCTGACACGGCAGGTTCCAAAATCTGTTCCCGCTGCGGAGAATATCATCCGCTGTCGCATTATGCCCGGCGAACCGGGCGCAAATCTGGCAAAAGCCAGCGGCGAGGCACCTGCCGAAGCTGCCGCAAACAGCTCAAAAACCAGCTCGGAGATACACCGGAGACCGTACAGTCTGCGGACAAGGCAGACGTTCATGTACAGCCAATATCGGCGCCTACCTCCCATGTCCATGCAATCCCGGCGGTGGCCCAGCCTTCTCCTGAGACGCAACCGACTGCAAAAGCCATGCATATCACGGCAGTCCGTCCCAATCGACAGCTGCCTTCGATTGATCAAAAGGATATCCGCGGGCAGGGACTGGATCTGTCGATACTGCGTCCTACCCGCAAAGGTATTGTCTATATGCGCGGACGCACCGACAAAGGACGCCGCTGGCATCAGGAAAGCGATCTGGAGACCGCGATTGTACTCGTCCGGGAATACGCCGCAGTCGTCGTGAACAAGCATACGATTCGCCGCCTGTACAGCAATCGTGCTTTCCGGCGATATATTCTGGAGCGGGATCAGTATACGTGCTACTTTTGCGGTGGATACGGCGATACACTCGACCATCTGCTGCCGCGGGCGCGCGGCGGACATACGACGCCGCTCAACTGCGTATGCGCCTGCAATCTGTGCAATCAGGCCAAAGCCGATCATGATCTATCCCATTTTATCCAGCCAGAATCGACCGAATCCTTACCGGGCTCCGATTAGTGATGACCAGGCTCAACGGTTCGCCCCATCCAAAAAGCAGCCCTGTGTTCCGTACTCACTGTACGAAACCGGGCTGCTTTTGGCTGTTTCTGTTTCTGTTTCTGTTTCTGTTCCTTTAGGACTGTTATTCCCACGGATAATCAGTCGTCAGATAATCTGCAAATTCCTTGCTTTCTTCCCGGCGCTGACGGCGCATGGCAGCCCGCGAAGGCGCAGTTTCGTGCAGCTTGCGCTCTTCTTCGGTCTCCGGCACTACAGTAGGTACCTGCACTTTGCGCTTTCCTTCCCCTATCGCTACAAAAGTCAAAAATGCGGTTGCTGCAATATTGCGTTCACCGGACTTCAGATCCTCCCGAATCACTTTGACGAATACTTCCATCGAGCTGCGTCCCGTCCAGGTCACAAAAGATTCCAGTGTGACCGAATCCGATGGATTGATCGGATACAGAAAGTCCACCGAGTCGGTAGATGCCGTAACCGTATCGACCCGGCATAGCTTGGAAGCGGCAATAGAAGCGATATCATCAATATAGGACATCAGCTTGCCGCCGAACAATGTATTGTGGTTATTGACGTCTGTCGGGAATACGCGCGCCGTCTTGAAGCAGCGCGTCTCCCGTACATATTTGGTGGCTACCGGTTCGCTTGAACCGGCAGTAGCCGTGGATGGATGCAGATGGTTATTTTTCATGAGTTGATCTACCTTCTTTACGTTGGATATTCTGGCTGTCTGAACTATTTATTATTCGTGATAGTCTTCGCGGCTTTTTTTGAACTGTTTTATCGATTCAGGAAGTGGAGGCTCTGCTGTCGATGTTGCCAATCCTGACGACGATTGATTCAGAGCAGCGATGCCGGTAATCTCCTGTACCTCCTGCAAAAAGGCATCCAGTCTCGCAGCGGCCAGCATCATCGCTTCTTCCACCTCCGGCAAATGGATCGGGGGTTGATCAATCGACGTCGAACCTGCTCCAGCATATGGAAGCTCTCGTTCTGGGATTGCTGCGCAGCCAGCGCTTCTTCGGGGATACCGGTCAGCAGCTGTACGCCTTCGCGGTGACGGGCGCTCATGGTTTCCCAGTTCTCTATCAGCAGCTTTTTGTGCAGATCCAGCTCATCCCTGTAACCCAGAATCGCATTTCGCTGCTGCTGAATTTGTTCCAGTGCTGTTCTCACTTCGCGGCCAAGCGCATCGGCATGATCATACTGCCGATTACGTTCATCCAGTGCCTCGGCCATTTCCGGCAGCAGCTGTTCTACACGGAGCCGCAGCTCCTGCATTCTGATGTAGCGATCACGCTGCTCCTGGATATGCACTCTGGCATACTGTTCCCGCAGCAATTCCAATTCCTGCTCATACCGTTCCGGCAGCAGCTGCAATTGCTCCAGCTGCTGTGGGGCCTGCATCAGGATATCTCGGGAACGTTCCCGATCATTATATTCAGTATTTCTCTGCTGGCTCTGCTGCTCCGAAGATAGTCCGGACAGATCGGATAGCATTGCTGCTCCATTTCGACCTGTTGTATCCGGCTCATCATTCTTCGCCAGCTCTGTTGCCGGAGCAGCGATTCCGGCGATTTGCAGCCACTGCTCGATCCGGGCTACCTGTGTATTCAGCTGCTGCTCCAGTCCCTGAAGCTCCTTGGCAGGCCTGGCAGTGGAGAACAGCGAGATATTGCGCGACTCTATACATTGTCTCAGCCTGTCCAGTTGAATAGAGCATTTTTGTATTTCCTGCTCCGGCGCAGGCAGTATGAACGAGGCAGACGTGCCCTGATCCCGCGATTTGGCGCATATGAGCGAATCCAGCCGTTCTTTCCATTCCTCTACCCGTGCCCGGAGTCTGGCCTGACGACGATGCAGCTTTTCCGAAGCGACAGCCCGGATGATCAGCAGCACCAGCAGGGCGATTACCACGCCTCCTCCCAGCAAATACAGGATCACCTGCGGCAAGAAAGCCCTCATCTGATCAAGCAGCGATAGCTGCCCTGTCGCTGGTACAGCCTGGCTTGTATCCGGACTGGAGATATCGCCCAGCCCGTTAAGATAGTCACTGACTGCGATGACGCCACCAGCCAGATCTCCTTTTTTGGCATAAGGGACAAATTGACTGTCGGTTACACCTGCAATACTGCCGGCATTACTTCTGGCGATCCGCTTCGACAGCTCTTCGTTATCGAATACCAGATGCACATAATTAGGATCGGTGGTAATCATCAGCAGCAACTGATTGCCCGAGAATCCGGTTTGTTCATAAATGTCATTCGCCAGTTTCATTCCTTCGGACTGGCTCATTGCCGTGCCAGTAATCACGTACAGATCATATGTATGATGATCCAGCCTGGCATTCATCCGGCTAATATCCTCTTCGGCAAACAAACCGGCATGATCCATAATATGGCCTTGCTGTTTTGCTGCCTGTGCACTCTCTGGATACAGGCAAATATATACCGCAAGCAAAAGCAGCAGGATGACCGGCATATACCGAATAGTAGGTAGTTTGTTGTTCCTCATGATCGTTCCTTTCTCCTCAGAAGCATTCCACAGGGGAGACTTTCACAGGAAGAAGCGGCTTCCGAATTGTCTGTATACGTTATTATGATACAATTATCGGTATTAATGAAGAAAATCGTTTGCAAAAGGAGGCTATTCCCCATGTCGATGGAGACTACTGCTATCTTACCAGAATTATTATCCCTAAATACCGGACTGCCGGTCAATGTGGAGTGGGATGGCAAAACCGTATTCACCGGATTTATCAAAAAGCCCGTGCCTCATACGGTCGGCATCTCTGCAGACGGATTGGAGCAGGACGGTCAGGGTGATCTGAAAAACCACGGCGGCCCGGACAAGGCAGCCTGTGTTTATTCTGCCGATCATTATCCGTGGTGGAGCGAACAGATGAATCGTTCTTTCGAAGCGGGGGCGTTTGGCGAGAACTTTACGGTCAGCGGACTTCGGGAACAGGATGTACATATTGGCGATGTGTACCGGATCGGAACAGCTGTCGTACAGGTCAGCCAGCCGCGTCAGCCTTGCTTCAAGTTGTCGGCGCATCTGGAGCGCAAGGAAATGATTTTGCGTGTACGGGATACGGGGTATTCAGGCTTTTATTTCCGCGTGCTGGAGCCGGGTCAGGTTACGGCAGGAGACCGATTTGAATGGTTGCGCCATGAAGGGAACGGAACGACAATCGCAGACTGCAATCAGGTGCTGTATCACGAACGCGGAGACACTCCACTGCTGCGTCAGCTGCTGGATGAGCCGGCACTCGCTTCTTCACTGCACAAGCACCTCAGCAAGCGTCTTGGCTAGGGAAGGAGATAACTTATGATTATTCACAAAGGCGAGACTTTATTCCGCCAGGGAGAGAGCGGCCCACTGTACCGGATCAAAAGCGGACTGTTCAAGATTGTGCGTCTGCATGAAGATGGTAGCATGTTTTTATTCAATATTATCGTGCCCGGCGAGATGATCCCGCATCATTCCCTGATCAGCCCAATGAATTATCACGGCACAGCGATTGCACTGATTTCGGGAGAGGTGGAAATCGTGCATGCGGCCGAATGGTACGATCAGCTGAATCGCGATCCTGCCCGCTATCACGAAGTGGCTGCCCTGCTGCAGGACAAGCTGCGCATGATGCAGCAGCGGATCGACCAGCTCACCCGGGTCACCCCGGCAGACAAGCTGGAACAGCTACAGCACTGGTTTGCCACTTATCTCAAAGATATCCCGATCACCGAAATCATCACCCAGGACGAAATCGGCCAGCTGATCGGACTCCGGCGCGAGACGGTAAATCGACTGCTGCGTGCGCAGGCTAAAAAGCAGGACTCTTCCTTTTCGTAAGCTCAACTTTAATTTGTATCAAAATCGCTAAAGAACATCCAGTTTTGAAGCTGGATGTTCTTTTTTTGAGATTGATTTAACTATATATACAAAATACAAATAAAATTAGATAGATAGTTTATGCAGCGAGCAAATCAATATGAACTATAAAGTGTATACACTATACGGAAAGAAATACCGTTAATAAAGAAGAGACGAGACCAGCATCGGGCTATATCTTGATTTATGCCAGTCTTCTCAACTTGTACATAGAAGGGATTATAAAATGAATAAAATATGTAAATGGATAGTTGGTATACTCACTCTTTCATTATTTTTACAGCCTGGTTCAGGCTTCGCAGCCACTTCTACAGAAAAGCAAGACGAGATCGGAGCCAATACCCAGACTTTACCCAAGCTGGAAAATTACTCTTTGCAGATTAAAAGTAATAAAAATCAGAAGACGATAAATACCCAAGCTTTTATACAAGATGGCTTACTAATGGTACCTGCAGCAGACCTGCTAAACAACACTGGATTTTCTCTAAAAAAACTTCCTGGTTGGAGAGGGGAGTACCTAGCAGAACGAACAAACTTTCTTTCCAGTACTATTTTTAATCAATTAAAATTTACACCCTCTTCTACATTTTCTAACCTTACTCTAAATGAAGGCTTTAATGGGGAAAGTGAGGATCAATATTTCTTCTTGCCAACTTATCCTAATTTTACTCACGGACGCTTGTATGTTCCTCTTAAATTTATAGCATCCATGTTAAATTATGATGTTAATTATAATAAGTTTACTCATACTATTGTGCTTGATGATTGGGGAAACCAGAATGCAGCAGATATCCAGCAGGTTGGAGAATTTGTAAACCAATATATGAATGGAGCATTGGATGGATATAGCCCTGATCGTTCTTTGTATACTCCGGGCTTTCTGGAGCACGAGAGCAGCAGGATGAATTATACATTTGCACATGATCAATGGAGCAACCCTCAACTAACGCTCAAAAATTGGAATATTCGTCATCTTTTCTTCGTATCTCAAGATCGTGCATTCGTGAAAATACCTTATGAAGAAGAAGGAGAAGTGTCTCGAACTGCTGGCGCAATATGGCTCGATTTGCTCCGAATAGATGGAGTATGGAAAGTTGATGTGTCTACTTTCTGGTCCCAGCCTATCTATATAGATAATATCGACCAGAAAATTAAAGAGATTGAAATTACAAATCCTGAGAAAGTAAATGCGATTAAGTTGGGATTACATGCTTATTTTGATCAAGCCAATGCTAATGGTTTATCAATAGACGGAGACGCATCCGATTATAAAACGTATCTTAAAAATATTGAGGTACTATATGCAGATGATCATCTGGCCTATATACGTGCCACATATAATTGGTCTTTCAACCCAACAGAAGACAATTTTGAAAATTATAATATTTATTCAGATAAGGATTTTATTACAATGGAACGAGATTCAAAAGGAAGCTGGATCTATAAAGGCCACCTTGATTATAATTTAGATACTCCCATCACAGAAACAACGATTCGTGGAAATTATAATGGTGGACCCAGTATTAGATTTACAGCATTCGATGATTATTACCTCGATGATCCGAACATCAAATCCTCTGTTTCATTTTCTGAATAGAAGCAGTCAAACATTAAGCGCGGTTATATTCCACAACAAAGCCGAAACCCTTAGTATAAAGGGTTTCGGCTCTTTTCCGCATTTACTCACGCTCTATTTCAATCACTTTTTACTTTTAGCCTGCTTACTTCCCGCTCGCTACCAGACTCGCTGCTGGGCCAAAAAATTCATAATGCCGCTGCTCCACAGGAACCTCCAGCTGATCCAGTGCTGTATTGACCGCCTGCATGAACGGCAGCGGACCGCAGAAATAATAATCGGCGTTCAGATTTGGCACCATTTCCTTGAGCCAGTCGGGCTGCAGATAGCCTTCATAATGGAATACCGCATTCTGGCGATCCAGCTCGGTCGGCGTGCTGTAACAATAATACGCAGACAATCCCGGACATTCGCTGGCAATCTCCTCCACCTGACGGCGCATCGCGTGCAGCTCGCTGTTGGATGCTGCATGGATAAAGGTAATACCTGCTTGCGGCTGCTCGGCAGCCAGCGAGCGCAGCATACTCATCATCGGAGTCAGACCCACGCCGCCGCTGATCAGCACGACCGGACGACCGTGCTGGCGCTGCAGCTGGAAGTCTCCTGCCGGCGCGGACAGATACAGTACATCTCCTTCCTGCGCCTGCTCATGCAGATAGACCGACACCTGTCCAGCCGGACGCACATCATCGCCGTCTTCGCGCTTTACACTGATCCGGTAATACGGTTGCCCCGGACCATCCGACAGGCTGTACTGGCGGATCTGTTCATACGGTTGTCCCGGTACATGTACCTTGACGCTGATATACTGCCCCGGCTCGAATGAAGCCAGTTCGCCGCCATCCTGCGGCACCAGATAAAAGGAGGTGATCACTGCACTTTCCCGCTCTTTGCGCTGTACAGTAAAGGCACGGAATCCTTCCCAACCACCCGGCTGCTGCTCGGCCGCCTGATACATCTCCTGCTCAATCCCGATAAAAGCATCTGCGATAACGCCATAGGCTTTGGCCCATGCATCCAGAATCTCCGGCGTAGCCGCTTCACCAAGCACATCCTGGATCGCCTGCAGCAAATATTTGCCGACAATCGGATATTGATCCGGACGGATTCCCAGACTGCGATGCTTGTGGGCAATCTGTTTGACTACAGGTAAAATCTCTTCCAGCCGATCGATATGCAGTGCCGCCATATAAACTGCATTTGCCAGCGCGACCTGCTGCCGTCCCTGCTTTTGATTGGCATGGTTAAAAATATTCAGCAGCTCGGGATGAGCTTCGAACATGGTCTGATAGAATCTTTTGGTAATATGTACCCCTTCGGTCTCCAATACAGGTACAGTCGATTTGATCACGTTAATGGTATGGGTATCCAGCATATTAATCGCTCCCTTGGTTTTGGTCATTTGCTGCTCTGCGACTACAGCAGTGTATCGACGATCATACCGCCCAGCCTAAGCCTATTCGATAATATTCGCAAATTAATATTAATTTCAGATATCTCAAATTCTATTCCCATTGTATGGAATCATGAGTGATTGAGATCACACCAAACGTTAACGTTCGTTCACAATTACCAAGCGGATCGCTCTATCCCTCTGCAGCCTGCACAAAAAAGCCGTCCCCAAGGTGGACGGCTTTTGGCTTTTTAATCTGGCTTGAACTCTTCGATTCGGCTTTTCCGTAGAACAATCCATTCGGATCTATGATGCAGACTCGGGTCTAGATGCTCATATCGAAGCGGCTGCCAATTCCCATATCTGCCAGGCTGCGATTAGCCTGTGCCTGCTGCTTTTCCTGTGCTTTCTGGTTCTCTTCCTGCACTTTCTTCAGAGCTTCCAGTGCAGCCTGCTGGGCAGACTTAGTGGAATCGGTAGAGTCCGTGGATGAAGAACTGCTGCTGTCGGATGAATCAGAGCCGGAGCTTTTGCTGGCCTGGGCGATCTGGCGTTCAAGCTGCTGGATCTGCTGTTGAATCTGTTTGATTTGCTGTTCACTATCTGTACTTTTTTTGTCTGTACTGGATTGCAATTTGTTGAGCTGTGCTTCCAACGCTGTTTTCTGTTTTTCCAGCGCGGATGTATTACTGGTGGATTGGGTTGACGTATAGGCCACTGAAGAAGTGGATGAGATTTGCATGGATAAAACACCTCGGGTCCGTAGATTACCCCTATCCTTGCACCAGTATTCCCTTTTTGTTTATCGGCAGAATACGTTAATTTGTGTATATAGCCAATAGAAAATAACCATACCATCCGGCATAATATCCGGACAGTATGGTCGTTTTTAATAATAGAACAGTCCAGGCCGAGAGATTACGGATACTGCAGAGCTGTGTTTTGTGCGCCTGCATAGCTTAGAGCATATTGCTTGGCAGCAGCAGGACTCATTACGGAATAAGAGTAGTTACTGGACGGCTTCCAGGAAGTTACCGGCAGATTGGATGTAATCGCCGGGGACGAACCGGTATCCTTGAATTGGCCGCTCAGTTTGGTACTTGGATCAACATTGATGATTGCGCTGTTGCCATCTGCATTAAACGCATTGCCTTCAGAATAAATTTTGGCATTGGTCGCTACAGTGAAGCCCAGTTTGAAGTTTTGGATCAGGTTGTTTTTGACATGGAAATAACCGTAACGCATCAGACCGGGAGCGCGTGTATAGACGTTATTGAAATAGTTGTTGGTCATTGTCAGATGCGGCAGGCCGGTATATTGTTTTACGCTGGCATCGTCATCGTTGGGCCATCCCAGGATCAGACCATAGCGATGATTGGTGAATTTGCTGTTGGAGATGGTAATATAATCTGCTCCGCTGCCCACATACATCAATTTATCCAGATCATGTCCATTTGGATCGTATCCGTGACCTTCGAGCGTAACATGATCGACCCAATAATTCTGTCCATTGTTAATGTACAGCGGAATATCATTGTTTTCGTTAATATTTGCCGTATGAGCAATCACCAGATTTTTGAAGATTATATTGCTTGAACTGCCGGTTGTTGTCAGATACACATTGGTCAGCTTGTTATTATTGTAAGCGCCAACAATTGTTTTATTGGCTCCCAGGTTAACCAGCGCTTTGCCGGAAGAACTAATATTTCTGCCTACAATAACCGTTTTTCTCTGGGTATCCCCTACCTGCTGCTTCAGTTCATCCAGTGTATTTACCGTAACTACAGCGCCTCCATTACCACCTGTCACCGCTGATTTGGATTGTCCATATTCATTTTTGGCATTACCTGCAAACCCGGTCAGACCCTGCATGGGATCGGGATAATTGCTGGCTGCCTGGGTTGAGGGAGCTTGAAGTGCGGTGCCCAGACCGATGCAGAGAACAGCAGTGAGAAGCCACCGGGGAGTATGTAGAGATTTGTTGTTTAATTTTTGTACCAATGTATTTCCTCCTTCATTTGAATGCATAATAAATTAATTTCATATAACAGCAAATTTATGCATCTATTGAATTTTAAAGGAAATATTGCATAATGAAAATGTTATAATATCGAAGGTTATTTTTGCATTTGTATAGTCATAAATATTTATTATGATTTAAGTATCAACAACTTTTGTATGATATACGAGCTATAATCATATAAATATAACGAAGTAACCGATTCGGACGTTTGCTGTCGTATCAAGCAATAGCCTACAAAAAAGACACTCTGTATAGATCAGAGTGTCTTTTTTGTCTGGCTCCAGCTGACTGGTTGGCACAGCATACTGAATAATTATAATTTCGATCCTGCAATCGGATCATGACCGATCAGAACTTGAACTGGCTCACCAGTGCTCCGAGACGTTCTGCGCTCTCGCTCGTTTTGATCGCTTCGATAGATACTTCATTGGCTTTATCAAGTACAGCCTGCGTAGCTCCGGCAATCTCTTCGGTGCCGTCGGCGGACTCATTGTTGGAAATAGAAATCTCATTAATCGCCTGCGCCAGATTCTGCACAGATGCGCTCAGTTCTTCGCTGGTTGCGCTGAATTCGCTAACCATACGGTCGATATAACCGGCATCGTCGAGGTAGGATTTGCTCGTCTCCTGCATCATCTGATAGTCTGCGCCGATCTCGGTCACCAGGAATTCCATCAGGCGGGCCGTATACTTCTGCAGATTGTTAACCGAGTTCACGACTTGATCGGTAATGCCCTGAATCTGTCCAACCGTATCTTTGGAAGCATCGGCCAGATTGCGGATTTCGTTGGCTACCACGGAGAATCCTCTGCCGGCTTCACCTGCACGCGCTGCTTCAATCGAGGCATTGAGTGCAAGCAGATTGGTCTGCTTGGTAATCTGCAAAATAGACTCACTGAGCGATTTGATCATTTCAACCGATTGGGATTGGGCCAGAGCTTCGTCCAGACCGGCTTTGACATCATTGTAGACCACAGTGGTCGCTGCAATCGATTCATCCAGCTTGCTTTTCAGTGAGCCGGCACGTTCGTTGATCACACCTGCCTGTTCGGCTCCCTCCTGTGCACCTACAGCGATTGACTCGATTGCTTTTTCGAATTCGATCGTCGAAGCGCTGATCTCCTGGGAAGAGGCAGCAGTCTGTTCCATACCGGCAGACATATTTTGCGTAGTCGCCGATACATCCTGCAGCTTCTGGTTCATATCCATAAAGCCTACTTTGGCATGACTGCTCGCTTCGCGCAGCTGGTTGATCTCGGCATTTACCGCCTGGATCATACGGTGTGTGGACTGCTGCATCGCATCCATAGAGCGGATCAGCACACCTGTCTCGCCTGCGCTTTGCTTGTATTTATCCGGCAGAATATGCGAATAATCGCCTTTGGACATACGTTCCAGCTGCTGGGAAGCCAGCTGTACCGGACGCACAATACTGCGCACGACCAGGAACAGTACAATCGCTGCCAGAATCAGACTGATGACTGTAATGATAATCATCGTAGTAATCATGGAATGCACACGATCCATATAGATGCTTACCGGCTGCATGGAGATGATATCCACATTCAGATCTTTATCTTTTACATAAGAAGCCATATAGCGTTCACCGTTCATGGTGATAAATCCGCTGCCTTTGTCCTGAGACTGGATCTGCTTGTACAGTGTACCGGAATCCAGCTTGCTCAGGTCTGTTTTCATAATCTGATCCTTGTTCGCCGAAGCGATGATCAGGCCTGCTTTGTTGATAACTACAGTATTCAGCATACTGTCTCCATCCTGCTGAACTACATCCTGCAGCAGTGTGTTCACAGTGAGCGGCGCTCCAAAAACATTCAGTGAATCGCTACCGGCCGCTTCTTCCTGTTCATCTGCATCATCGCCGCCAAGTACATTACCGACGACGATAACTGTGCTGCCGGATACCGGAGACACCATAATGTCGCTCATAAAAGGGCCCGGCTTCTGCTGTACTTTGGGATACCATGGATCGGTCTGGGCAGTCAGCTCGTGACCTACCGAATTGCCATTGATACCATCCATATAAATCTTGCCGTCATGGGAAAAGAAAATATTCTCATAGAGCCCATTCGACTCTTCCAGCTTCTCGGTGATATTTTCCTGAATCCGCTGGAACTGCTCCGGATTTCCTTTACCCGTTGTATTTAGATTATTAAAAAAGTCCACGTTATACGGATCTTCTACAATCGCATCCGCTACAGCGACCTGGGACTTGATCACCATATTCAGTTCTTTCGACTTTTCCTGGGCAATCGCTGCCAAAGACTGGGTATTCGCCTGTTCATACGAACGGGTCACCGTATACCCCACCGTCACCATTGCCAGCACCATCGGGACAATAATACACAAAGCCGCAATGCCCAGAATACGGGCAGATAGGCTTTCCACACCTTTTTTTATAACATTCATACAGTACAGTAACTCCTTATTCGGTAATAGTATTTAAAAAGACTACGCCATCTTTGATAACCTATTCTCTCTTTTTGTCAGTACAACAGTAGATCAATATTCACACAATAAGCAAAATCCACATCCTTTTATACAACTTAGGAACCAGTTATTTTGACCTAGTTAATTAAGTATATCCTATTTTTCGACATTTGAATCACTAAAAATTAAATTTTAAGCGATATTTCTATACATGTATTGCAAAACGTTTGTTTTGTATCTTTTCAGCTTCTTTTACCAAAAAAACCGAAACCGCCGAACAACCGGATACGTATGTAGAGGATAAGAAAACGGAAGGAGGTTACTCAGATGGGTCTTATCAAAAGTATTCTTAATCAGGTACTCAAGTCCAAATCAGGTTCAGGCCACCGCCGTCACCGTTCGTATAGCAGTAGCGACCGTTACAGTCGCAAAGGAAGCTCACATAATCAATATGGTCATGGACATTACAGGCGCAAGCGCGGCAGCAGCTCTTACAGCAGCAGCTAAGATATAGCCCTTTTGCCAATGCATAAAATAGCCAATTGCACAGCACAAACAGCCCCTTCACTAATTCAGGAAGGGGCTGTTGTTATGCTCACAAGGATCGTGTTCATCCAGCCCGAACAAGGGCTGAACATCACAGAAGTAAGGCAATGCGCTTGGCATCCAAGCGCCGGCGGCGCATTTATATATCCGAGCAGCAGCGTTCTTGTATTTTCGTTGCGACTACTGTGGGTGCGGCTGATCTGCCAGAATATCTTCGATCTCCGACCGGATCTCGGCTATGTGTACATAGGGCGAATCAATCAGCAGCAGTCTGCGAAGCATCTGCCGGGTACGAGGATGCAGCTGCAGCTCTTGCTCCCAGCTTCTCTCCTGCTCGTTATCCGCCTGGGCATCATCAGCATCATCATACGTACTGTACAGCAGATACAGCAGCAGATGCCCGATTCCATAAAAGTCGCTGCTCGCATCCAGGCGGCGCCGGATGCGCTTTTCCTGTTCATCGCCGCTGACCAGCTCGTCCAGTTCCTGTACAAGTGCCGGCGGCTCTTCCTCGCGCCAGGTCAGTCCAAAGTCGATCAGCTGTACCCTGCCTTCATGCAGCAGCACATTGGACAGACTGATATCCCGGTGGATCATTCCCTGCTTATGCATCATCTCTACAATATCCAGCAGCTGATGGATTAGCTGCAATGATTCCTGCTCGGTAAAAGTCTGCTCTTCTTCGAACAGCAGCTGTCCGATATTCAGTCCCTGCATATATTCCATCGTCAGGCAGTGCTGGCCTTGATAAGTAAAAGATTCCAGCAGATCCGGCACCCGTTCATGCTGCAGCCGGGTCATCGCCTGAAATTCGCGGTCGTAGATCAACTCCGCACGGCGTTGTCCGCCGCGCAGTGGATGCACCCTTTTCAATACACAGATAGCGCCGGTCACCAGGTCATCGCATCGATAAGTTACACCGTAGCTGCCCGTACCCAGCAGACCGACGATCCGGTAGCGATTCCTGATCAGCTGCCCGGGTCTGAAATGGCGCTCCTGCAGCCAGCGCTGGATATGTCCATTCATTCGCTGTAATGCTCTCAATCCATAACCAGCCTTTCATCGTCTACTTGCTATTCATATACTGTGCACAGGCAGTTCGGGTTTCAGGCGGTTTATAAAATAAGCTGTAATACCGTTAAGACCAGTATACGGCGAATTATCGATGCTTGCGGTCTTCCTCCTCGACAGCAGGCAGGTCATCCTTTTTCTTGACCTTGTCACGGAATTTGCGGTACAGACGACTTATACTTTCCGGCGTTACATCAATGCCACGTTCATAGGCATATTTAACCGAATAACCGAGTGCCAGTGTAACCGATCCCGCTACGCCTGCACCGACAACAGAACCTGCACCGGGGAAGATTTTGCTGATCTGGGCAAACAGGGTTCGCCCCATATTGCCGACGATCGAAGCAATCACGATCTCCTTGGCCGTCTCGCGGCTGATCGGACGCTCATATAGTGCTGCCAGACGGGTCAGCAGGCCAATCTGTATCGCAGTCAGCGGGATAATATCCGCTCCAGGTATCGGTGCAGCGCCGATCGCGCCTGCCGATGTGGCTGCGCCGATAATCCATTTGTTGGCGGTAGAGGACTTTTCCTTGATCGTGCGGGCGAATAAAATGTCCTTACTTTTTTTTTTGAGAATATCGAGGATACTGCCGCGCAGCTTGTCGATATTTTGCCCGGTACGGGATGAAATAGGGATCACTTCGTAGCGGTCTCCTGTCTCCTGACGGATACGCCGCACCAGACGATCGATCTCGTCGGCAGCATCGATCTTGTTCAGCACGATCAGTATATTCGTATTAATTTTCTCCAGCGCTTCCAGCGACTTTTGCTCTGCTTCGGAGAATACGGTCCCGGCAGCATTCAGGAAAAACAGAACTACATCGGTTTTGCGGTAATAATCGCGGGTTACGCTGGAATTGCTAATATTCACATCGTTCAGCCCCGGTGTATCGATCAATATAATCTTTTCCCGATAAGGATACGGACGAATCTGTGTGGTCTCTCCCGGCTCGGCCCCGACACCGGCAACTTCGTCCCCGATAATCTGGTTGATGGTCGATGACTTGCCGGCGTTGACATCACCGACCAGTGCAATCATGACTTCTTCTTCCATCTGGCGATTAATCTCATCCATTTCGTTGTCAAAAGCCTGATCGGCTGCTTTGCGGATCGTGGCCTTGGTCTGCTGATCTTTGCTGTTCATTTCAGTCCTCCTTATTTGAATTGATATACGAGTACACTACGGTCATGGTCAAACTGCCAGTCCAGGTAAATCGCTTCGAGTTCAAGTCCGATAATCTCGGGAATCTGGCTGTGATACAGAAATTCCTTGCGCTCCAATACGCGTTTTGTTTTGCGCAGCAGTTCTTTTTCACCCTGACGCAGCAGCTCTTTTTCAAGCGGAATCAACAAACCGTCACGCACGATAATGAGCAGCTGGTCATCCATCCAGAAGCTGTACACCCTGTCTGGCACCCGCTGTACACTATTCGTAATCTCATTGGTTCGCTCATGAACCTGATACTGATGGGGATATGTCTCCACCGTCTCTGCAAAAGCATCTTCCTCCAGCAGTCCCACGATCATTCCCGAGAAATCACGTTCTTCCCAGTCGTAATACACATCCTTGACCTTGATGCCAAACTGCTCTTTCATATCTCTGGTGAAGCTCTGCAGCGTATATTCCATCATCAGCTCCCGCAGGGTACGGAATACATCCGGGTCCTCCTGCTGCTGTACAATACTTTCCATGCGCGGTCCGATAAAGTTTTTCAAATGAAGAACGATACAGCGTTCGTCCAGCAGAACATTAATCTCCGGATCTGGGCTCTCATAATATTCATTGATGCGCTTTTTCATATATATCGCGACAGGATGATCTGCGGACATCCTTTTCATAACAAGGGCTCCTCCTCTGACTATACGTATACGTTATCGGTTCCACTATCTTCTCTACTGCCAGCCCGCCAGAACGACCTTGCCAATCGTACTGCCGGATTCCAGCTGCTGGTGAGCCTGGCGCAGATGCGCGGCATGAATCGGCTGCAGACGCTCGGATTCGGTGGTACGGAAAATGCCCTGATCCACCAGTTTGGCAACTTTTTGGAGAATCTGCTGCTGGCGCTGCATATCGGCAGTACCGTATTTGGCACGGGTAAACATGAACTCCCATGCGAACGAGGCACTTTTGTCTTTGAGCAGATTTAGATCAAGCGGCTGCTCGGTCTCCACAATCGAACAGATTCGGCCCTGCGGAGCAATCACATCAGCCATCGTCTCCCAGTGCTGATCGGTATGATTCAGACAAAAAATATAATCCACTTCCGGCATACCGAGCTGCTCCAGCTGCGGCCGGAATGATTCTCTATGATTGATCACATGATGAGCACCATGATCGAGTGCCCACCGGGTCGTCTCGCTGCGAGAGGCTGTACCGATCACCGTGAGACCGGCATGACGGGCAATCTGGGTAGCGATCGAGCCTACGCCACCGGCCGCATTGATAATCAGAATAGACCTGCCCTGATTGGCTGCAGGATCTTCCGGTATACCGAGCCGGTCATGAATTCCTTCCCAGGCAGTCAGCGAAGTAAGCGGCAGTGCTGCCGCAGCTCCATAATCCAGTGACTGGGGCTGATGTGCTACAATCCGCTCGTCTACCAGATGATATTCGCTGTTGCCACCGGGACGGGTGACACTTCCGGCATAGTACACTTTGTCTCCCGGTTGGAATCCCTGTACCTGCTCGCCAATCTCTTCTACAATACCGGCGACATCCCAGCCCAGTATAACCGGCTCCGGCTCTACTTTGTCCTTGGGCGCACGGAGCTTGGTATCCACCGGATTTACCGAAATGGCCTGCACTTGAACAAGCAGATCGTGTCCCTTCGCCTGCGGCCTTGGAATCTGCAGGTCCTGCAGACTGTCCTGCTGTTTGATCGGAAGATAGCGTGTGAGTCCTACTGCTTTCATTTGTGCCATTAAAGGGTTCCTCCTCTGTATCGGGTTCATCCGGTTAGGACGTATCCGTGACGCTGGTTCATTTACTTTTAATATAGTACCCCGTTTCGGCGGCATTGATGTGCTGGTACCGCCGGAGTGTCGAAATTATTCGTATTTTCTGGCAGCTGCCTCTCTATTTATCTGACAGTATGGCTTTGGTACCGTTATTTATCTGCAACGCCACTATTCACTGTACCATCTGTCCGCCCACCTGCCGTCATGCTACAATGCACTTGTCTGAAAGCGATTGCAAATATGCCGGGATACACAACCTAAATGACTGGAACAATCACAGGACTCATGACACGCTATTACTGCTGAATTCCCGTTTGATCACGAAATCCCGGATACCGAGGAGATGATAACTGGTGATGAAATTATCCGTATTTACCGTATGTACACCCGATCTGACACCGGAGCAGCTAATCACGGCTGCAGCTGCTGCCGGAATCGAAGGGATCGAATGGCGATATGCCGGTATACCCGCAGATGCGGCCGAAGAGTCTCCTTCTTATTGGCGGCATAATCGCTGTTCACTAGACCCGGATATGTCCAGCGAAAGGCTGCAGATGATTCGCTTGGCTGTTGAGCAGGAACGGATGCGATCGATTGCTCTCGTCCCTTACCTAAAATGCGGAGATCTGGACAAAGCCCATCAGGCTTTTGATACGGCACAGCAGCTGGGAGCAACGATGATGCGTGTGGGTGTGCCCCGTTACGATAGGCAGCGCCATTATGAAGATCTGGAGACCGAAGCGGTTCGTTACCTGTCCAGTATTCAGGAAATGGCGAGCCAATATGGCATCAAGGCACTGGTCGAGACCCATCATGAGACGATTGCGCCAAGTGCTTCGCTCGCGATGCGGCTGGTTGGACATCTGAATCCGGCTCATGTCGGCGTGTTGTATGATCCTGGCAATCTGGTACATGAAGGGTACGAGAATTATCTGATGGGTATCCAGCTGCTCGGTCCGTATCTGGCTCATGTGCATATCAAAAATGCCGGATGGATACGCAGCAGCGATGGCCGCTGGCAATGTGAGTGGATGCCTCTGCTGGAAGGCAGCGTATCCTGGACACAGCTCGTTGCCGATCTGGCTGCTGCCGGATATGACGGCTATCTGGGTGTGGAGGATTTTAGCGGACAATTCGGTTCGGCAGAGATGCTGCAGCATTTTGCCAATGTATTCCGCGAACAACTGCAGCAGCATGGACAGGAGGTCTAACCGTTATGACAAGCAATGTACGCGTCGCCGTTATCGGCATCGGCAATATGGGCAGTACCCATGCTCGCACCCTGTTATCCGGCTCTATCCCCGGTGCGGAATTGACCGCTGTATGTGATATGCGGGCATCGATGGAAGCATGGAGCCGGGAACATTTGCCGGTATCGGTCGCTTTTTGGAATGACCCGGAGGAGCTGATGCAGTCCGGCACGGTCGATGCGGTGCTGCTGGCGACTCCGCACAAGGATCATGCCAGACAGGCTATTTCGGCTTTCCATCATGGTCTGCATGTACTCGTGGAGAAGCCTGCCGGCGTGAGCACCCGGGAAGTGCAGGAGATGAATGATGCAGCGGCTGCGGCACCGGAGAGCGTATTTGCCATTATGTACAATCAGCGGACCAATCCGGTCTATCGCAAGCTGCGCGATCTGATCGCAAGCGGTGAACTGGGCGAGATCCGGCGGCTGAACTGGATTATAACCAACTGGTACCGGGCGCAAAGTTATTATGATTCCGGCGGCTGGCGGGCAACCTGGAGCGGAGAAGGCGGCGGTGTGCTGATCAACCAGTGTCCGCATCAGCTGGATCTACTGCAGTGGACCACGGGAATGATGCCATCGCGCATCCGCGCCTTTTGCCAATTCGGACGCTACCGGAATATTGAAGTGGAAGATGATGTGACCGCCTATGCCGAATACGAGAATGGCGCTTCGGCGGTATTTATAACCACAACCGGTGAATATCCCGGAACCAACCGATTTGAAGTAACCGGTGATCGCGGCAAAATCGTTATTGAGCACGATCGGCTGACCTTCTGGCGGCTGCGGGAACCGGAGCCTGTATTCAACGAACGCTATCAAGGCGCATTCGGACATCCCGAGTGCTGGCAGTGCGATATTCCGATCGAAGAGACAGAGACCGGGCATCCCGGCATTATCCGCAACTGGATCGAAGCAATTCGCGAAGGCACCCCGCTCATTGCTCCCGGAGCAGAAGGCATACGCGGGCTAACGCTGTCCAATGCGATGCTGCTATCGACCTGGGAAGATGACTGGGTGACGCTGCCGATCGACGAACAGCGCTTTGAAGACCATCTGGCCCGGCGCCGGGAAGAATCTTCTTTTGCCGGGGATGCGGCCGGTCAGGAATCCATGCCTGCCGATATGAGCAATACGTATAAATAACCATTCGCATCACAGAAAGGAAGGCGCATCACAATGAGCAAAGACGGCATGTTTTATGCACCGACCACGGCGTATCAGAGCGAACCTGTCTGTGGGCCGGGAGAATTCCAGATCGCGGTGGCTGCTATGGATCACGGGCATATTTACGGGATGTGTGCAGGTCTGGTCGAAGCCGGAGCGACGGTCAAATGGATCTACGACCGCAATCCGCGGAAAATCGCTTCCTTTCACAAGCAGTATCCGGAAGCCCGAATCGCTTCGTCGCTGGAGGAGATTCTGCAGGATGATGCGATTCGGCTCGTCGCCGCCGCAGCAATCACATCCGAGCGTGGACCACTGGGCGTACGGGTGATGCAGGCGGGCAAAGACTATTTTACCGACAAGGCTCCATTTACAACGATGGAGCAGCTGATCGAGGCACGAATCGAGGCGGCGCGTACAGGGCGCAAATACACGGTCTATTACAGTGAACGACTGCATGTGGAGAGTGCCGTCTATGCCCAGCAGCTGATCCATCAGGGAGCGATCGGTAAAGTCGTGCAATTGATGGGTACAGGTCCGCATCAACTGGTAGCGGACAAGCGGCCGGACTGGTTTTTCCGCCGGGAGCAGTATGGGGGCATCCTCTGTGATATCGGCAGCCACCAGATCGAACAGTTCCTAACGTTCACTTCCTCCACTGATGCGATAATCAATCATAGCCGGGTCGCTAATTTCAATCATCCACAGTATGCCGAGCTCGAGGACTTTGGCGAAATTTCCCTGACCGGCGATAGTGGGGCTTCCGGCTATGTACGGGTGGACTGGTTCACCCCGGACGGTCTGGGCACCTGGGGCGATGGACGAACACTGCTGCTTGGAACCGACGGTTATATTGAACTGCGCAAATACATTGATATCGCCCGCGATCCTGCACGGGATCATGTATATCTGGTTAATCATGAGGGCGAATACCATTTTAATGTTACCGGCAAAGTGGGCTTTCCTTTCTTCGGTCAGCTGATTCGCGATGTACTGGATCGGACCGAGACGGCAATGACCCAGGAGCATGCTTTCAAGGCAGCCGAACTGTGCCTGCTCGCCCAGCAAAAGGCATGGGATCAGCCGGACGGTCTGCTTGGCTTTGGTACACCTCAAGCAATTACTGGCAGGCTGCATTATAATAGATAAAACAGGACAGCGTAGCCACTGCAGCACCTATGGAGTGGCTACGCTGTTTTTTGGGATATGGACGCTATACGACAAACTGATTATTGGATTATCTTCTAAAATCATACAGAATCGGCTTGGTCCTGCTGCCCCCTTTCTCCTCGGTAGTGATACAATGAAAGCAACTTATGTAAACGCTACCGAAAAGGAGATGTTTTTCCCATGCCGGAGACGATGCGGATGGATCATGCGATTACTTACGGATATCGGTCAGCCGGACCTTTTCATCCCCCGGCGGTCGATGGGTTTCATTCCCATCTGCAGTATGAGATTTATTATTTCCATGAAGGTATCTGTACTTATATTATTGGTGAGCACAGCTATCATCTGCGTCCGGGCGATGTACTCCTGATGCATGGACGTACACTCCACCGTCCACACCCGGAGCCGGATCATCCCTATGTGCGCTCGACGCTCCATTTCGATCCGACCCTGCTGCATGAATATATCCGGCCGGAACATATTGGCGGACTGCTGCTGCCTTTTGAGCAGTCCGGTAACCGCCGCATTTCACTGAGCCGTGAGGAACAGCCGGAATTGGAACAGCTGCTGGCCCAGCTGGCTGTGCTGCCGCTGGAGGAACAGGGCAACGTTTCTTTTCGCTTTATTCTCAAGCTGTGCGAGCTGCTGTCCATGCTCGCCAGCCGCTGCCAGGAAGAGCAGAAGGACAGCAGCCGAGCCGGCAAGGAGCTGTACGTTCAGCATATTCTTGATTATATCGAGACCTGCTACATGCATGAGATTACACTGGAACAGATTGCGGAGCATTTGCACCTCTCCCGCGCCTATATCACTTCATTATTCAAGGAATGGACAGGCATGACCATTTTCAAATATTTGTATCATCGGCGGATCAGTCAGGCACGGCTGCTGCTGCATTATCAGCGCGAGCTGTCAATCACCGAGATCAGCCGGCTGTCCGGCTTCAAGCAGCTGCCTCATTTTAGCCGGGTATTCAAAGAAATTGTCGGCTGCTCACCGGAAAGCTATCGTTCTCGATCCTTCTCGGCTCCGAATGTACAATCTCACTAATTGCAAAAGCTGTTGTATCCAGAGAATACCGTGAAATCCCTCACGGTATTCCTGTTTTCACTTCATCTAAAAACGAATTTGAACGCTTGTTCTGTCTGTAGGTGCGTTGGCAAAGCTGAGAAATGGGTATGTTATGTAAAGAGAATATTTCATCACCCTTATCATCACTATACTCTTATCGTTACTATCTAAGGAGGTCTATCATGAAAGCCATCGTTATTGAACAATACGGAGATAAAGATCAACTCAAGGAAATGGAAGTACCCCATCCGGTACCGGCTGAACACCAGGTTGTCGTCAAGCTCAAGGCAACCTCCATCAATCCGATTGACTGGAAGCTGCGTGCAGGCTATCTGAAAGATATGATGGACTGGGAGTTCCCGATTATTCTCGGCTGGGATGCCGCCGGTGTGATTACCGAAGTCGGCTCGGCTGTTACCGAATGGAAAATCGGCGACAAGGTATTCGCCCGTCCGGACACCACCCGGTTCGGTACGTATGCCGAATACACGCTGGTAGATGATCATCTGCTCGCACCGCTGCCACCAGCTATCAGCTATCAGGAAGCTGCTTCTGTACCGCTTGCCGGTCTGACAGCATGGCAGGCACTGTTCGATCATGGACAGCTCAAAGCCGGCGAAAAAGTACTGATCCACGCCGGTGCAGGCGGTGTCGGCAGTCTGGCAATCCAGCTCGCCAAAAATGCACAGGCGCATGTTATTACTACAGCCAGCGCTCAAAATGCCGAATTCCTCAAGTCTCTCGGCGCGGATGAAGTGATCGATTACAAAGCGACCAATTTTGCCGAGGTACTGTCCGATATTGATCTGGTCTTCGATACGATGGGCGGCGATATTCAAAAAGACAGCTTCAAAGTACTCAAGCGCGATACCGGACGCCTCATCTCTATTGTAGGACAGCCGGACGAGGATATTGCCCGCGAAATGAATATCACGGCCAAGTCGATCTGGCTGCAGCCGGATGGCAAGCAGCTGCAGGAATTGGGTCAGCTGATGGAGCAGCGCAAAGTCAACGCAATTGTCGGCACCGAGATTCCTTTCTCCGAAGAAGGATTGCGTAAAGCCCATGAACTGAGCGAGACGCATCATGCCAAAGGCAAAATCGTAATTACATTCGAAGATTAATAAGCTTGCTGCTCACCTCATGTTGAGAAGAAAGGCTGCTGCATGAATCACGCACGGTCATGATAGGATCAATCACAATATAACCGATGACGGACATACAGCAGGCGTTCTATCATTTTATCCGGAAGGAGGTGCAGCCTGTGTGGCTTATTAATCCTGCAACAGCATTCTCTGATCCATTGTTCCGCATCATCTGGCTGCTGGAACTGGCCGTACTGCTGCTGCTGGTATTGCTTGCGCTCCGCTGGTCCCGCAAAGCATGGATCGGGAGCGGCGTTCTGTTCACGCTCGCGTTGGCTGCCATCCTGCCCGGATGGATTTCCCAGATTATTTATCCGGATCCGATTGGCGCCATTATCGATATCCCGCTACTGATGATGTTTCCGCTGATGGGAATCAGCCTGATTTGGGTTGTGATTGCCTGGACGATCCGCCTGACTAGCAGCCGGCGAAGAGCCCGCTCTTCTACTCGATGAAAATACATCATCGATAGAGATCGATCCTCTATTCCCTATTTTCACAAAAGCGAATGAAACTGGTCTTCATAATAAAAAAGCCGCATCGTATTACCGGACGTAAGATCATCCGGCGATATGATGCGGCTTTTATTTGGTCTGTATACTATTTCATTCATGATGATATCGAAGATAATTGAAGCTTACTGTGCAACAAGCTGACGCAGTGCTTCAACTACCGGAGTGACCGGACGACCCAGCAGCTGTTCAAAGTCACTGTGGGCAATCTCCAGCTGGCCTTCACGGATACCCTGCTGAATACCTACGAGCATCGGTAGCAGGAATTCCGGCAGACCGGCGCTTTTCATAATTTCTGCATACGTATCATCATCTACATGCTGCACCGTAACTTCCTTGCCCAGCACCGTGCCGACAGCAGCAGCCAGCTCATCCTGTGTCAGCAGCGGACCGGACAATTCGTATGTGGTATTCTCATGTCCAGTAGGCAGTACAGCGGCGGCTGCAGCTGCATAATCTTCCTGCGTCGCCCAGCCTACTTTGCCGGAACCGGCCGATGTGACCCATGGAGCGCCTGCTTGTACAGCCTGTATCGTAGATAATTCATTTTCCAGATACCAGTTGTTACGCAGGAAAGAATACGGAATACCTGTCGCCAGAATCGCCTGCTCTGTCGCTTGATGTACAGGTGCCAGCATCAGGCTGCTCTCCTGCGCATTGGTTACGCTCGTATAAGCGATAAAGCCCACCTTGGCGCGGGCTGCCGCTGCGACTGCATCATTGTGCTGACGAATACGTGTCTCATTATCTCCATCGGCGGAAATGATCAGCAGACGATCCACGCCGGCAAAAGCCTGATCCAGTGTATCCGGTTGATCAAAATCACCGTGACGCACATCTACACCCAGCGCGCGCAGATGCTCGGCTTTGGCAGGGTTGCGTACACTCACAGCGAGTTCGCCGGCCGGAACGGTCTGCAGCAGTTTCTCCACGATTTTGGAACCCAGTTTACCTGTTGCGCCTGTTACTAGAATAGTCATTGTTATTCCTCCTAGAATGGATTGTTTTGTTCGTTATAACCTATTCGGTTACAACAGATGTATAAATAAAAGCTCTATAAAGAGCTTTTACTGTTCTATTGAAGATGATGTCATAGCAAATTGTTCATTGAGCTGATCCAGTGTCGTACGGGCCAGTCGCTGCTCCATCACATGCTGGGCATCCAGAAGTTCCTGCTGCAGTACCTGCTCGATACTACGGCCGACCGGACAGGCTATATTCGAATCGCCATGGATACCAAACAACTGGTTCTCATCTGCTGCATGTACTGCCCGGTATATATCCAGCAGCGTAATCTGTTCCGGCTTGCGGAGCAGATAGGCTCCACCCACGCCGGCGCGAACCTCGATCAGACCGGCCTTTTTGAGCATGCTCATAATGCGGCGAATAACGACCGGATTCGTATTTACACTGGCTGCGATAAAGTCTCCGGTACATTCCAGCGGACACATATCGATCAGCGACAGGGTATGAACGGCCATGGAGAAGCGTGTACTGATTTGTTTCATTTGTATCACCACCGTTGTAACCAGTATAGTTACAATCAAACGCCATGTCAATATGTGTTAACTGTATTCGAACAGCCTATCTCTATACCGAAGCGGAATCTGTCTGCAGCTGCTCCACTGTAGTTCGGATAATCAGCTGCAGAGCACGTGACATCAGACTGATCGGCAAAGATGGCAGCGATGGCTTGTGCAGCGCCATCTCGGTCGACGCCGGGAAATGAACAAAGCCGGCCAGTACCCCCGGACGCTGCTGCTGCACATAATCGAGAATCCCATACATGGTATTGTTGCAAATAAAGGTGCCGGCTGTGTTGGAAATCTCGGCAGGTATGCCATTCTCCACGAGACGCTCGGTAATCCGTCGGATCGGCAGGGTCGCGAATAATCCATCGGGTCCACCTTCATGTATCGGTACATCCTGCGGCCGGGCATTGCGATTATCCGCATAGCTGGCACTCGGCTCTACACTTTTGATATTAACGGCGATCCGCTCCAGACTAACCGCGGTTCGTCCTTCTGCCAGTCCGCAGGCGATCACGGCATCTGGCTGGAACTCCTCCACCGCCTGAATCAGCAGCTCGACACACTCGTCATAATGTACCGGCAGCAGCAGCGTGCGCAGCTCCAGTGTCAAATCGGACCAGTTATGATCGGCAATCACTTCCAGCAGATATTCTGTCGGATTAATCGTATGTCCACCAAATGGCTCAAAGCCGGATACCAGTATTTTCATCATGCAGCCTCCCTTGTCATTCGTACGGATAATCACTAATTCGCAGCAGCAGGCCTATATTCCTCTTTTTCCCAGCAGACTTCTGCTGACAAAGGCTCTTCATCTCTTCTTTTGCAGCATCGATCTTCTATTTGACTTTGCCATATATTGAGGTATAATTATAATATGTTTGATAAAATATAATTTTGCAAAATAAAAAAAGGCAGGGAGATGAAATAATGTCGGTATATGATTATTCTGCTGCAACGATCGATAAGCAAGAAAAGTCTCTGGCGGATTACCAGGGCAAGGTACTGCTGATTGTGAATACAGCCAGCGGCTGTGGTCTGACTCCCCAGTACGAAGGATTGCAAAAGTTGTACGATACGTACAAGGATTCCGGGTTTGAAGTACTGGGCTTCCCATGCAACCAGTTTATGGGACAGGAACCGGGTACCGAAGAGGAAATCAAGGATTTCTGCCAGGTCAATTACAGCGTCAGCTTCCCATTATTCTCCAAAGTAGATGTCAAAGGTGACAACGCGCATCCATTGTACCGTCATCTCGTAGAAGCTGCACCCGAACCATCCCGTACCGGCGATATCGAGTGGAACTTTGCCAAATTCCTGGTGGATGGAAGCGGCAATGTCGTGAAGCAATACCCATCTCGCCTCGACCCTGCCGAAATCGAAGCCGATATTCAAAAAGTACTGGCTGGCGAATCCATTTCCTGACTTATCCTTTCCATTTCTGGGTAAATATACTTGGTTGAACATCACCGTCACATAGTCGGTATTTTATACTTATATTCCAATTCAGGAGGATGATGAATCATGGCATTAACATTTACAGATATGGTTACACAAGCTCGCAACAACGTTCCGGGTGTAACTTCCCAGGAAGCACGCGAGAAAATCAACAGCAATCCGAACACCCTCGTTATTGACGTACAGGATGCGGCAGATGCCGGTGCCTGCGGTCTGATCCCGAGCGGCGTAAATATTTCCCTGGGCATGCTGCCGATCCGTGCAGATCTGGGTGTACCTGCTGAGCTGCGCGATGAGCGTCTGAGCGATCGCAACCGTCCGGTTCTCGTAACCTGCGGTGCAGGCGGCCAAGCCGCACTGGGCGCGTATGCACTGAAGCTGATGGGCTTCACCGATGTAGCTTACATCGATGGCGGTACAGCAGCATGGAAACAAGCCGGCTTTGATGTAGAAGAAGCGTAAACCCCTTACGCTCTGCATTTCGGCACCCCTTTAACCCCAATAGATATAAATCCCCTGCAGAACACGACTGCAGGGGATTTTTGTTGCACTTATGAAGATGGGTATCTAAGTGTCTGAATCCAGGTGGATACACGCCTGTGTAGCAGTTTAGAAATCAATATGATCCGGGTCCGGACCTACGCGTACATTCTCGTTTATTGCGCTGATCTGCTCCATCTCCTGCGCGGACAGGGAAAAGTCGAAGATCGTGCCGTTCTCGATAATCCGCGATTCCGTGATCGACTTGGGAATCGTCACAATACCTCGCTGCAGATTCCAGCGCAGAATAATCTGGGCGATCGATCTGCCGTGAGCACCAGCAATATTCTGCAGTACCGGATGATCCAGCAATTGCCCCTGCATCAGCGGCGACCAGGATTCCAGCTGGATGCCATGCAAGGCGCAGAACTGCTGCAGCTCTATCTGGGTCAGCTTGGGATGCAGCTCCACCTGATTGATCACCGGCTTGATCTCTGCATCCTGCATCAGGTCCTCCAGATGATGAATCTGGAAATTGCTGACGCCGATTGCACGTACACGTCCCTGCTTGTACAGTGTCTCCAGCGCACGCCAGGCTTCCTTGTATTTGCCTGCGACCGGCCAGTGGATCAGATACAGATCCAGCTGCTTGAGTCCCAGTTTGTCCAAGCTTGCTTCATAAGCGGCCAGCGTCTCTTCGTATCCGAGATCCGCATTCCATACTTTGGAGGTGATGAACAGCTCGTCACGGGTGACAAGACCTTCCTCGATCACTTCCTTGATCGCCTGTCCGACACTGCTTTCATTTGCATAAATAGCAGCCGTATCGATACTCCGGTAGCCATGCTTCACTGCCGAACGAATAGCCTGTACGAGCGCTTCGCCCTCCTCCACCTTGAATACGCCGAGGCCCAGCCATGGCATGGATACCCCGTTATGAAGCTGTACCTTGTCCTGAATAGCAGCAGGTATTGTTGTAGATTGTGTCATTTCCTTTACCCCTCCATATGTGTTGCAGCTGTTCGCGCTGCAGAGTGTTGAATCGAATCGTCTTTACTTTCCAAATGCCGAACCCAGATGGTCAGAATCACAGCTGCCGTCACCATCAGGCCGCCGGTCCATGTCGTATGAATCAATCCCAGATGATCCACTACCAGTCCACCCAGATAGGCACCCAGCGCAATACCGGCATTAAAGGCTGCAATATTGAGCGCTGACGCCACATCGACAGCCTGCGGCACATACCGCTCTGCCAGCGTAACCACATACACCTGCAGACCGGATACATTCATAAAGGCAAACAGCCCCATCAGCAGCACCGTGATCAGCCCGAGCACCGGATACGGCGCGGTGAATCGCAGCAGGAACAATACCAATGCCTGAATAACAAACATAATCAGCAGCGCATGCACCGGACGATGATTGGCTGCCCGTCCCCCGATGACATTGCCGATTGCAATCGCAATACCGTAAAACAACAGCAATAGCGTCACAGTAGGTACCTGATACCCTGTAATATCATGCAGCAGTGGAGACAAATACGTGAAAACAACGAATGTACCGCCATAACCCAGCGCTGTAATAATCAATGAAAGAACGAGTCTGCCATTCGACAGGAGGCGCAGCTGATCGCGAAAAGCTGCTGCCTTGCCTTTGCTCAGGTGAGCAGGAATCAGCAGGCTGTTCGCGATCAGCGCGATCACACCGACAACAACAATCGCGATAAAGGCTGTACGCCAGCCGTACTGCTGCCCGATAAAGGTACCGAGCGGCACTCCCGTCACAGTAGCAATCGTCAGACCCGAGAACATGATCGAGATCGCACTTGCCCTCCGATTCTCTGCGACCAGATTCGCCGCTATCGTAGAACCGATCGACATAAAAATACCGTGTGCCAGTGCCGAGATGACCCGTGCGGTCAGCAGCAGAGCCACACTGTCCGCCATTGCAGCCAGACTGTTACCGATCACAAATACGATCATAATGATCAGCAGTAGCGTTTTGCGTGGTACCGAAGACGTCAGCGAAGTCAGGATCGGCGCACCAAAGGTAACCCCCAGCGCATATAAAGTCACAGTAAGTCCCGCTGTCGAGATGCCGATATCCAGATCACCGGCGATCAGCGGCAGCAGTCCTACACTGATAAATTCGGTTGTTCCAATCGCAAAGGCACTGATAGCCAGTGCGAGCAATGCCAGTGTACTTCTTTTCTGTTGTGTATTCATGGGTTCTCCTTGATCCTCTAGAATTGCCGGCCAGCAAATGCTATTATGAATCATGAGGTACCTGATGAACAGTACGTACTTTTAAGTATGGTAGGTACCAAAAAGTACCTGTACCCTACATTTGCTTTATCATCCCAAGCCGCTGACGCATCAGCTGATCCGGCTTTTTCTTTGATTTCAAACCATGCGCCCGGACAGCAGCTGCACCATGCTGTGATCCAAGCGCTTATCCAGGAGGTAACCATGCCCGAAACCGTGAAAAAATACAATATTTCTGTAGAAGCTACCCTTGAAGTGATCGGAGGCAAATGGAAGTCCGTGATCCTCTGTCATCTGACCCACGGCAAAAAAAGAACAAGCGAACTCAAACGTCTTATGCCAAAAATCACCCAGAAAATGCTAACCCAGCAGCTGCGCGAACTGGAAGAAGACGGAATCATTAACCGGATCACCTACAATATTATCCCGCCCAAGGTAGAATATGAGCTGACCGAATATGGCTGGAGTCTACAGCCAATTCTGGATTCTCTCTGTGCGTGGGGCAAAGTGCATATTATCCGCGAGTATGGTGACACGGTGGATGTACTCGAAGATACGTATCTCAACACCACGTCCTGAATTCTGTGATTTACTGTTCTTTTCGTCGATTAAAATGACGTTTTTATTGCATCTTCTCCCCGTTAGCAGAATTTAATATCAAACTTCTGTTATATGTTTAGCTCTGATAACTAAATGGGTAATGTTTCTCACAGCCGTACGCCATCTACGACAGATCTGCGCTATGAGAGTCATTCACTCTCTTTCTCTTGCCTGGTCGGCAGATCGTCCGCTTGAATAGAGGAATAAAGGGGATGTATACATGAATCGCAATGTAACAATGATGCAATTTTTTGAGTGGCATGTCGAAGCGGATGGTTCACATTGGAAAAGGCTGCAGGACATTGCTCCCGAGCTGAAGCAGGCTGGAATCGGGACGCTCTGGATTCCACCGGTTACCAAAGGACATACGCCGCAGGATACCGGATATGGCATCTACGATCTGTATGATCTTGGCGAGTTTGATCAAAAAGGCGCTGTCGGCACCAAGTACGGTACCAAAAAGGAACTGCTGGATGCGATTGCTGTCTGTCATCGGCTCGGCATGAACGTGTATATCGACCTGGTAATGAACCACAAAGCAGGTGCGGATGAGACGGAAGTCTTTCAAGTGGTCGAGGTCGATCCTAACAATCGGACAGAGGTCATCTCTGAACCTTTTGAGATTGAAGGCTGGACCAAGTTCACTTTTCCCGGACGCGGTGATACGTACTCTGCAATGAAGTGGGATTATCATCATTTTAATGGAACCGACTATGATAACCGTGAGGGACGGACCGGAATTTTCCGTATCGCTGACGGGGACAAGCAGTGGAATGAAAATGTCGATAACGAATTCGGCAACTACGATTATCTCATGTTCGCCAATATCGATTACAATATGCCGGAAGTGCGCGACGAGATGGTCAACTGGGGCAAATGGATGATCGATACGACTCGTTGTGACGGATTCCGTCTGGATGCGATCAAGCATATCAATTACGAATTTATCCGTAACTTTGTCGGCGAGATGATCAGCAAGCGCGGACAGGACTTTTACATCGTCGGCGAGTTCTGGAATCCGGAGCTGGCTGCCTGTCAGGAATTCCTCGATACGGTCGATTACCAGATTGACCTGTTCGACGTGTCTCTGCACTACAAGCTGCATGCCGCTTCTACATCGGGCAATTCGTTCGATCTGTCGACGATTTTCAACGACACGCTCGTACAGACGCATCCGACCCATGCCGTAACCTTTGTCGACAATCATGATTCCCAGCCGAATGAAGCCCTGGAATCCTGGATCGAAGACTGGTTCAAACCGCTGGCGTACTCGCTTATTTTGCTGCGCCAGGAAGGCTATCCATGTGTATTCTATGGTGACTATTTCGGTATCGGCGGCGAGAATCCGGTTCCAGGCAAAAAGGAAATGCTGGACTGCCTGCTGTATGCCCGCTACCACAAATCCTATGGTGATCAAGAAGATTACTTTGATCATCCGAACACGATCGGCTGGGTACGCCGAGGCAGCAGCGAGATCGAACGTTCCGGGTGTGCAGTCGTAATGACCAATGGCGAAGAAGGCGAAAAACGGATGTTCGTCGGTGAAGAACGTGCTGGCGAGATCTGGATCGACCTGACCCGCAATCGTCAGCACCATGTACAGATCGAGGAAGACGGCTGGGCCAACTTCCCGGTTAATGGCGGCAGCGTATCCGTATGGACTCTGCCAGAGAACGATCTGACCGAGGATGAGGTAGAAGGATATTACGCGACACAACCATGCCTCGCGATTCCGGAAGATGGTGTGCTGGAAGAGGGTTCCGACCTGCTGAATATCGAGCCGTCTGAGCACGATCCTGCTTCCCATGCGGAAGAATCGGCTGACAGCGAAGATTCTGCAGAGGAATCGGAAGAAGAATCCGAAGAGCAAAATCCGGACGAGGCGAATCCAAGTCCGTCCTAAATGAAAGTTGTGACAAGCGAGACAGCTCCAATCGCTGTATTTTTTAGCTGAAAAGCATAATCAAATAACTGTCCAACAGGCTACTTCTGTAGTTTGGAAAACAGCCGAAAATCCTTCGCCCAAAGAACGGATTTTCGGCTGTTTGGCATGTTCCTAAGCGAATACAAACGCAAGATTTTGAATGTTCAATTATGGTATGTTGGTAACAGTGTATTACTCATTATCTCTACATACGAATACGGAGCATCAATACCTGATACAAATAGCGACTATGACTAGTGAGGTGATAGGATGGAGACATTCAAAGATCTGTACAACGATACTTTTTTGCAACAATTCTCGGATAAGATTCAGCTTTATACTGCCCATTTTGAACCACTGACCTTCTATCAGCATATTCATAATGCTGGCTGGGAGGAGCTTGCATTCAAGCAGCGTATTCGGCGGATCAGCGAAGCGCTGACTGCCGCTCTTTCCCTGCCCTATGATCAGGCTGTATCCCTGCTGATCGAGATGGCGCCGGATTGCACAGGTATAGAATATTTATTTTTCCCGGATTATGTAGAGTTGAACGGATTGGAACAGGTAGATCTGTCCATGCAGGCGTTGGAGCAGCTTACCCGCTATTCCAGTGCAGAGTTCGCGGTGCGCCCTTTTATCCTGCAGGACCCGGAGCGAATGCTGGAGCAGATGAACCGCTGGGCGGATCATGAGAATGAGCATGTCCGCCGGCTCGCCAGTGAAGGTTTCCGGCCACGTCTGCCATGGTCGTTTCAGCTGAAGATGTTTATTAACGATCCCGAGCCTACGCTGCGTGTACTGGACAAGCTAAAACAAGATCCTTCCCTCTACGTACGCAAAAGCGTAGCCAATCATCTGAACGATATTGCCAAGGATCACCCCGACCGGATTGCGGCGATTGCCCGCGAATGGCACGGTCAGCATCCGCATACCGACTGGATTATCCGTCATGGCTGCCGCACCCTGCTCAAGCAGGATCATCCGGAAGTAATGGATCTGTTTGGTTATCTGCCGAATGAACAGGTACGGGCCGCTGATTTTGCCGTGAGTGTGCCGGAGGTGGCGATCGGTGACGATATTGAACTTTCCTTTACCCTGTTCAACGAGGCAGTGTCTGCGCAGAATCTGCGGATTGACTACGAAGTGGATCTAATGAAGGCCAACGGACGCCACGCCGCCAAACGCTTTCGCTGGGTATCCCGCGAGTTCGCTCCGGGGCAGCATCTGATGCGCAAAAAGCATTCGTTCAAGCTGATTACCACACGCGTGTATTATCCTGGCATTCATCATATCCGCCTGTATGTGAATGGCGAGAAACAGGGCGATGTTTCCTTTATACTGAAGGCGCCAGGCGGTTCATGACAAGCACTGATTATTTCTTATACTGGCAGAGAACATGCTCGTATAGAGCGACTGTATATCTCGACTAGATGCACCCATACCAAAAAGCAGGCACCCTTTCCTACAGGTGCCTGCTTTTTCAATCTATATTCATATAAAATTATTCGTTATTTCAGTACTTTGATCCGTTCTTCCAGCGGCTTGAATTCCTTGTCTCCTGGAGGAGCTGTCGGTTTGCCGAACGGCATCTGCGCGATCAGCGTCCAGCTTTCCGGAATATCCCACTCGGCTTTGATTTTCTCGTCGATCAGCGGGTTATAGTGCTGCAGTGATGCGCCGTAGCCTTCCGCTTCCAGCAGCGTCCAGACCAGATACTGATGCATGCCGTTCGCTTGCTGCGACCATACGGGGAACTTGTCCTGATACGCTTGGAACTGTTCCTGCATACCACGGATCACAGACTCATCCTCGAAGAACAGGATCGTACCGTAACCGGCTTTGAAGCTGTCCATTTTCTGTTGGGTCGGCTCGAATTTGTCGGCAGGTACAATTTCCTTGAGAATATTCGTAGTGTAATCCCACAGCTGGTCATGCTTTTCACCCAGCAGGATCATCACCCGGGCACTCTGGGAGTTAAAGGCAGACGGCGTATGCAGTACCACCTGCTCCACGATTTCTTGAATGCGTTCGTCGGATGTTACGGCTTCTTTGCTGATTCCATAGATGCTTCTTCTGTTCTTGATAGCGTTAAGTATGTCAGTCATGCAAATCATCCTCCTTTATATGTGGGTGGATATCATTCCCTCTTCATACTTAACCAGCCCGGCGGAAGAAATATCAGCCGCTTACCAAATTAAAGAATTATTACGCAAACAGACACATGCCGCTGCATGGCATGTGTCTGCTGCTGGTAAGAACGAATCAGCAATCCTAGCTATTTCGCATAGCTTGGATCATCATGATCACTTTGACTGCTTCGGCACGTGTTGTCTGACCGGCAGGGTCAAAGGTATTCGCCGATTTGCCGCTCAGGATGCCTGCTTGCTGCATAGCTGCTACGGCATCATGCGCCCATACCGGAATCTTGCTATCGTCCACAAAGGTAGTTTTGGGATTGGATAAAGTATTGCTGTGCAGTGCTGCTGCTGCCATCACAGCCATTTCAGCGCGTGTAATCCGGTCGTTCGGACGGAAAGAACCATCCACATTGCCGTGAATCCAACCCTGTCGCACCGCTTCTGCAATCGCTGGCTGGGCCCATGCACCGATCTTTTCTTTATCGGTAAAAGCAAGCGGGGTTCCACTGCCCGGTAATCCCATCGCCTGCAACAACATAAGTGTAAATTCGGCGCGTGTCACTGCCTGCCCCGGCTTGAATGTACCATCGGCATAGCCTTTGACAATACCTGCATCTACAGCCTGACGGATACTCTCTGCTGCCCAGTGTCCATCAATATCGCTAAAGGATGCAGCATTCTTATCTACTGCCGGATCAGCCGCTGGCGGAGTATCCGATACGTTACTATTCGGCGTCTCGCCTGCTGCCAGCACAGCGAATTTGGTAAAATGATTCACCTGCGCCGTAATCTGATTGCCGTCGACACGACTTCCTTCAACCTGTACCCAGCTGCCTGTACTTTCATTCAGGTAATAGATGCCCGGTGTCTGATTCCCCGTTAATGCTGCTGGATCAAAGGTAAGTGTCAACGTTACCGGAAGATTAAAGTTGCGGGAAACGTTCTTGAGCAGCTCATACACCGGACTCACCGGGCGAGCTCCATTCGTCCACATCTGCTGCGTGTCCTTGTCTGTTAGACGACTCATCGATATTCTCAGTTCTTCAGAGGCTGCATTGGCCGGAATAAACAGGCCGATGCCTGTAGTGTTCAGCTGCCCTGAACGCCCAACCGGAATAATCAAGCTGCCGCCGTTAGAGGTAATCGTCGACACCGCATCGCCGGAACGTTTATTGTCGTCTTTGTTGTCGATAGGTATCTGCTTTATTTTCCAGCCGGCATACAAGGTCAGATCTCTCGTTACCGGTGTTGTACCAAACCCGAACGGCCGGGACAAGGTGCCATCGGTATACCATCCGTCAAAAATATACCCGTCTCTCGTCGGCTGGGCAGGCTCTGTTACAGTCCCTTCATATTCTACGAATAGAGGGGGTACTGCTGTCCCGCCATAGGTGTTGAATGTGACTGTATACGCTTCGGTTACCCATTTGGCATACAGGGTCAGATTGCCGGTAATCGCCGTATGGTTAAAATCAAACGGTGTGCTATACGAACGATCCGTGTACCAGCCGGCAAACAGATAGCCGGTGCGGGAAGGCGCAGCAGGCTGGACGGCCTTGTCTCCATAATTGACAGACAGATCCGGCACGGCAGAACCGTTATACGTATCAAAACTCACCGTGTAGCTGTTCGTGGTCCAAGCAGCATATAAGGTCACATCGCCAGTCACGACCGCATTGCCAAAAGCAAACGGTATCGTCCGCGCAGCATCCGTATACCAGCCAGCAAAATGATAACCGGTGCGGGTTGGATCAGCAGGCTTCGCTACTGTTCTACCATACTCCACATGCTGGCTACCTACAAAGGTACCTTCACTGGAATCAAAGCTTACTGTGTAGGCATTCAATATCCATTTGGCGTACAATGTCTTGTCCGCCTTGATTGCCACTGCACCAAAATCAAACGGTGTTTCCCTTTCCTGATCGATATACCAGCCGCCAAAGCTATAGCCGGTGCGGGTCGGCGCGGAAGGTTGGACTGCATAAGTACCGTAGTTCACACGCTGATCCGCTACCAGAGTTCCTCCCTGGCTATCAAAAGCAACAGTACGCGGGAAATACACACTAAAGGCAACCTTGCTGGTATTGCCTGCACTGTCTGTCACAATGAGCTGGTGCTCTCCTTCTTCCGTCACCGCAGACCCACTGGCAAATGCACGGCCATCCAGTGTAGCTGTGCCTTCATTAAAAGTAATCACCGTACTCGACGAATACAGCTGACCATACGTAACACCTGTGACTACCGGCGCTGTCCGGTCAATCGTGAAATGAACAACAGTTACACCAAAGCTGTTCGTAACTCTCAGCGCATAGAGACCGTCTGCTGTAACCGCTGTTCCACTGGTGTACGGCTGACCATTCAGCAAGGCTGTCGCATTCGTAAATACAGGAGCAACAGGTGTATGGTATACTTCCATATCCTGCACACCACTGACTACCGGCGGCTCCGTTTCCTGTACGGTAATCGTTACATTTGCCGCCGAGATACCGCTGCCATTGACAGCTTCATAAGTGAAGAAGTCTGTACCCGTATATGATTCGGCTGGCGTATATTGAAAACTGCCATCCGTATGAAAATCCAAGGCTCCATGGGCAGGTGACGCTACCAGATTTGCCGTGGATGCATTCACATCATTGACCAGCACTCCGGTACCCATAACAATCAATACTCCATTTTTGTTAACAGTATACTGATCATCATGTGCCATCGGCGTAGTGGCTTCAAAAGAAGGAAATATACCGCTGTTCGTCATATAGTACTTTAATGTCGTCTGATTGGCATTCAGATTCGGCACATTAAAGGTAGACACGTTATTTCCGCCAAATCGGTTACCGAGCAGGCTATATAGTGCCTGATTTTGATTTATCGGCAGCGAAGCGCCACTGGCTTCCATCAGCCGAGTAACGGATACCGGCAGTGCAAACGAAATAATCCCTCCCAGATATTCGGTATCGGTCACCTGATTATAGTTGGCGGGATCGGTAGATATCAGATAATGTACATTTTCCTTGGGATCCGCGAGAGTCGGCAGACGAAAAGTAGTCACTCCATCGCCGCCAAAATTCGTGCCCAGCTTGCTATAGAGTGCAGAATAATCTGCAATATTCAGTATCTGTCCGTTGGCAGCCAACCAGCCGGAAGGTGAAAAAGTATACGGAAACAGACGAATCTCGCTTAGCATCGCATTTCCGGCACCCTCTATACGATCATCCCTGCTCGGAAAGATGCCCTGTACTGCTATATAATAGCCCATTCCCCCAGGCGTATTGGCACGCAGATCCGGCAGTGCAAATTTTGTTTTTCCATCACCGCCAAAGTTGGTACCCAGCAGTGCAAATAACGCTGTATTGGATTGGATCGACAGCTGCTGTCCGGCAGCAAATACCCATCCCTTAGGCGCTAACTGGTAAGGAAATAGCTGGATTTCCCCCAGATATGGCTCCATCCCTCCTGCAGATACCTGCCGGATCAGTGCAGGCTGATTTAGTACGCCTATCGAACCTACCAGCAGTACCATCACCATCCATATTCTGCCCAGCATACCAAGCTTGTGTTTACTCATTCGTTCATCCCCTGTTTTCTCTAATTTTGCTCATCATTTCATAAGTACCATTACTGTGCTTTATCTCATGCTGGATGGGTACGCCTGTATGATGATTTCAGTGTATACGAAGCTTTTAGGAAAGAGAATATATTTTAATTTTGATTAGCTAATATTCGGGTTAATTCGTCTTTTCTTTGTATAGGATGTAGAAAATATGGTTAATCCTCTCACAATATGGATAGATCACCCTGTATGTTACGAGGCGAATGATCTGCTTTCTGGTATAACTTTACTCTTTACGTACTCCTCGCCTGCATGCTGTACTATTGGTCATTTCCGTACAGGCAGTACGATGTTCTGTTTAGGCTGGATCTGGATTCGTTTAATAATCTGTATTGAACGGTAGGGTGTTGAAGAGATTCCATGGATGTCTATCTCTGTCGACTTGCTCCAGCCGAAAAGGAGGTCAACCGCCATGATCGAAGTTGGATTAACCGGATTCGGGGTCATCCCGAGCTATATGGAAAAATAAAAGCGCCCGAGCGGCTGCCTACCTATAGCCAGCATTTTCCGATCGTTGAAATAGACAGTTCGTTCTATGCCGTCCAGCCGGTCAAAAATGTAACCAAATGGGTTGAGCAGACACCGGATGATTTTGGTTTTATTTTCAAGGCGTATCAGGGAATGACCGGGCATCTGCGCGGCAAAAAGAATTATTTTGATACCAAGGAAGAGATGTTCGAGGCGTTCCATGTATCGCTGAAGCCGGCGATTGATGCTGGCAAGCTGAGGATGGCACTGTTCCAGTATCCGCCATGGTTTGACTGTAATCGGGACAATGTGGAGACGCTGCGCGAGACGCGCGAGCTGATGAAGGATATCCCGTGTGCTCTCGAATTCCGCAACCAGACCTGGTATATGCCGGAATTCCGCGAACGCACACTGGAATTCATGCGCAAGGAAGGCTGGATTCATACGATAGTAGATGAACCGCAGGCTGGAATGGGCTCGATCCCGATCATTACAGCTGCTACTTCCCGGCAGGCGACCTATGTGCGTATGCACGGACGCAATGTAGACGGCTGGCACAAGAGCAGCCATCCCGACTGGCGCAAGCTGCGCTATCTGTACAACTACAATACCGAGGAACTGACCGAATGGCGTGACCGGTTGCTGCAGCTGCAGGAACAGACCGATCATATCTATATCGTGTTCAATAACAACTCCGCAGGTGATGCCACTCCCAATGCCCAGGAACTGATCCGGATGCTGGCGGAAAAGGAAGCCCTGTCGGATAAGCATAATATCAGCAGCAGTTGAATTTGATTATGTATTACAGCCGGTCACAAGGGTAAATAAGCTCCAATCGAGATCTCGTTAGTAAATGTATTGATTGGATATTCAGCTGCTGAAAAGCTGCCGAACATTCGATTTCGTCTATTATTCGGCCAATATTACCCAGCTCATATTACTTAGCGCATATTATCCAGCAAAAAACAGCCGACCTTTCGCATCGGCTGTTTTTTGCTGTGTTATACCTGTAGAGTAATAGTTGCTTCTTCACTGCTGTACCGTTACATACCAACATTCTGTAATTCGCCGTTATAGGCACTAATACAAACCGTTTATCTGTAAGAGTACACATTATTATTCATTTATGTATATTTATTCATTATTGTATAATGGTTTTATTTTGTTAGCTGCTCTACTACTTCTACTTGAATATTCCTTTGGGGATAGACTGTGGATAAATAAATTCGAAAACACGTAATAAAGTAATATCCCTATCAATAACAGGATTACTTGATTACGTGTTTTTGATAAAAGTACAGATTATCTTTTTTACGTATATCTATCTGGAATCTATCTGATGCCGGGACTTTACCTGAAACAAGTACCGTTGGGAATAAAAGAAAATGTTGATCGTTCAACTTGTACCGATTGCAGAAATCCATTGCCAAAAGGCACAGAAGTATACTCTATGCTTTCTGACACTGTTTTATAACTAGAACGAGAATAGATCAGGACAAAATACGCTTCTGCCCACTCAGCTCCTGAATCGGCTTGATATTTTGCGTGAATTCCAGTGTACCCATATACGTCCCTTCCGCATCACGAACAGCAAAGTAGCGGATATACACAAACTTGTCCTTGAGCGGAATCCAGAAATCTTCGGCGTCTTTACGTCCCGCTTTGAAGTCGGCCAGCAGTTCGTTGACGACATGCACACTTTGCGGAGGGTGGCAGTTCTGGACGGTGCGTCCGATAACGGCACGGGTACGGGCGAAGATCCGTTCTTTGCCATGGGAAAAGTAACGTACTACATCATTCTCATCGATAAAGGTCAGATCCACCGGCAGATGATTGAGCATCGTCTCCAGCTGATGGATAGACAAAATGCCAGTGCCCATTCGCACCAGACCATCCTGCAGCGGCGGCAGACTTCCATTCTCTTCGTTTCCGCCTTCTCCCAGCTCTTCCCGTGCAGCAGATGGATGTTTCATTTCCGGTTCGGGGGCACGTTCAGGAATCCATTCCTGTTCCGGAGATACGAGGCAGTAGCCGATCTCGGCACTTTCGCGGGCGATCTGCAGCCATTCGTCTTCGGTCAGTGTCTCCAGTGCCATCGGCAGCAGAATATGTTCTTCCTTGAAGATCATGTCTGTCACTTCTTGGAGCACCCGCTCCATCAGACCCAGCAGTTCTTCGGCAGAGACGGATTGAATCGTAGACTCTGCAGCATCCTTACGGTACCCTGTCAGCAGCCCTTTGATCTCTTTGAGTCCCAGCCGAATCCCGTCGTCCACGCCCCACATGACCTGGGTTGGTCCGTGAATACCGTACTTTTCCAGAAACGGAAACAGCAGATTTTCCTTGCGGCTGTAGTGCTTGTCCACATCATACAGCAGATTCATATCCTCCAGCAGCTGGATACGCTGGGCTTCACCGGGTTCGCGGCGGAAGCGATCCATATGCAGGGACAGGGTAAACTGCACCAGACGCTCTATCGCCCGGTTTTCCATTTTAAAAGTGTGTACCGGATGACCGGGCTGCTCTTCCGGTGCACCAGCGGCAGGTCGATGAATATCGTCGATAGAGCCTTTGAACATCTCGGCATGTACGCTGCACAGCCGCTGCACTTCGCTAACCGGAATCCCTTCCTCTTCTATCAGCGCCTGCTCCAGCTGTGAAATTTCGGCGACAGAGATATGACCTACGGCCTCTCGAAAACGCTCTTTTACGTCATGTATACTTTGACCGTCATGCAGTTCCTTGATCAGCTGTTTGAGCACGGTCTGGCGCTGGGCATTTAATATATGTTCAGCAGAAAGATCGCCTTCATGCTGTCCTCTTGCTTCACGGTTGTTAATCAGCTCGCTCATTGTTCGTTTCCTCCCTTATTGGGCACGCATAGGGTATATCCATGCTGTGCAAACACCTGACGCATCTGTTCATGGCTGATTCGTTTGAGGGCTGCACCTTTTTCCAGTGTCATCAGGCGTCCGGCGGTCTGCAGCATACCGGGACGCGTAATATCGGTAAAGCCAATTTCCTGCATAATCGTAATAATATGCGGGTCCTGGGCTGCCAGTTCGGCAATGGGAAGATTCATGGCAATCATTTTGCTCATTGGGCATTTCCCTTTCATTGGAGCTTATTCGGATAGAAGCGTCATCGACTTCTACCTGTACGATAGCATGAAGGCAGACTGTACTTAGTGATTGTAATCACTAAGTCTGGATCGCTATCCTTTTATAATCAAGAGAGTATCAGCGACCACATTATTCGCTACCTATTCGCATTGCCGATAAACCAGATGAGAGGATCGATAAGTTATGGAACATCAAGTATTGAGCCAATTCCAACCGTACGAGACGGAGCGTTTTACCAAACGTATTCTATTCAAACAGCCTGGAAGTATCGTATTTACGTTAAATTTTGAAGCCGGCCAGCAGCTGCCTGCACACCGTCATCCGGGAGCCGATGTCTATATTCTGGTGAGTGAAGGAACAGGAACTTTCGATTGCGATGGCACCGAGCTTGCCGTATCCGCAGGAGACGTAGTACATGTACAAGGCGATGAACTGATGTCCTATCGCAGCGGCGAGAACGATCGCTCCAGCCTGTATGTGACGCTGGTGAATATTCCCGATCCGGGATATGCGCAGGATCTGGGATAAGAACGACAAGAATCCAAGTGTATCTATTCAATGAAAAACGAATAAGAGCTGGACATAAATACCATGGATAGACAAATAAACGGCATTCCCTGCAGCTTTCCATTGATTCCGGAAAGGGCTAAAGGGAACGCCGTTTTTTATTAAGGAAGCTTCCTGTCGTTAATCAATCTTACGAGATCAGGTCAATCGCCTGCTGAGGTACAAAAGCCTTTTCTCCATTGAAGATAATATTGCCTTCCAGACGCACCGTCTTCCCGTTCAGCTGAGCGGTATTTTTGTACACTGGCAGACGAAGTGTATCGGTACCTTTGGTCACTACGATGACCGGGTTTTTCTCGTCACTGTTATCCCATGTAACTGTAGCACCGCGGGTAGTGAAAGCCTCTTCCGCCGGCACGAACAGACGGTTGGTCACAGCGCTCAGATCCAGTCCCATCGCCGATTCCATATAGCGGGCAATATCTGTATTTTCCACGACTCCGGTCAGCTGCTTGCCGCCTGGCGCATAAGAGTACAGTACGACTTCACCGCCGGTATGGCCGCCGCTCGTCCAACCGATATGGGCGCGCTTGCTGATCATCGGGCCAACCACCGAATTCATGCCACCTGTTTTGGCTGCGCGGATTGCAGCTGTTTCTTCCGCTGTCAGATCGGTAATGCCAAAATATTCGCTCATCACTTCGGCAATATTGCTGCGGTCACTGTTCAGCTTTTTCTCCAGACCTTCACCCGTTACTTTGGCTTTTTTCAGTGGATCGATAAATGTGGACAATGGCAGTTCATCGTACGTACTGGTCGTCTCACGGTCACCGATCGTCAGACCGCCGTTACCATGATCTGTCGTCGCGATTACGAGTGTATTCTGGTCTTCCTTGGCAAATTTGAGCGCTTCTGCGACAGCATCGTCAAAGGCGTTCACATCGCTAATAATTCCCATCGGATCGTTGGCATGTGCTGCCCAGTCCACTTTGCTGCCTTCTACCATCAGAAAGAATCCGTCTTCGTCCTTGGACAGCAGCTCAATCGCTTTGGCTGTCATCTCTGCAATGCTCGGCTGTTCAACAGGATTGCGGTCTATATCGTAATCCATCGCTTTATCCGCGAACATGCCCCATACTTTGCCGGTATGCGAAGCCTGCAGCTCGGCGGTATTGGTTACCACGTTATAGCCCTGCGTATGAATAACGTTCAGCAGATTCTCGCCATCCTTGCGGCCTTCTGGTTTAAAATACTGAGCACCGCCGCCCAGCACCACGTCGATACCTGCGTATACCTGCTGCTCGCTCAGTGCGTCATAGTTGCTGCGATCCGGATAGTGGGCGCTAAAGTCTGCCGGTGTCGCGTGCATAATCTCGGAAGTGGCGATAATACCGGTCGATTTGTTGGCCAGCTTGGCGGCTTCCAGTACATTCGCTACCGGTTTTTTGGCATCGCCCGGTGCCAGTGCAGGCAGACCCGGCATCGTATTCTGATCCGGCAGAACGCCCACATAGCCGGTATGGGATTTGTAGCCGGTTGCAAAAGCCGTACCTGCCGGAGCGGAATCGGCAATCGCTGCGTCCGCCGAATATGTACGTACCAGACCACTGGCCATCTCGTCGAGTGCCAGTGCTTCGCCGCCGTTATACCAGCGTGCCAGTGTTGTGCCATCCATGCTCATACCGTCAGGGATCAGCATAATGACGTTTTTGGCTTTGATCTCCGGCTGCTCCTTGGCTGCGGCCTCTCCTGTTCCTGCCGGTAGTGTGCCCAGCAGCATCGCAGCTGTCAGCACACCTGCGCTTACAGGGGATACGATTTTGCGCAGATTATTTTCACGGATTCGGTTTAACATTAATGATCATCTCCTCATGAGTTGCGGTCATTATTCAATGCCGTCGTATGTATCAAACGAGTTGATTGTAACAACCAATAATCAGTAGAATGTACGCGTTAAACCCTCTGTAATGTAAAAAAAGAAGCGAATTGTTAACCAGAAGTTAACAAAAACGCCTCTTTATAGCATATTATTCATATGGATTACGTTTATTTTTACAAAGACTGAACAATTCCCTTGTACGTCTCGATCGCTGCTGCCCGTGAACGTTTCAGATCCACGATCGCATCCGGACGGGGCTGATGAATCTCTTTGATCGACAGATCTTTCAGTTCTGGCAGCCACTGGCGGATATAATCACCCTCCGGATCGTACTTGGCCGATTGGGTAACCGGATTCACGACCCGAAAATAAGGAGCCGAATTGGCACCCAACGAAGCGCACCACATCCAGTTGCCCCGGTTGATAATATTATCGTAATCCAGCAGCTTGCGACGGAAATATTGCTCACCCAGCGTGAACGGACACTGCAGATTCTTGGTCAGGAACATGGCAGACAGAATACGCAGACGGTTATGCATTCGTCCGGTCTCATTCAGCTGACGCATAGAAGCATCGATAACCGGGATACCCGTTTCTCCTTTGTACCAGGCTTCAAAATAACGATCATCCAGCCCGGACAGATCGTACCGTTTTTCATAACGAAAATAATCTTCATCATAGATCGCCTGATACAAATAAAAGTCCCGAAAAGCAATCTGGCGAATCCATTCTTCGCTCCCCTGCTCCAGTGATGCCCGGTCATACATCTCCCGTACCGAGACAGCACCCAGCACCACATGCGGATTCAGACCGCTGGATGGATCAATCGCGTAATAATCCCGTTCTTCTCCATAATCCGCGACCTGTTTCGCCAGAAAATGCTGCAGCAGCGGCGCCGGCTCGCCTGCCGGTTCATAATCTTCCAGTTGAAAAGGCAGCTGAAAGCGTTCGGGCCAATCTATGGCACGCGAAGACAATTTCAGTTCCTTGATACTTGTAGAAGAAACCGGATTGGGATGCTGACTGAGAAAGTCCAGCCATTTCCGGTGAAAAGGAGCAAATATCTTATAATATCCGTCTTTTCCCGTAAATTCGGCAAAATGTTCCACGTGAATCATCATATGATCCACCAGCAGGGTGAATGCTGCTCCATGCTGGTCAGCCATCTGGCGCAGCTTACGGTCGCGCTCTTTGGCATACGGCGTAAAATCGCGATGAACTACCACTTCGTCGATCGGCTGCTGCTCCAGCACATAATCCAGCACCTGCTCAGGCTCTCCGTAGACAATATGCAACTGGTGACCATGCTGTTCATACAGCTGCTTCAGTCGGCGCACATGCTGCAGGAAATTCCGCCCGCTGTGTTCCTTTTCCCTGCCGCCGCGCAGCAAAAATGGATCTAGAATAAGCAGGTGAATACTTTCGGCCCCGGTTTCATGCAGGTAATCGAATCCGGCAAGATCATGAATACGCAGATCTTTGCGGTGAATAAATAATTTCAAAATAGGCTTCCTCCCGGCTCACTAAATATGCATCTTCTATAAACACCCTTGTATTTCGTTATTGATTCATCGTCGTCACATAGTGTCCGTAAGTTTCTTTGCATTTACAGTCTGCTCTGAACGATGATCCGCTCCAGAACAGCTCCCAGCGGCATCTCTGCCATGGAATCCAGCCGCAGATCATAATGTTCAAATGGCAGCAGGGAAGTGACCGGATTCGGTACAATCGCACAGTGCAGTCCGGCAGCTTTGGCAGCACGCAACCCATTTAGCGAATCTTCAAAAGCAAGCGCTTCTTCCGGCTTCACGCCCAGTTCGTCTACGACGCGCAGATACAGCTCCGGATCAGGCTTGACCGCCGATACATCATCGCTCGTCTTGATCACTTCAAAATACTCCCGCAATCCCAGCTTGCCCAGAAAACGCTCAATCCAGGCACGATTTGAACTGGTTGCCAGTCCAATCCTCAGCTCCATTTCACGAGCGGTATGCAGATAGTCGGCTACCCCTTCACGCGCTTCGATCAGCTGCATTTTTTGCTGATGCAGCACATACACTTCCTGATCAATAATGCGACCAATCCCCGGTTTGCCGATCGTTTTCTCAACATAATCGATAAAATCATTACCATGCGTACCGATACTCGGCGCAAAATGCTCCAGCGTCAGTTCCATCTCGTAGCGGCTTAGTATTTCCTGGTAACACTCGAACCATACACTTTCTGTATCCAGAATCAATCCGTCAAAATCAAAAATAATCGCTTTAATCTTCATAGGTTAGGATCCTCCTGCTCTGCTAGACTGCTGGTTTTTATTGTCGCGAGAAGCCTGTGGAATGTCAACAGGCTTCCTTACTTGTTTAAATAAAGGAACTGAAGGGTAATATATCACATAGCCGGTTGCACTCTATCGATGTTACCGGAAGAGTATATTTAATCATTCCTATACTAAGAACAGGAGATGTTAACTATGGATAATCATAAAGATAATGGTCTGGGCGATAAAATCAAAGGTGCAGTCTCCAAAGTAAAAGGCGAAGCCAAAGATCAATATGGTAACGCTACTGATAACGCGTCCCTGCAAGCTGAAGGTAAACTGGATAAAGCCAAAGGCGAATTCCAGCAGCGTGTCGGCGAAGCCAAAGACCGCCACTAATAGTTCGAACACTTATACATCGTAAATCAAAAAAGGAGAACGCCAATCGTGCCGGCGTTCTCCTTTTTTGATGTTCAGCTACGCAACAATCCATATGGAGCACAATTCGTTCAGATAGCGTTCAGATAAACAAAAGAGATCCTTCAGCGAACGAAGGATCTCTTTATTTGGGTTATTCTATTTTTGCGATAGCTATTTCCGAAAATAATTAGTTAATCCACTGTACCACTTGTTCTTTGGTTCTTCTTGCTTTTGGACGAAGTTCTTTGTCTGTGCGATAGCCAAAAGCAGCCATTACGCTAACGCCGAATTCGCCGTTTTCCAGCAGACCTTCATCACTCAGGATTTTCTCTACCGATTCCATATGGAATCCTTCGATTGGGCAGGAATCGATACCGATCTCTGCAGCTGCTGTCATCATATTGCCCAGCGCGATATAGGTCTGTTTGGATGCCCAGTCGAACAGTGCGCGTTCGCTTTCCAGCAGGTTCAGATCGTTCTCCTGGAATTCTCTGTAGCGGCCCAGCGCCTGGTTAAATACTTCTTCCGGCATTTGCTTCACTTCAACCATTTGCTCGCGCAGATAAGCGGAGTCATAACGTACATTTTTGCGCGCCAGGATAATAACAAAGTGACTCGCTGTTGGTAGCTGGCCCTGTGCCCCCCATGTTACTTCACGCAGTTTGTTGCGCAGATCCATATTCTGAACCACGAGGAATTTCCAAGGCTCGGAACCAACCGAGCTTGGTGACAGTCGGCCTGTCTCCAAAATAAAGTCAAAATCGTCCTCAGAGATTTTTTGCTCTGCATCAAATGCTTTGGTAGCATGTCTGGCTTCGTAAGCGGCCAAAATTTCCTGTTTTCTTTGCTCTTTATTCATCTATATTCTTCCTCCCGAATTAACAACTATTAATAACATGCTTACTTTTAATAACAATAATCAGTATAGACGCATCTGCAGCTCCGGTCAACTGCTGTTTGGCATTTTCCGAATTGTTTTGCAAAGATATGCACATAACAAACAGCATATCCCACCACTGGCAGATATGCTGCAGCCTACCGTGTCTTGTCGGTATGCCGGATATGTAGAGCTGTCGGCAGACAGGGACAGCTCTTTGGATACTTCTATTCCCTGCCCGGTGAATGACTATTGCAGCTGGAAATAACGAATTGCGCCGGATTATTTGTTCGAAGCTGCAGGCAGGATAATGGTGTACTGACCGGATTTGGGCAGAGCGAACTTCATGCCGTGTGCATATTTTTGGTTATAGGTAGTCATTGCAGCCGGTACATAGCCTGCTGTACCGTCAGGATATTGGGCGTATACTTTGAGGCGGTTCATCTGGGCAGAGCTCAGTGCTGTGTTTTCCAGAGGTAGCGTTATCCATACCTGTCCGGAAGTATCTGCTGTCTCAATCCCCAGCGGCGTACTCTGTGCACCTGCCGGACGCTGTGCTCCATGATCGGTATGGAACTGCACATCAAGATCTTCTTTGAGAGAAGATACCCGCGAAGGGGGAAGATGCAGCTGGGCATACAATGCCTGTACATCCATTCCCTGTTTGGAGGTGGACAGGATCTGCGCCGCACGCTGGGTCATGCTGAAATACAGATCGGCCACTTCAGTCTTGTCCGCTTCCGGCATATGGAATATCCCCACACTGCCGCCGTCTTTGCGCAGCATATCGGCAGTCAGTGCCGCTTCCTTGGGCCCTATTGTCAGACGATCCTTCATCCACGCGGAGTCATTGGTCTCGCGCGCTACCGTCAGACTCACCGGCAGCTTGCCTCCCGGCTGATTGCTTACCAATAAGCCAGTAACATACTGGATATTCGAAGCGACCTCGGTTTGCGGCAGCTCATCAATACTTATAGGGGTACTTGTAGGAATACCGACCGATATATCATTCGTTCCCGGCGAAGCAGCCGATACTGCCGGAGTACTGGCAGCACAGACGATACGGTCAGGGCCAAAAGTCGGCCCGACAGACGGTGCAATTACGCAGGCTACAACCAGAATACCCGCTCCAGCGATTTTCGCTGCGGGGGCATGAATGATCCGTTTTCTTTTTTTATATTCATGATGATCTTTCATGTCAGCAGTCTCCTTGGTGTGTCATAGAATAAAAAAACACGGATTTATAAACAAAATATACTTGGTTATACAAGTATATAAGAAAAAGAAGCCCGAATGCGTCTCATCCATCAGAATAGTAATGATTTCCTATTTCCTATTTTTAGGATAATTATATATTAATTAACGCATAAAAAGGAGATTTGGATGATATTTTTTGAAATTATTGTAAAAAAGTTTGAAGAAAAGTTTTGAGCCTTGTTCATAAGGGTAAAGACAAAGGAACTCTCTTTGAGGAGGTACTGCAATGGGATTTATGGAAAATTGGAAAGCACTTCAGAAGTACTCTGCCCAATCGGCAGAACGTTTCCTGACGATCTATCTGAACACTGAGCCAACTGCCAACACCCAGCCGGAATGGAAAATACGCCTCAAGAACGGTTTCAAAAAGCTCGCCGAGTATACGCAAGCCGGAGAAGATCCGAGATATCTGGATATGCTGATGGAGCTTCAGGCCAAAGTCGAGGAAAAGGTGGAAAACAGCCGTACCGAGATGAAAAAAGGTCTGATCATCGTCGCTGATTCATCCGGAGGATTATTCTTCTGCGAAAAGATACAGACCGGTGTGCCCAATGCTTTTTATTTCGAGTCCGAGCCGCATCTGGAAGAACTGCAAGCCCTGATGTCGCGCTGCCCTGCTGCCGGTATTGTGCAGCTGAGCAATGATACCGTAACCGTTCTGGACAGTCTGCTCTGTGAAATCAATGCAGAGTATTACTATGAATGGGATATGATCAATGACGAATTCCGGGAGCGCCCGAGCACCAGTACGAGCGATCTGAAATCCACAGCCAACAAACAGCGTGAAAACTATTCTGAGCCGTGGGAAGTAATCCGCCCACGCTGGATCAAGCGCTTGACCCCGATTATTGAACGCATGGCCCGTGAGCATCAATGGGAAGAGATTATTCTCAGTGGCGAGAAGCAGATTGCTTCGCAGGTCAAGGAAGCACTAAACAGCAAAATTTCGGTGCATGTGGTACCGAAGAATCTCAGCAATATGCCTTCCCAGAATGTACTGCAGGAAGCTTACGCTGTGCTTCATAGCTGATTTTTCTGTCTATCGTCTTTTCATATGAATACAACAGCCCTCCCCAAAATCGCAGCTGATTTTGCAGGAGGGCTTTTTAGTATATATGTTAGCTCCAGACAGATACCTCTTTGGCAGCTTACAAAACGAATAACTTGATCGAAAAGCTGCTATTTCATATTTTTAAATAGGAACGTTTGTTCCCTTTTGTAGAGTGTGATATGCTGAGGTTATTGGTGTATCATAAAAGATATATTGGGATCAAGGAGGAGTGCAATGCTGATTTATATTACAGTAAAAAGCCTGGGCCGACGCAAAAACTGGCTCACCCGTCAGCCGCTTCAGCTAACCGATACGCCGGGCACGCTGCGTGAATTGATCACCTGTATCGTAGAGCAAAATGTAAGGCAGTTTCGGGAAAAGCAGACCGACACTTCGTTTATCCCCTATCTGACAACCGATACGATCGAAGAGCAAGCGCATGCAGGTAAAGTCGGATTCGAAGCTGTGCGCGATGACCGTGTGCCAGAAGAACAGCAGGCTGTAGAGACAGCGCTGCTGGCTTTTGAAGATGGATTATATAAAGTATTCCTTCGCGAGCAGGAAGTGACCGGACTGGAGGAGCAGATTCAGCTGGCTGAAGGAGATGAAGCTGCCTTTATCCGGTTGACGATGCTGGCAGGCCGTATGTGGTAACTCCCATTTATGAAAGGAGATTCAATAATGAAGGATATGAATGAACGTTACAACCAGCATCTGAGCCGGATCGAGAGCCTGGCAGCCTCCGTACCGGAGCCATTACGCGAACTCGCAGACAGCTGTGCGAAACTGTGCGCCAGCAGATATATACATAACCAGCAGGAGGAGATTGCCCGGATGGTGCAGTGTCTGAATGACCTGTCGCAGGACAATTCTCAGGAAGCACTGTATGAGCCGCTGGCCGGCGTGCTGGCTATACTGACCGATGAACGAACTGCGGATATATTCCGCTATATCACTGCACATACGGCCGAATATCCCTACAGCACAGGTTATAACCGGCGCCCTTATCGGACGCGGGATATCACATTACATACACAACGCATTCTCGGCAAGATGAATTCCCTGATCGCGATGCACGGTTTTGACTTTGATCTGATGACCATGCTGACCGAGCGCAATTACGAACTGCTGGGCGACTACCGGTTTAATCAAGATGCGTTATCAGACCTGATCGCCTACGAGCTGGATCAGGATAATACGCTGGTGATGCAGGCACTGCACGATATCATTTATGGAGATAATCAGACAGCATTGCTCTCGTACGACATTATTCTGGGTATATTGATGTCGCACCGTACCGAGGCTTACCGGATGATCAGTGAGCTGCTGGTCGCTGCCAGACTGCAGGAAGGGCTGCGCCAATCTATCGCCGAGACGCTGGACCAAGGTACTCTTGAAGCCTCTATGATGCTGATAGATACTATTTTGCAGCATGAGCTGATCCGTTACAGTTCTATTGTCAGAGCTCTGGGCACCTGGATAGGCATACCGCTCGAATCGGCAAATGCAAGGGTTACCAGGCAGCTGATCCACCAGGCGTATGAAGCGCTCGCTGACAGCTCGCTTCGCCGGGAATGGCTCACCGACGAGAATGCCAACAAAGTGCTGATCAGTCTGTGGGCGACTGCTGTCCACGAAGAACAGGAACTGTACGACCGGATTCAGTATCTGATGGATACCGGTGTCCGTTACCAGAAGATTATCGCCCTGTATGTGCTCAGCAACAGCCAGAACAAGGAGCTGCGTCTGCGTATAGCTCGCCCTCATCTGCAGGAGCAGGATGGAGAGCTGCTGTACTGGGTACTGGATAACTATGCCTATGAATGCGAATATACGTGGGATTTTGTCAGCAGCGTTACCGAATCGGAGCGTGTGCTGCGTGCTCCCCGGACTCCTTTGCTGGAAGAAAAAGCAGATCGGGTGCACGATTTCAATCGCATCCGGGATATTTATCTGGGATTATCCGAGCGCGAGATTCGCTTTGCCTCCAGCGTGCTGGATGATATTACAATCCAGTATTCGTCTGACCGGCTGATCCATAAGCTGATCTATCTGGCTGCCTATGACATGGATGCCCAGCTGATCGGCGAGATTCTGCAGCTCAAGGATCGGATGAGCGCAGATCTGCGCGGTACCCTGCTCGATTATGTGATCAAGGACGGTAATGATCCCGAGCAGCGCCAATTTATTTTTGCCTCCCTGACCGACAAAAGTATGTCCAATCGGGAAACCGCGCTCAAGCTGGCCAAAACCTTTGTCTTAACCGATACGGAACTTCGGCTGGTCGAGGATCTGCTCAAGCTCAAGACAGGATCTCTTCGTCAGAGTGCGATTCAGCTGCTGCTGCAACAGCCCGGAGAACTGCTAGAACCTGTTGTTGCGCGACTGCTGGGCAGCAAAAGCGAACTCCAGCGGCTCGCTGCACTGGAAACGATCACTGAGCTGCAGAGCCTTCCCGAGCGCCAGGAGCAGTATGATCGGCTAACCGTGATGGCCGAGTCTCTTCCCCATCCGACTGCCAAGGAGAAAACACTGCTGGCGAAGCTGGGACAGGCAGCCGAATATACATCAGCAAATGGCTATGGCCTATGCGATCCGAATCTGGTCGAGGACTGGCTGAAAATCGCTCCTGCTACAGAACATCTGGATCAAGCTAGCCAGGTATTCACGCTGGAGAAAGAGCAGATCATAGCTTTTCTCCAGGGACTGAACGATCTGATCCATGAGCACCGCGAGCATGAATATGAAGTGGAATATTACAGTAATTACAAAGAAACCCTGCTGCTGGGCGATAAACTACAACCGCTGTATTACAGCAATCGGGCTGGCGAGGACGAGAACGGCGCGAAAGAACTGGAACGCTATCCGCTGACCGAACAATGGCAGGAGTATCTGGATCAGAGCGGTATGGACAATCTGGCTGTGATGCAGCTCGTTCTGTATACACAGTCGGAACGTCTCGATCAGAGTCTACGGCAGCTATATCGGTATTTCTCCCATGCTATGGATTACAACCAGCTGGAGAAGCACCAGCTGCTGGAAGGCTGGCGCGGTGAGTTTATCCGTTCCTTTTACCCTGCCGAGCAAATGATCGAGATCCGCGATTGGTATGATCGCCTGCCGTACAATCAGCAGATCGACAGCCTACTGGTCGCTTATCTGGAAGACAGCCGCAAGGAAGAGGTATTCGATACCGCTTATCTAGTACTGAACCGGCTAATGCAGATTTTCCCGGCTGATCGCCTGCAGTCGGACGGCGGTACATTGATGCTGCTGGCCGAGCCATGGGTCAGCTTCCTGCGCAGTCGTTCGTATAACGAAGATTCCGCCCGCCGCCGCTTCCATACGCTGTATAATTTTCAGCCGCTGGATATTCATTCGATTTCCTATGCTCATCTTGGACCTGAAGATTACGTCCGAATGTACGATATGGGCATTATTCAGGAGAATGAAGTGTACAAACAGATGCTGGTCGACTATCAGGCACGCGATTTTATGCGTCTGATCACCAGTTCGAACAGCCAGTATAATCTGGTGAACCGTTTCCCGAGTATTCGTCCACTTGCCGAACAGGCTATTACACGTATTCTGGACATCGAGCTGCAGCGTGGAGAGCTGCCGACCGAGGTTACCCCTCTGGCTATGGCGATCCAGCGCATCGACGGTATGAAGTATTTTCTGTCCATTCTATCGAATCTGCAAAAGGAAACCTTTATACGTGGTTATATTTACAGCTATGGCAGTTCTACCAAGAAAGAAACATTCAGTCATCTGTTGAAAAACAACTATCCACTGGAAGGCGAGAATGAACAGACGCTCGCCGAAATGCTGAACACCTACCCGATCAGCGAGAAGCGACTGCTGGAAGCAGCCATGTATGCACCGCAGTGGATCGAGATTATCGCTGCCCATCTGAACTGGCAGGGACTACGCAGTGCAGCCTGGTACTTCCACGCGCATATTAATGAGACATTCTCTGCCGAAAAGGAAACGATCGTGGCCCACTATTCGCCGATCACTCCGCAGGAGTTCAACGATGGTGCGTTCGATCTGAACTGGTTCCAGCAGGCTTATCACGAGCTGGGCGCAGAGCGATTCAAACTGCTGTACGATACAGCCAAATACATCTCGGCAGGCGCCAATCACCGACGCAGTCAGCTGTTCGCCGATGCGGTGCTGGGCAAACTCCATCTGGAGCAGACGCGTGAGAACGTCGCAGCCAAGCGGAACAAGGATCAATTGCTGTCCTACACGCTAATCCCACTGTCATCCGAGCAGCGAGATCAGGATATTCGTGCACGGTACGAATTTATACAGCAATTCCTTAAGGAAAGCAAAAGCTTCGGTGCCCAGCGCCGTGCGAGTGAAGCTGCTGCTTCTGCGATTGCGCTGGATAATCTGGCACGCAATGCCGGGTATGCCGATGTTACCCGACTCACCTGGGATATGGAAGCACGCAAAGTGGATGAACTGCTCGTTTATTTTGAACCGTACGAGATCGAGAATGAACTGTATGTCCAGCTGGAGATTGATACCGAAGGCAAAACCAGCCTCACCGCTGTCAAAAGCGGCAAGCCGCTCAAATCCGTACCTTCTCGTCTGAACAAAAACGAATACATTATCAAGCTCAAAGAACTGAAAACCGAGCTGACCGACCAGTATCGGCGGGCCCGCAGTGAACTGGAGCGCTCCATGGTGAATCAAACTGCCTTTACAGCGGTAGAAGTACAACGACTGCAGCAGAATCCGGTACTATCGCCATTGTTCCGTTTTCTGGTGTTCCGCAGCGGACACCAGCTCGGCTATATTAACAAAGAAGCTTCCATGCTGCTGCAACCGCAGGCAGCCGGAGAGACTTCTGCTGAATCTGCTGGCAACGGCCCGGCTGCCCACGATACCGGCTCTGCTCCGACCGGCGTAATCGATTATGTCCAGCATCCGCTGCAGCCGGAGGATGAAGTGTTTATCGCTCATCCGCTTCATCTGTACGAGAGCGGACAGTGGTCACTGTTCCAGCGTGATCTGATCGAGCACCAATTTTATGCAGAGCAGCGTGAACGACCGGATCAGCGCAGCCGTGAGCCTTTCAAGCAGGTTTTCCGGGAGCTGTATTTGTTAAATGAGGATGAAAAAGCCAATGGTACCGTATCCCGCCGCTATGCCGGCCATCAGGTGCAGCCGAACAAGACGGTAGCCCTGCTGCGCGGACGCGGCTGGACAGTCAGCTATGAAGAAGGACTGCAAAAGGTCGATTACCGGAATAACCTGATCGCCAGCGTCTATGCGATGGCAGACTGGTTCTCTCCGGCAGATACGGAAGCTCCTACGCTGGAGACGGTACAGTTCCACGACCGAACGACCTACAAACCAGTACCTCTCGAACAGGTTCCACCTGTACTGTTCTCCGAGGTTATGCGGGATATGGATCTGGCAGTGAGTGTCGCCCATGTGGGCGGTGTTGATCCGGAAGCCAGCCTGTCCACGATAGAGATGCGCCGCGCGATCGTGGAAGAGTCGCTGCGCCTGATGAATATTACCAATGTGAAGATCGAGTCCAACCATGCGCGAATTGAAGGCAGTCTTGGTGTCTATAGTGTCCATCTGGGCAGTGCAATGGTATACAAGCAGACTGCAGGTGCACTGAATATTATTCCGGTACATTCCCAGCATCGCGGCCGGATTTTCCTGCCTTTCATGGATGAAGATCCACGTACCGCCGAGATTCTTTCCAAAATCGTCATGCTGGCCCAGGATACCAAGATCAAAGATCCACTGATCCTGAACCAGCTGAAGCAATAATTGTTACTGTGATGATCGGCTTGCGTGAGCATGACTCTTCTCTTTAGAAATAAGTTCGTATATATCTATGTATCTCTAAGTCAAATTAGATCGTATTTCTCAATTCCAACCATAACAGCCCGAGTGTCTTTCTCTGATATATTCAAAGAAAGACACTCGGGCTGTTTACGTTAGGTTCATTTTCAAGTTCACTTTTCTTCGCTAAATAGGACAATTCTACGCTAGATCAGACAAGCGGCGGATGATGCTCTATTTTCCTGACAACGGTCAAATCTCCATCTCATTCCATACCATCACCGCAGCACCGGTCGAGACCGCTGTCTCCTGCAGAATCCCGCGTGAAAATTCCGGCTGGTAGCTATCCGAATAATAGATATTCTGCTCGGCTACCGCTATCGCTGTATTGTAAAACAGATCATTGGCACTAATCATCACGCCGCCCAGAATAATATGCTCGGGATGCAGCACATTGATCAGATTGGCGAGCCCTATCCCCATATAAGCAGCAGATTGTGCAAAAATCTCGCGTACGTACTCATTACCGGAGTCCAGCGCCTGTACAATCGTAGCAAAATTGATCGCTTCCGGCTTCAGCGCCAGACTGCCTCCGGTCCACTGCTCCCGGCTCATCTTGCTGCGTGCACGAACCTGCTGCTCTACCGCCTGCACCGAGGCAAAAGCTTCCAGCGCACCGTAATTGCCGCTACCATGCAGACGCGGACCATCTGTCTGAATAATCATCTGCCCGATCGAACCTTCCATATCCACGGCTCCATGCACGATCCGGCCGTTGGACATCATCGCCGAGCGCAGACCTGTCCCTATATGTACATACAGCATATGCCGGATATTCTCGCTTCGTACCATCCAGTGTTCGCCGATCAGCGCTGTATTGGCTCCATTTTCCAGAATCACGGGCAGACCGGTCGCTTCCTCCAGCCAGCTGCGCAGCGGCACATCATTCCAGCCCGGCGCCGCGAAATAGAGCGGATTCAGAATACGTCCCTGTTCGCGGCTGAGTGGACCTACCGCGCCCACGCCCATACCGATAACCTGTTCCCGGTCCAGCTGATGGCGGAGCAGCAGTTCATGCGTCTGCCGTCCCACATGTTCAACCAGCCGCTGCGGAGTCATCTGCTCATCCATATTCCAGCGCAGTAGCTCCAGCGGCTTCATCTCCATATCGTACAGACCCAGCACCGAATAGATCCGCGAAATATCCAGTCCCAGAATATACCGTGCACCGGCATTGATTTGATACAAAATCGGCCGCCGACCGCCTGTAGACTGCCCAAAGCCGGATTCCATAATCCAGCCTTCACGCGTCATCTCGTCCAGCAGACGGGTCAGGCTGCTACTTGTCAGCCGAAAATGCTCCATAATATCCGCTTTGGCAATATCCCGCCGGGAAGCGATCAGATCATAGACCGCTTTTTTGACAGAGGGTATCCCTTTGATGTGCTTTACCATATCATTTCACCATTCCCTATAATTCTGATCGGAATTGTTTTTAAATCATTATATATGGTTTTTTGTGGGAATGCTATGTATTTGTGAAAAATTTACAGATCGTTTATTTTTCCAGAAGTTGGAGCGGTGGACAGGCTGCGGGACGGGGATTTTCGGCTCCTGTCGGCATGCAAAATACAGGATAAACGTATATAACGAGATGGGTCTGACAAGATAGTACATAACAAACAGAACACAACGTATCAAGGCACTTTTGTATTACTATCCAATGGTAATTGCAATACTATTCAAGGCACTTTGGTGGTCGGATGACTGCTTTTATTTATCCGATCGCTTGCTGCTTGTTTGCGTCAGATAGTAAGGTTCGATAGACTGGGGGCAAAGGAGGGTTCGTATGCACTGGACTATTTTTATGATTGGACAGCTTGCTTATGTAGCACTGGCACCCCTGTTTCCACCGGAAAAACGCAAATATGACTACATATATCTGGTGATGAATCTGGCTTTTCTTGTACTCGTCATATGGCGCAGTGACAGTCATCCCCTGCTGCCGGACAGCATAATCTGGTGGCTCACTTTCTGCATCTATACTCCGGTACTGGTGACGTTCATCAAACGAAACGCCCAAGCCCGAAAGATTGGCTAGTACGCCTAATTTCTCCGCTGCCTTCTCCCATTCCTCTCTTATCCTGCATGTCTATGTCCTGTCTCTGTCTCTGTCTCTGTCTCTGTCTCTGTCTCTGTCTCTGTCTCTGTCTCTGTCTCTGTCTCTGTCTCAAAAGTAAACCGTATCCGGTGTACGGATTTATCATTTGTAGCGTTTTGTGTGGATTATAAAAAGCCCTGCCTGGCGATAGAGTATTCCTCATGATCGCCAAGCAGGGCTTTTAAATTTGTGATTTTGCAATTCGGCAAACCGTTTATATCGAATCCGGCTGTTTGAGCTGTGGTGCTCACCAGAATAGACGCGTACCCTGTACAGCCGCTTAATCAGCCGGATTCTTGCCGACTCGTCCGAGTCATTACTTCGCTTCGGTAACTACACTGATGCGCTCGTTCACATGAGCAGCTTTTTCCGCTTCATCTACGATAGCAATTGCATAGTCTGCATAGCTGGAGTAGCTATTGCCTTCGCTGTTCACTGTCAGCTGCTCACCCGCCAGCGTGTACGTGCCGGTACGTGGGCCTGCAGGGTCAAAGAATGCACCCGGGCTGACAAATGTCCATTGGATGCCGGACGATTGTTTGAGGTCTTCCAGGTTTTTGCCCTGGTTGGTTGCTGTTGGTTTGTAGGCATCTGGGAAGTCCGGTGTGTCTACGAGGCGAGTCGTATGCGCATCATCCACATACAGACTGCCTGCGCCGCCAACAACGATCAGACGGGTATTGGATGCGCCTTTCAGAATATCGATCAAATGACGGCCTACGACGACATGCTGCTCGGCATCCGGTGTACCGAATGCATTCACCAGTACTTCGAAATCCTGTACATCTGCTGTTGTCAGATCCGTTACTTCTTTTTCTACCACGTTCAGTTGGTCATTTTGTACTTTGCCTGCGCTGCGTACAAATGCGGTAACTTCATGTCCTCTGCTCAATGCTTCCTCGGCGATACGTGATCCTGCTTTGCCTGTTGCTCCGATAATTGCGATTTTCATGGTTAATTCCTCCCTGGGTTTGGATGATTTTATATTTTAGTATGAATTACATTAAGAACGGCTTACATGTAACAATTATAGTTACATGTATTTATAAAGTCAATCTCTTCTTCCTGTTCATTCCATAGATCGTTGTCAGCCGAAGGATAGAGATGATTAGACTATCTTCATCATGACTGCTTGCTCTCCGGATAAATGGTACAAAACATGGAAGCAATCGGACTGCTACCTTGCACAACCGTATAATATCAAAAGGGAAATTCGTTATGATACAATCAAGCATGGATAAGCAGGGTTCTATAGTTTATTACACACTGCAGAGGTCGGCTCAACCTATTTCGGGTAAATAAAAGAAGCTTTCGGATGATGCATCTGTTAGTTGAAGCATTGAGGCAACGAGGCATTCTCCATGATGCTTCATGAGATGCAGTTCATCTTACTTTATACAGGCAAAGGAGTGCGTTCAAATGAAAAATCTCGCATGGATCGGCACAGGACATATGGGTCTGCCGATGGCCCGCAATCTGTTAAAGGCGGGACACCCCGTTCATGTCTATAATCGCACAGCCGACAAGGCTGCTCCGCTGCAGGAGGATGGTGCCGTGCTGCATTCTACTCCAGGAGAGGCAGCTGCTGAGGCAGAAGTTGTCTTTATTATGCTGACCAAGGGAGATGCGGTCGCCGAGGTGCTGAATGGCGAGCAAGGCATTCTCGCCCAGACTCGTCCTGGCACGCTGATTATCAATATGAGTACGATCAGCCCCGGCGAAGCTCGGAAGCTGGCACAACAGACGCAGCAAGCAGGTGCGGTCTATCTGGATGCGCCGGTATCTGGATCGGTCGCTCCGGCACAGCAGGGACAGCTCGTGATTCTGGCGGGCGGAAGCGCAGAGGCTGTACAGGATGCACAGCCGTATTTTGATATTCTCGGCAAGCATACGATTCATTTTGGCGAGGTTGGTGCAGGCAGCTCGGCCAAGCTGTCGATTAATCTGATGCTGGGTATCACGATGCAGGGAATCAGCGAAGCGCTCGTCATCGGTGAGCAGGCTGGATTAAAGCGTGAACAGCTGATCGAAATGATCGGCCAGTCTGCTGTAGCCACTCCAATGCTCAATGCCAAAAAAGACATGCTGCTGAACGAAGATTTCCCTGCTGCATTTATGATCAGCCTGCTGTCCAAAGACCTCGGTCTGCTCATGGACGAAGCGCGCCGCGACGGAATCGATCTGCCGCTCGCCGCTGCTGCCGACCGTACCTTTGCCGAAGCCAAGCAAAACGGCAAAGCCGATATGGATATGGCTGCGATCTGGCTGGAACTGCAGGAACGCAGCCGGAAATAAGCAACACATCGTATATTTTGTGATTTTGTGAAAGAGCAAAATGCATAATCTATGCAAAACAGCAGTGTCACATAAAGTGCACTGCTGTTTGTGGTATTCAGGTAATCCAACCCGTTCGCAAATTTCAATTAAAAGCCATACTTTGAGGGGGACCCCGTATGACTGTTATGATTTCAGCACATTTTCCTCAAAACACTGACATACTGTTGTCAGCGAAGATGGCCTATACTGCAGGTAATTCATGCCGAGGTAATGGCGCTATCCCGATTAAAGGAGGAAAGCAAGTTATGAAAAAAGTAATTGCAGGGTTCACTCCTTATCCAGGTGAACATTGCGAGACAACGGCTATCGGCAATCTGCTGCAGCATGCCGGAGTTCATCTGTCCGAGCCTATGCTGTTTGGACTCGGGCAAGGTCTGGGATTCATCTACTGGGACTCGAAAGCGATGGATTTCCCCTTTATCGGAGGAAGGGTCAAGCCGGACGTACTCACTGCCAATCTTGCTGCCTGTCTGGATCTAAATATTAACATTCAAGAAACATCGTCTGTCGACAAAGCTTGGCAGAATGTACAACGTCATATTGAACAAGGGACTCCGGTCGGGCTGAAATTAGACTCTTACTACCTGGATTATTTTACGAATAAGGTTCATTTTGCCGGGCATTATGCAGTGCTCTATGGATTCGATGACGAATATGCCTATATGGCAGATACCGAGCAACAGGGAACACATGCACAGACACGCTTGACCAGTTTGGCTATGGCCCGAAATGTCAAAGGATTCATGAGCTCCCGCAATCGTTCTTTTACCCTTGATCCTGTCAGTAAGCTGCCTCCGCTTGCGCCTGTTCTGCGCAAATCCTTGACCCAAAATGCACAAGACTATCTAAACCCGCCTATTCGCAATATTGGCAATAAGGGGATCGTCAAAATGAGCAGGGAAATCCTGAACTGGTTTGCCCGCAGCAGCAATATCGAACAGGATCTGTGCCTGACTGCCTTGTTAATGGAGCGGGCAGGAACCGGTGGTGCTTTGTTCCGCAACTTGTACCGGGACTTTTTAAAAGAGTGCATCGATCTTCTGGAAGAACCCCACATTGAACAGGCTTACCATTTATTTGCTGATATTGCTCCGCTATGGGTCAGCGTTTCTGCAGCGATCGACCGAGCAGGCCGCATGGAAGATGATCAGGAGTTGTTACGAGCGTCACAACTGTTACTGGAGATCGCGGATAAAGAACGAACTGCCATGGAGTTACTGCTGTAAAACGATTCATTAGAAAGTGGTCAGGAGAATCCTGCGAGAGCGCCCATGATTACCTGTTACGTATCCTGTTCAAGTAAAAGGACCGGCTCAAATTCAGCCCAGTCCCGCACGTAGACAGTCAATAATCGCTTCCGCCGTATGCAGCTGTCCGTCGTCATTACGGATAATCAGGTCGCACTGGGACAGCGCAGCCATCTCCTCGTCAAAAGAAGCCATCCGGAATTGCTGTTCTTCCATACTTACATTACGCTCCGCCAACCGCCGCTCCAGCTGTTCCCTGCTGGCAGAGATGCCAATCAGCAGGGCACGCTCTCCGAGCAGCTGCTTAACCAGCTTGGCACCCTGAGCTTCCATGACGCTGGAACGTGCCTGTCCCTGCTCACCTGCCTGCTCCAGCGATTGCAGCGATGTACCGTACAGATTGCCCCGGTATTCATTGATCTCCAGCATCTGTCCCTGCTGATGCATCCGCTCCATCTGCTCGCGGGTCGTAAAATGATACTCTCGTCCATCCTGCTCTCCCGGTCTTGGCTCGCGAGACGTCCAGGTGACAATACGCGGTAGACCCAGACGCGCTTGCAGCGTACTTTTCCCCGAAGCGCTCGGTCCCTGAAAAATAACAATCGAAAATGACATTCAATCTCCTCCTGAATGATAGGTCTGTATCTGAACTATAAGTCTGTATATTATATAGTATGACGAGACCGTTCGTTGATTCATTTTGTATATGATTCGTCCTGCAACCAGATCTGCATGGTACGCAGCATTACTGGAATAGCCTTAGATGTTCTTTGTTCTTCATCCATGCTGTAATTTTCCCGTTAGGGGCAACTTCCCTGATGATTCGGTGCATGATAAGTTTAATAAGCGATAGACAGCAGTGGTTGTATGTAATAGCCTGCATCCACCTGCCAATCTTACGATATCCCATCGCTCGAATCGCCTGACGCCATGCGATTTTATGTAGAATATCCGTCTTTATTTATGAATCCGGAAAGGTGTATCCCTCATGAATTCTATGATTTCTTCGGCTGCGGCCGTACAATTTCAGAATGTCAGCAAGAATTTCCCCGGCCCGGAAGGCTCATCTGTTCCTGTACTTCGTCAGATCAGCGGTCAGATCGCCAGTAGCTCGATTACCGCGCTGATCGGTCCTTCTGGTTCCGGTAAAAGCACCCTGCTTTCCCTATGCAATCTGCTGATCACTCCCGATGAAGGCAGCATCCATATCCAGGGCAAAGACATACATAGCTGGCCCATTACCGAACTGCGGCGCCGGGTCGGTATGGTGTTCCAGGACTCGCCCATGCTGCCAGGAACCGTAGAGGATAATCTGCGGACTGCCCATCGGCTGCACGGTACAGATATCGGCAGTCCTGCGGAATGGCTGGAAAAAGCCGAGCTGCCCGCCGACCTCCTCTCGCGTCCGGCACAGGAACTGTCCGGCGGCCAAAAGCAGCGGATTGCCCTGCTTCGCACACTGGCAGGATGCCCGGATATCGTCCTGCTGGACGAGATTACGTCTGCGCTCGATCCCTCCTCGGTCCGGGTCATTGAACAGCTGCTACTGGAGCTGAACCGTCAGCAGGGCACCACCTTGATCTGGGTCACTCACCAGATGGAGCAAGCCCGGCGGATCGCACAGCATATCTGGTTCCTTCAAGATGGACAGCTGCTGGAATCGGGCAATACAGCTGACTTTTTCGAGCATCCGCAGACGGCGGAAGCGCAGCATTTTATACAGGGGGAATCATCATGAGTATACTCGCGTTAAGTCTGTCCCTCTGCTTTGTATTGTTGGCGGTTGTGCTGTCTCGCTCCTTCAAGCTGGGACTGGAAAAGGACGTGCTGATCGCCATGATCCGTGCAGCGGTACAGCTGCTGATTATCGGTTATGTACTGAATGCCATTTTCGGCCTGGAAAATCTATGGGTGGTCGGTCTGTTCGTCCTGCTCATGATCACGGTCGCAGCACTCAATGTATCCAAAAAAGGAAAAAACATTCCACAGATCACCCTGAAAATCTTCGCTACTCTGGTCGTCGTCGAGATTATTACGCAGGCGATTATGCTGGGGCTGGGGATTATTCCGGCTCATGCCCGCTATATTATCCCGATCAGCGGAATGATTATCGGCAACTCCATGGTACTGAGCAGCCTCCTCGTCACCCGGCTCAAGTCCGAAGTCCAGCTGCGTCAGCGCGAGATTATTGTCGTGCTGTCCATGGGTGGTACACCGAGACAGGCAATTCTGCCGGTACTCAAAAGCGCTGTACGCTCCAGCATGATCCCGACAATCGACGGTCAGAAGACAATCGGACTCGTCCAGCTGCCCGGCATGATGACTGGCCAGATTATCGCTGGCGCCGATCCGATCACGGCGGTGAGATTCCAGCTGTTGATCGTCTTCACCCTAATGACATCGGCGATTATTACGAGTATCCTGCTGGGTCTATTGATTACGCCGAGTCTGTTTAACAAACAGCAGCAGCTTCTGCTGAAGCCGCTGGAATAGCCGGACTCCCTGTGCTGTCCGGCCTGTTTGCACCGGAGAACATGCTCTTTGCTTCTCGCGTGCAGGTCGATTTGTTATAAATAACCGCTCTGATTGCAAAATAGCAGTTGCAAATTACTGTCAGCAGGCATATAATCACTACTAATTTACACTACAATGAGAGATCAGGAGGGATCATGGTGAACAATATTAACTTTACTCGCTTCAATGTAATGTCGAATAACCTCATCATGACAAGCCCATTCACTGATCTGCCGATAAATCTGCATCATCATCATAGGCGTTAGCCCTCTGTATGAATTAACTACAGGGTGGCTAGCGCTTTTCGCGTTGGCCTCCCTGCGGGATATCAAGCGCGCAGGACCATGGGGTCCTGCGCGTTTTTTGTGTTCTGGAGCGATTTACCGGCGACACCAATCATAGAGGAGAGCTGATTTATATGCAAAATGTCAAAGGAACCCACGACTTTATCGGAGAAGAACAGCGGCTGCGCCGATCGATCCGCAATCTGCTGGAACGGCAGTTTGAACTGTACAACTACGAGGAAGCCGATACGACCATCCTGAACGAAATGGACTGGCTGATCTCCAAATATGGAGGCGGCGAAGAAATTGTCAAAGAAATGTACCAGCTCAGCGACCAGCGGCAGCGTGCACTTGGACTGCGTTACGATCTGACTATGCCGCTGGCCAAGCTGATGGCACTGAATCCGGGGATTCGGCTGCCTTATCGTCGCTTTGAAATGGGTAAGGTCTTTCGCGATGGCCCGACCAAACGAGGTCGGCTGCGCGAATTCTGGCAGTGTGATGCAGATATTATCGGTCTGGCTGGCCCCGAAGCAGAGCTGGAGCTGTTCCAGCTGGCTTTGCAGACTTTTGCACAACTGCAGATTCCGGTCGTTTTGAAATGGAACAACCGCCGCTTCCTGAGCGAGGTGCTGGGCGCACTGGGCGTTCCATCCGATATGCTTTCTTCCGTCATGCTGACGCTGGACAAGCTCGCCAAGATCTCCATGGATGAAGTCGCGGCAGAGCTGCAGGACAAGCTACTGCCTGCGCCCGCCATTACTGCACTGCTGGAGCTGATCGGCAGACCGGTCGAACAGCTGGAGATGGACAGTATCGCACGGATGTACAATCTGACAGAAGCGCCGGGTTATCTGGAGGTACGGCAGCTCCAGCAGCTGCTTGATCAACTGCCATTTCTCGTGCAGCAGTGCGAATTCGATCTATTTCTGTCGCGTGGATTGTCCTTTTACACTGGAACTGTATATGAGCTGTTCGATGCCACCGGTTCATTCCCTTCCAGTCTGGGCAGCGGCGGGCGCTATGACGGCATGATTGGCAAACTGACCGATCGGGAAGAATTGGAGCTGCCTGCAATCGGATTGTCATTTGGTCTGGAATCGATTATGGCTCTCTACCGTGAACGGACAGAGCCAGCAGGAGTAGGAGAAGTATCCACTTCTCGCAGACCGGCTCCTGTCGTTATTGTGCCCATAGGAGATACGCTGCCGGATGTGATGAATACGGCTCTCCAGCTGCGCGCTGCAGGCATTCCTGTACAGACCGAGCCGGGCGGACGCAAGCTGGGCAAGCTGCTGAACAGTCTGTATGCCCGGAACATACGTTATGTGATTCTGCTGGGCGAAGACGAGGTGAAGGCACAGATCGTCACTCTGAAAGATCTGGAACAAAGACAGGAATTCACGCTTGCTCTCGATGAAACGGTGCATAACCTTACTCAGCTTTATCTGTAAAAAAGGATGATTGTTCCGCCATACAAAGTCATACCATAGACATTGATGCTATAGAAGATGCCTCTATAGAAAGCGATGTTTTAGAAAATGTATCTATAAGAAATTCATTTTACAGAAAGTCATCTTGTCGAAAGCGATCATGCAAAAAAGACCCCCGGATGACAGATAAAACCCATCATCTGGAGGTCTTTGGAATTGAGAACATGCTATATATGCTGGACAACTGCATGTATAGCAGCTGCCATAGCAGGTCTCTGATCTACGCGATCAGACCGCTTTGTTCGAAGAAGCTGCTGATGGGACATCGTTCACTGCAGCTTTGGCTTTTGGCGTACGATTGACCAGCAGAATGCTCACGACGATCAGCACCAGACCGATCACCAGATTCACGGTCACCGATTCACCCATGAACATTACGCTCAGGATAATCGATACGAGCGGAATCAGAAACGTGTATGAACCGACTGTACTCGCTTCACCCGATCCAACGAGTCGGAAAAAGCAAAGCCAGCTGAGTGCGATTGCGAAGATCGAGATAAACAGCAGTACCCCGATAAAGGTCGCATTCCACGTAATATCCGCCCAGCTCTCGGTACCACTGCCAACCGCTGTCATTACGACACCGCCAAGTAGCAGCTGGATCGTAACGAGCCAGATCGGATCAACGCGCTCACCGACTTTTTTGACATAGACAGTACCTACGCCCCAGCTTACCGCCGAAGCCAGTGCCAGCACGATGCCCAGCACGGAGATACTGCCGGTGAATCCGCCTGCACTGATCGTGGCAACGCCTGCGCAACCGAGTACCAGACCGATTGCTTTGAGCGGATTCATGGATTCACCCAGCCACAACCAGGACATAATGCCGACCAGTACCGGCTGCAGGAATACAATCGCCGAGAACAATCCGGCAGGCATGTAGGCGATACCGATCGTCTGACAGCCATAGAATAGAATAATGTTCAACACCGCCGAGATCACATAGATCGGCCAGGTCTGACGCCAGCGCAGTTCACGCAGCTTGGGCAGTGCGACAAACAGCAGCAGCACGCCAGCGATCAGCGTCCGGATACCCGAGAATAAGATAGGTGGAGCATACTGCAGACCGTATTTGGACAACGGCCAGTTTACACCCCACATCAAAATCAGAAACGTCAAAAAGAGGGCAGTCTGCCCTTTGGATAGTGCTTTCAAAGTAATCTTTTCTCCTTTAAGCGTCTGCTTCATTTCTTCCCAAATGAAGCGCTTTAATGATGTAAGTAATGAGTATACATCCGTTTTAACAATTGTTCAATAAGTATTGCACCTATGTTCATTTAATAAAATGAATTTTGTGAGTTCTGCAAGGACCTACATCAAGCGGAATCACATTATTGTTATCAACTATCTGTATTTTGCTGTCCGCCGTGTTTGATTGATTCCAAAGTCAGGTCATAGATGATTTTTATCTTCTAATGTATTGCATTCTAAACAAAAAGCACCGATAGGGAAATCGGCGCTTCATCATCTTATACTTCACTTATGGTTTCCTTGTCTTTAAGGTTGCATATAACGTTTTTGTATTCACGATGTCCCATTAACTTCACGCGCCGCCAGACTTCGATGCATGAATATAATGTTATCTAAAGGAATCTGGCCTCATAAGACAATTATAAAGTCATCATTAGTTCTAAATTGGAAAAGCTGGATTCCGAGTAAATCGAATCACCATAGATTCCATTCACTTCGCTAAATCCGGATTTAATCCAATATCTTAACGCTGGCCAGTTCTTCGTAGAGACATTAATTCGAATTTCTTTATACCCTGATTCGGCAACGACTGAAGAGAATTCCTGTATGATCTCTTGTCCAAATCCTTGCTTTTGGATGTCTCCATGGATATATAGAAATTCAAGATACAGGGAGTGTTCTACTGGATATCCATGATATAGACTAATTAGACCAATGGGTTGCTGATTTTCCGTTATTCGTATCGTTTGTATTCTATAGTTCTCCAGTAAACCTTCTGGTGGCAAATTTCCATTGATCAAACATTTTCTGATATGATCCGGATCATACTCACGACCGTCCCATGCATTCATATATGTACTTGTTTGGTAGATCTCCTGAATGATTGGAACTTCCTGCTTGGTTAAATCAGAAATGCTAAGTCTATCTGTATTCCAATGCTTTGGGATTTGATCCAATATAATCACTCCATTTTTTGCTATTTGATTCTTTCAAATAACGTTGCTGTATTCATGACGTCCGACGAAGTCGGATATGCCTGCTGGAAATACCTCTCCGATATCCATCCAGTAGACCAAGGCTCCGTACGGAGCCACTGCGTGAAAATATTGTTATCGGATGCTAATGTCTTCCTCGATTAATTCACCTTCGTAACTCTTAAATCAGAGCTAGAGGTTTAACTCTTCTCTATGCTTTTCAATAAATTCGTGTTTCGTTAATCCATACAAAATGAAATCCATAAATTTCCCGTTGATATAGACGACCTGTCGCCGTCTACCTTCCTGAATACATCCGAGGTTCTCCATCATCTTTGCAGATGCCTCATTTCCTTCAAGAACATAATCATTAAATTTATTAAGCCTTCGTTCCAGGAATGCGTACCTTAACAGAATTTTCATCGCTCTTGTTCCATATCCCATACCACGATATTCTTTATCAATTACTATACCGATACTGAACGTACCATTTCTTTCATCAATACTATTCAGATTGATACCTCCTATGTTTTCCCCTTTTAAGGTCTCAAGGGTAAACATAATTCTTCCATTTGTTGATGAAAAGTCAGCATTTTCTTCCGCGGATTTTTTTGAACCCGCAATAGTAGGTGGTAATTCGGTCGAACATTCCAGAAGACGACGTGCAGGAGTATCAAAATTACTAACATAATCTTCTTTCCAATCTTCTGGATGTACCGCACGTAATCTGACTTTATTATCCTGCCAAAAATATTCACTATAATCTATTTTCATTGAATTTTCCTCCATTGCTTGTTCCTCCTCGGTTCTCTCTTATTTTAATATTATTTGTATTGATTTCCGATAACGTTTCTGTATTCACGACTCGACGCATATCGAGTATCCAATGTATGCCGGACCCAAGGCGTATGCCCGCAGCATTAATATTAGGTTATACGATGTCAGCGCTTTCTTCAAGATCCATACCTATTCACATCTCATGCAACTAAACAGGTCTTTCCAGTTTGATGTTACATTCTGACGTTGTCGCAGTAACGTATTCGATATAATTTACAGACCCGTTAAAGTTCAAATAGGCTTCATAACGCATACGGATAGCAGGCAGAGTAATCATATCTAGCACTTTTTCTTTTGGAACCCACCTGCAATCGCTTGTTTCTTCAGAGGTGGACAACTCACCACCTAAAAATTTGCATGCGAAATCAAACATTACTTTCGTTGGAACATCAGTCACACCGTCATACCACTTATGAATCGCTGTATTCGACACGATACTAATTAAATGGCTAACTGTAGCATCTATTCCACTTTCCTCTTTAATTTCACGAATTACGCCATCTATCAAGTTTTCACCAACTTCAGTTATACCACCCGGATAAACCCAACCATCGTCATGAGCCTTTACTAACAGAATGTTTCCATTCTCATCTTCCACAATTCCCCCAGCCGATACAATGTGTGTTGGAAATGCCATTTACACAACCTCCTATTTAGGTGAAATGTATTTTCTATGGTACTTATACTATATTATGTTAGGTGATGTCCCTGTCTTTTATGAAATACTCTAAAATATTATTGGCTCCCCGCTATTCCAAAAGTACTATTAATCGCTTTCTCATAGTTATCCCACTTGAAATAAAAAGGGCCTATATCAATACTTTGATTGCTAGGTTCTACCTTAAAATCATGCCATATAATCCAATCGTCTTCCCTCTCAATGTAAACAGAGATGAATCCACACTCTTCGTCTCCGCACCATGGGCAAACCAACACGGGATATCGTTCATACAAATAATTATGTTGTTTCTTTAATAGGAAGTAATCAATCATATTTTTTTGATGTTCTTGACCTCCCCATCCTAGAGACGGAACCCTATCATGCTTTCTGAGCATTTGATATAACGATCTACCATCAATAATGAAATCTGCAAATTGGGTGTTTTTGTTACCATCTTGGTCCGGATCAAACTCATCGTATCGACTTGAAGATCTAGTCTCTAAGTAATTTAAAGTTTTCATATGCCTCCTTTACTTGCTTTACAGGGACTTCACCTAAAGTTTCTGTATTCACGACCCGATGTATGTCGGGTGTCCGTCGACCGCCGGAGCAAGGACGGATGTCCGCAACGTAAATATTATGTTATAGGATATCAGCATCTTCTCCAAATCGCCTATACAATCTTCATTGGGTTTTCACCTATCATTTATATAGATTTATTTATCGATTCTGGTTTCTATCATTTTTATTAATTCTTTTTCGGCAATAGGTTTTATTAATCGATCTAATTCCTGTGAATGAAACCAATCCGGTTTTTCGACCGTTCTACAACCATACTTAATTACATGTGTAACGGTACTTGGAGACATGTAAATGTTATGAGGCTTTAAAGGCATAACAGAGACCATTTCACCTGATTTCAAGTACTTCAGTGTTAGTTCCCCTGATTCAGCGAGTTCTGCATAAACTATCCATCCACTCTCTACAATATAAATTTCATTGAGATGTTTATGGTAATGACTATTTTGCCAAGCTCCAATTGTTGAACTTTCTGTTCGAATATAAGAACTTCCATCTTGATTAACTAAACGAAACCTTTTTTCACCGTTCTCCATTACATTATGAATAGTTTCTACACCTAGTAGCTTTGCTTCTTCTATTGAGATCTCATTCATCTTTATTGCTCCTTACTGTATTCGTTCACTATTGTCGTTATTGAGTTCGATTCTTAGCTTTTAGTTCTTTAAAGATTTACGCTGGTTTACCGGTATAAACGATCAATTCAATTCTCGTCCCACCGTAATCACGTAGTCAACATCTCCTGTAATGTTACCTCTTATTTTCTTGCTCACCGTATCTCCCTTTCTTACTGCCTTCAGTGGTGGCTCAGAAGATCGCGAATAAGGATCCATACCAAACTGTCCATTACTGTAATGAAACAAAGGATTAATATCCGCTTTACCCGCCGGAATCGTATGACCGGAAACATTCAGAGCCGTTATTGTCATATACTTGCCTTTGATCGAATACGACTGAATGACCATCGCATTTTCATTTTTCACGCTCGTGGCATCCATTCCTATGAAGTCTTCAAAAGGCTCCCCTTTGACCACCCGATCATCTGAAAGGATGATCTGCTGTGAGGCTTGATCCCAACGCCACTTCACATCAGTCGCATCGAGAAAGAAGCGTATCGGAAGAAACATGGCTTGATTCTTTAAAACGGGAGTGGTGTCCATCTGCACGGTCTTCCCGTCGATTTGAACGATTTTGGAGTTGACCATGAATTGGAAGGTATGACCCATCCACTCGACATCTGCCGTTTTGAACGATGGGTTATACTTCACCTTACCGCCCAGCAGGTCTTCGATCGACCGAAGCGGAACCTGCACCCTATGCGCTTGGTCGGCAAAAGGCGGGGCAGGCTGCGTGTAAAGGATCGAATACTTTCCGACTTTCAAATGAACCGGTACAACATTGGCAGCCTCGGCAGTGAATGTTACAGTACTGAAAGCGCTAAGTACCATAGCCCCTAGGAGACCGGCAATCATCGATTTGATTTTCACAAGCATCCTAACCTTTCGCTGTTCTATTATTTATATTTTCAATGATTTAATTAGAACAATATTGTATTGACTTTATTCTTTTGTGCTTTTTAGAGATTGCCGTATAACGTTCCTGTATTCACGACTCAGCGAATGCTGAGTGTCCGGCGAATGCCGGACCCAGGACGTATGTCCGCAGCGTGAATATTATGTTATATGATGGATCGGGCATCTAGAGTAGCTACCACAATTTTGTTTTACTCATTGTTTTAATTGATAATCTCTAGGCATAATATCCACCTTCTAATAAATATTCTTTTGTCTCTTTATAGTGTTTGTAAATCTTACTAAATGCCCTATTGGCTTTATGCTGATGTTCTGTATCACTAATACATGATCTAATTACTCTCACTACTTCTCTTATATCAGTATCAAATAAAGTTTCCCCTGATATTAATTTCTCTAAATCTAATTCAAATAATCCTTCAAGATTTTCCGAACAATCTCCATACATATATAATGCTTTAGTGCCATTCATTTGAAGTAACTTGAATTCAATACAGAATGCCATAGAAATCATCTGCTCTTTCTTTAATTTATTGGTTTTCCGGTCTTTCATATAACGTTCCCGCATTCACGATGTCCCAGCACCTTCTTAGAATCCACTAAATTATTTTTATCTATATCAATGTTATTATGCTCTAATCGCTATTACTCCAAGTTAACACACCTTCATTCTCAGTAAATCCCTCAAACGATATTCTACTATTTTCTTGATAACAAATATTAACATTTAGCCATGCTTCCATTGACTCACTGAGCCTATGTCTATCAATAGATAAAAAATTCGTATTTCTATTTCCTTTAAAATATACATCGATAAAATCGGCATCTTCATTAGTCAAATTCGTTTTATTTAAAGTGTATTTCATTAAAAAATTCAAAGCATCCTTAGTATCGTCTTCAATAAATGTAAAAATGCCTTCTACAGATGGCTGCATACACGAATAACCACCTGCTTGATTAAAGTAAATCACTCCTGATTTAGTTTTTATAATTAAAGCTAATTGTTCCAAATCATATAAGCAGACTTTTCGATTATTGTTCATTTTATTGTCCTCGTCTTTTCAGTCTTTTAAATGCGCTGATTTCCGATAACGTTCCTGTATTCACGACCCGACGCATTTCGGTTGTCCAGCAAATGCCGGACCAAGGGCGTACGCCCGCAGCGTGAATACTATGTTAAGTGATGTATGATACTTCTTCGAATTATTCAACTCAATTCTTTCAAAGCAATTTTTGAAATATAATCTACGTATATTAAAATTCTATCAATAAAGTATCTTGCTTCTTCGATGTTAATATTACTTATATCAGAATTTCCATGTCTTATATCTGAGTAGTCTTCGTGGAATATTTTCCATAATTTATGTCCATCAGTAACTATCACTTTTGGTCCCCACACTTCTGAAGCTTTAACCATCAAATTATTTGCACCAGCTACATCTTTGGTATTGGTTATATGCTTCATTAATGCTTCCATTGCTGATAAACAATCTCTTATAGCATCTTTTCTTGCTCTCGGATTCTCTGCTTTCTTTAGTTGCTCCTTAGCCTGTAGTATATGATCTGTTGTTTGCTTACATAACTTTTGAGTTAGTTCAGCTATTGTATCTATTTTTACTGAAGTTCCGATGTTTGGATTAATAATAATCCAAGGTTCTTCTTGATTTTCAGTTAGCCTGTATCCAAAACCTACAGTTTCAAAAAGCTCGTTTAAGTCATCTGTTATATAAGAATCAAAAGTATTGAATGCTAAGTCGCTAATAGAATCCATGATTCTTGAAAAGGAGGGTAACTGTCCTAGCTCAGAGATATTTCTTCTTAGATCTTGAATTAAGTAATCTCCTCCCCAGTTTTGAGTCAAATCAGTATACGCATATTCAGCAACTTTATTTACTATATTCCTCATTACTGAATCATAATCTAATCGACCTATACCAGAATAATTTGAAACTTTCCTGTTTACACCTTCGATATAAATGCTCGTTAAACTAGTTATTAATTTATGAGGTACTTCATTCATTACATAATCATCATTTAAGTAGGACTTATAATCAGGATATTGATTCTTGAATTTTTTCATGTCAGTCTCTCCTCTTTGATCATATTTCACTTAACTTAATATTTACGAACTACGTAAAATGTAAAATTTTCAAGGTATTTACGACCTTCTATTTTTTATTATTGTAATTATATCCCAATTTGAAATCAAAGTTCCATTCTTATGTAATTCCCAATTATATTCCTTTTCGAACATAATCAAGTTGCGGCAGTACCAATCATACTCAGAATTTTTACGAATATTCAATATATATCTCCATCATTCCTCTCTTCTATAAACGCTTCATTCCCCATTTACAAGCATGTTATAATAAATCTGGCGTGGTATTGCGCCCACATTAACTACTTTATAAATAAGCGCACCAATGGATGCGCAGGAGGTATACATTTAATGGAAATTACAAGTTATCAGGTAGAATGGATTCGCGATCCGTTTCAGATTCTAACCGGCAAGCGTTATGAGTTTATGCTGGATCTGAATATCGATGAAGAAGACGATCTGTACACACCTAACGGTGTCTATATCCGTGCGGTGTATAGCGTAGATGGCGAACAGGGCAAGCTGGTAACCTACGATCTGCTCGAAAAAGGAACCGATCGTCTGCTGGAGTTCGATCTCGAGGATGAGGAAGAGCAGGAACTCGCCGAATTCTGCAGCCAGCACTGGAATGAAGCTGAAGAATAATCCATGGAGCAGGAGTGATTATTCATGAGGATTCTGCTATTGGGAGCAACCGGTCGGACCGGTCGTCTGATTCTGCAGCATGCACTGCGAAATGGACATGAAGTGCATACACTTGTACGCTCGCCAGAGAAGCTGCAGGAACAGCTGCTGCAGACGATACAGGAACCTGACTTTGCCAAACGGTACTATCTGCCGGTAGAGGAAGACACTGCCCGGTGGAAGGAACAGCTGCATATCTTCACAGGCAGTGTATTGGAGCCAAGTGATCTGCTTACTGCGCTTCACGGAGTGGATGCCGTCATCAGCGCGATCGGCACCGATGGGTCGGATACTCTTTCTGCGAGCACCCGGATACTGATTCCCCTGTTGGAGCAGCAGGGCATCCGGCGGCTGATCACCATAGGTACTGCCGGTATTTTGCAGAGCCGGACCCAGCCGGGGTTGTTCCGCTATGAGTCCTCCGAGTCCAAGCGGCGCAGTACCCGGGCTGCCGAGGAGCATCGCAGTGTGTATGAACAGCTGCTGCACTCCTCACTCGACTGGACGATAATCTGTCCCACCTATTTGCCGGATGGAGACTATACCGGGCAATACCGCGTAGAAAAGGATATTCTGCCGGAAGATGGATCACGCATCTCGACGGGAGATACGGCGCATTTTGCCTATCAGCAGTTACAGGATCGGCAGTATCTTCGCTCACGCGTAGGCATTGCTGATTAAATAGCTGGTTAATCAATCAAAGTGTACTGCCTCAACAACAGCAGGGCCACTGAAGGGGATTCCCTCTCAGCGGCCCTGTTTTATTTTCTATTTACCATATGCATATTAGGTAAGACACGCTATCCGGTCGGCTTCTATCGATGATCAATAATCGCTGATTTCTGTTTGGCACAAGAGCGAACTGTCAGTCGTCCTTGCCTGTAATTGTATAATCAGTGATCCACTACATTACGCTGCATCCGGTATTCCGTCGGTGTGAGCGTGAACTTTTTGCGAAATACCTGGGTGAAGTGCCGTACACTGCCATAGCCAATCTGTTCCGCAATATCGACGAGCCGCAGATTGGGATTGAGCAGCAGCTGCTTGGCCTGCTCCATCCGCAGCGAAATTACATATTCCTTGTATCCCTGTCCGGTCTTCTGCTTGAATAGCTGACTGAAATAGACCGGATTCAGGAAGACGACGGCCGCTACCTTTTCCAGTGATAATTCTTCATTAAAATGTGTCTTGATGTACTGAAGCGCTATATGAATCGCGGTCTCGCTGCCCTGCGGTTCATTCTGTTCCTGTACACCGGCGGCTGGACGTTGGCGCAGCTGGCGTACTTCTCCGGCGATACGGTCAAAATCCCGATACGGGCCGGAGTGCACACTGCGGAACGGTTGTGTCTTTAGGCATTTATGCAGATGGGAGCGGATCTGCTCCTGCAGCACCCGCATCTCGATCTCACTGCCAGGCATGATCAGGCCGAGCAGGCTGTTGCGGTCAAAGCTGGTTACGAATCCTTTGCCGTAGCGGTCGATCAGTTCGGTCAGTACATTTTCGATAATAAAATGCTCCAGCGGACCATTCTGCTCATTTTCCAGCTCTACGAGCAGCAGATAATATTCGGGATATTCCTCTACCAGCGGTTCCAGACTGAGCTTGCCGATACTGAGCCCGGCAGCCAGGCGCTGAAAAGCGGCTTCGCGCAAATATTTCAATCCTTCACGCAGTGTCTCCTCGCCCCGTGAATGTATATGTTCCTGCCGAATCTCCTGCGTAAGCGATTCCATCAATTCGACCAGCTTGGCTTTGCCGATCGGCTTGAGCAGGTAGTCACGCGCACCGAGATGCACCGCCTGCTGGGCATAGCTGAATTCGGAATGCGCCGAGATCACGACCCATTTGGCCTGTGGCTGCTTGTGGCGCGAGATGCGCATCAGCTCCAGTCCATTGATACCGGGCATCAGAATATCGGTCAGTACGATATCCATACGATGTTCACTCATCAGCTGCACGGCTTCCTCGGCAGAAGCAGCCAGATGCACATGATAATCAGGATAGGCATTTATAATCGTCCGTTTGATACCTTCACGAATAAAATTCTCATCGTCTGTGATCAGAATATGCATATCAGGTTCCCCTTTCCCATTCACTCCGTCCGGTCTGTCCCGGATCGAAGATACTATCCGGATGATTCGTCGTTAACCGCTGTACTGCTGGATGTTGTCCGGCAGGCTGAACAGGCAGTGGCAGCCGCAGGGTAATCGTGGTACCTTCATCCTGTACACTTTCGATGCCAATCCCGTATTCGTCGCCGAACATGTACTTCAGCCGCTGGTGCAGATTCTGCATGCCAATCCCCTGCCGAATGCCGGTTGATTCGCCTTCACCTGCCGGTTCTGCGGTGTACGTATCGAGTGAACGCCGCAGTCGCATCAGCGTCTCTGGCGGCATGCCTGCACCGTTATCCTGAACCCGGATATTCAGATACTTGGCGTCCGGCACGGCGCGGACGGTGAGTAGTCCGGACTTTTGCGCTTCCAGCCCATGCTTGACGGCATTCTCGATCACCGGCTGCAGCAGCATTTTGGGTACGGGCAGATTCATCCACTGCTCATCGATATCGATCTCCACGGTGAGCCGGTCTTCCAGCCGCATCTGGATAATATTGAGGTAATGGCGAATCTGCTCCACTTCCTCGCGCAGCGTCACTTCGGCATTGCCTTCCCAGTGGCTGCTGTAGCGGAACATATGCGACAGGGACAGTACGACTTCGCCGAGACGGTCATTGCCTTTCTCATCCAGCATCCAGTAAATCATATCCAGCGTATTGTATAGAAAGTGCGGATTCACCTGCGACTGAAGCGCATGCAGCTCGGCATTCTTTTCGCTGACCGACGAGATTTTGACCCGCTCGATCAGCTCCTCCACCCGTTTGACCATATGGTTAAAGGAAGCCACCACCACGTTAATCTCCTGATACGAAGTCACCCGGACAATCCCATGGAAATTACCGTTCTCCACCTGCTTCATCTGCCGGACTAGCCGCTGCAGCGGCAGCGAAATCGTGCGCGAGACGATCAGGGCAATCAGCGCAGCGACGAGGATCAGAATCGTGACGACGATGAACAGATAGCGTTTGGTCTGGGTCAGCTCCACGTCCAGATCCTGGGATGGGGTGGAGCTGACGACTGTCCAATCGGTCGTGCCCAGCTTGGAAGCTGCGATCAGGCGATCTCCCAGCTGATCCACGATGACTTCGCCTGGATCGCTCGGCGCCTTCATATGCTCCGGCAGCAGCGTATGCACTGGATTCGCTTCAAGCGAGGTCGGCACCGATTTGCCTTCACGGGTGATAATATCTACATCACTATTCGGTCCCAGCTTTAGATTGCTCATCGCGGCCAGTACCGTATCCGCCTTGGCTTCAAATAGCACAATACCAATCTGGTGCTGTTCGTTCAGATCGAAGATCGGTCGTCCAAAAGCAAATACCGCATCGTCTTCGGTCGTATCGATCAGCGAATGGGGAAACACGCCGAGCCAGACCATTTTGCCGGACGAGTCATTAATTTTTCGGTACCAGTCCGAACTGCTATACCGTGGATCGACGACTGTCGTGTAATTACCGTAGTTATAGATTTTGCCGTTCTCCCCGATAATATGTATCCCTACCAGATCATCACGGGAAAAGTAGATTGCGCCCATCATCGTGGTAATGGAGTGCTGATTGATATATTCGACCTGTGGCGGCAGCTTTTTTTTCTCGCCGACCAGCCGGACAATATCGCCGTTTGTACTGATTGATTTGGACAGGCTGTCATAGCTGGCGAGCAGCAGATCCAGCAGCCCGGCTGTCTGGGAGACATTCTTTTGGGCAATCTCGCCCAGCTTTTCGTGAAATTGTGTAGTTGTACGGTTATAGAACAGCGCGCTGACAATGAGCAGAATCGCAGTCATACAAAACAAGAACAGAATAAACAGCCGGGTATGGATCGAATGAAACCTGCGCGGCAAAATAGACTCCTCCTCTCTGCACTTTCTTCGAAAAAAGCCAAAGGGCGACAGCAGCAGAAGGTTTTTGACACCTTCTGCCCAGCTGTCGCCAGGCCCCTATATCTTGGATAATACCAGTTAAGGGATGTTTTTACAAAACAAACTATTTTGCTTGATATACGTTGGCTTCCCTGACTGAATCATCCTTCAATTCGGCCGTACCATCTATTTGGATACATACCATTTCCCTTGCCAATTCGTAACGAAAAAAGGAAACTATTACGCTTTAGCCTTTGACCGCACCGGCGACCATACCTTTGGTAATCCGCTCGGACAGGAGGAAATAAATCACGATAACCGGCAGTGCGCCCATGATCAGGAAAGCTCCGATATTACCGTAATTGACCGAATACTGGCTGACGAACGTATACACCCCGAACGGCAGCGTTTTGAGATTCTCGGACGAGATAAAGGTCGCCGCCACGATATATTCATTCCAGATATTGATAAAGGTCAGAATACATACCGTCATTACCGGCGGCAGCGAGATCGGCAGGATAATGCTGCGGAAGATCCGGTATACACTCGCTCCATCCATAAACGCCGATTCTTCAATATCCGTCGGAATCGCCCGCATGAATCCACTCAGGATAAAAACGGCTATTGGCAGCGCAAACGCCGTATACGGAATAATGATCGACCAGCGGGTATCCAGCAGGTCCAGGTTTTTGAAAATAATCATCAGTGGCAGCAGTGTCGCCTGCATCGGAATCATCATACCGAGCAGGAACAGCAGCAGCACATACGGTCCGTATTTCCATTTGAACCGTGAGATTGCATAAGCCGTCATCGCACTCAGAATAATAACAGCCAGCAGCGTCACACCGGTAACGAGTACGCTGTTGCCCAGATATTTGAGATAGCTACCGGAAGTGTAGGCTTCCGCATAGTTATGCCACTGCGGAAGTTTCGGAAAGGAGAAAAAGCTGCCGCTCAAGATCTCTTCATTCGTCTTCAGGGAATACATGAGCAGCCAGAACAGCGGGTACAACTGGGTAACAACCAGGATTGCGAAGAGAAGATACACAAATCCTTTTTTCACTTTTAGCATCTCGCTCTCCTCCTTTAGGTTACCTTGCGTTCGATTTTGTTAAAGATAAAGTTGATTACCACTGTTACCGCCAGACAGAAGACAACGAGGAATGTCGCGATCGCACTGCCGTAACCGTATTTCTGGGATAGGAAGGACATATTGTACATATGGGTAGCAATCGTATCGGTCGCATGTGCCGGGCCACCGCCTGTCATAACCATGACCAGCTCAAACGCCTGCAGAGAACCGATAAATGCCAGTACAATCGAGATTTTGAAGATCGGCACGATCATCGGGAATGTGATGTAGCGATCGGCTTTGAAGCCGTCTGCGCCATCGATTTTGGCCGCTTCGTAGATCTCGTCGGGAATATTCTGTACCCCGGTAAACTGGATCAGCAAATGGTAGCCAAAGTACTGCCACAGCGATACAAAATACAGGGCATACATCGCTGTCGCCGGTTCTGTCAGCCAGCTATGCGTCCAATTCTCCAGTCCGAGCTGGATCAGGATACCGTTCAGCATACCGCCCATGGACGTTGGGTTATAGATGGTTTTCCACAGCTGTCCGAGAATAACGTTGGACAGGATAACCGGAACAAAGTAGATCGTAACCAGCCGATTGCCTTTGCGAACATAACGGTTCAGCAGGATAGCAAACAGCAGGCAAAAAGGAATCTCAATCATGGAGAACACCGAATACATCAGTGTCCGCTTGACCGACGGCCAAAAGTTATTATCCTCGAACAGCAGCGTATGGAAGTTGGCCAGTCCGATAAACTTGGCATCTCCGATCCCGTTCCAGTCCAGTGTAGCCGTATAAAAGGAAACCAGAATCGGTACGAATACCGTTCCTATGTACAGGAGCAGACACGGCAGTACAAAAATGGCAATCGTGCGGGCAGGTACTTTTAATACATTCATGGTTTCTCCCTCCTCTCCAGTGGTGGAGCTTCTATTTTTATATTGTGCATCACCCGCTACGGCAAGAGATTCTGCCACGACCTCCGGTTAAGAATAGAGATCCTGAATGACCGCCTCGCGGTCGATCTCTATTCTTAAAGGTCGGTCTTTGGCAGAATTCTCTTGCCTTCGCTAAGTGCTTAAAAATTCATGCATGAATAAAGGGGCGCTGGTGGGCGCCCCCCTGGTAGAACTTGCGCCTGTATGGTTGTCGAGTTATTATGCCATGCTCGCAGCGGAGGGAAGGAAATTCTGCCAAAAGGCCGACCTTTGAGAGTGGATATTTACCGCAAAGCGGTATTTCAAAATATCCATTCTCAATCGGAGGCCGCTGGCAGAATTCCTTGCCGGAGCGCTGCTGCAGGTCAGGAAATACTCGCTTAAGGATTCGCCTCGAAAGCTGCCTGGTGCTCTGCCGCCACCTGCTTCGGATCAACCGGCTGTACGAACAGATTCTGGATGCTGCTCAGGTGAACCTGGGATACAGCTGGATTCATCGTGTTATCAAAGGAAAGGTCGCCGCCTTTGATATTTTTGAACAGATCCAGTACATCGATCGCCAGTGGAGAATATCCGGCTGAGGAGAAGTCGCCATCGACTTTTTGACCCAGACCGACTGCATTTTTCAGTTCAAAGGATACTTTTGGATAATTGGTTGCAAAGTATTTCAGGAAATCCTTGGTTTCTGCCAGATGCTCACTGTTGGCGGATACGGCAAATGCACTGCCTGGTGCCAGCATGAACTCATCCGGATTCCCTTTGCCATTAACGGTCGGGAATTTGAATACGCCAACGTCTTTGCCGACTGTGGAAGAATCGTTCGCACCTGTCTCCCATGTACCGATAATGAACATCGCGGCCTGACCGGTACGGAACATGTTACCGCCTGCTGTTGCATCGATAGATGTTGCACCATCAGGGAAAGCTCCTGCCTGTACGAGCTGCTGGAATGCATCTACTGCTTCAATAAAGGCTGGATCGTTAAATGTTTTCTTGCCGTCTGCTACATCCTGCAGGAAGCCAGGACCGCCATTCGTGCGAAGCAGGATGTTCATGAACAAGAACGAGCCTGTCCAGGAATCTTTCTCCCCGATTGCGATAGGCGTAATGCCTGCAGCTTTGAGTTTCTTCACATCAGCCAGCAGCTCTTCAAAAGTAGCTGGTGGAGCATCGATGCCTGCTTTGGCAAACAGGGCTTTGTTGTAGTAGCCGACTTCGATATTGTTGCCATCCGGCAGGGCGTAGACTTTGCCGTCTTTGCTGTAGTAGTCGAGCAGGCCTTCCTGGTATGTATCGCGGAGGCCGTCTTTGTCCAGAATGTCATCCAATGGCGCGAGCAAGCCTGCATCCACATAAGGCTTCATTTGTGCAGAAGGGTTCACGATGGTGATATCCGGGATTTCGCGGGAAGCTGCCTGCGTTTTCAGCTTCAGTTTTTGCTGGTCGGTATTCAGGGTATCCAGAGCGATCTCTACGTTCGGATGTTCTTTCTGGTAGGAATCGACGATTTGACGGATCATTTTATAGGTAGGAGTCGTTGGGTCCGGGTAAATGTTCTGGAACGTGATGGTCACTTTGTCGCCGCTGCTGCCACTCGCGCCTTCACTACTTTTACCGGAATCGCTGTTACCGCATGCTGTCAATCCCAGTGCCAGTGCACCGGTTAGCAGCAGCGATAGTACTTTGCCTGTTTTTCTCATATTGTCTATTATCCCCCTTGGTTAAATGATCAATATTATTATTAACATTACATCCACATTATGCTGTAAACGCTTACTTACAGCAATACAGAAATTCAAGGTTTGAGGTTCGCATTTTCAAGATGTTGTAAAAATAAGGAACTTCGCGCAAAAAGCCTGATCAGGATTGATTGTTCGACTATGGTGATTTTCGACTTCTCTATGTTCAGTAGTATTTTTCGTTGGATTGAAGATTGCACTAAAAAAGTCTGGATAAGCAGACTATAAACAAGGCATAAAGAATGTATTTTTGTTTCTTATTTTCAATAAAATGGTTAGACTGAATGATATAATAATCTCATCTTACGAAAAGGAGAACGACATATGAAAAATGTTGGTATTCAAATGAAACGGTTGATGCTCCCCGCATTCATTGCTTCGGGCTTTCTTGCGGTTTGCAGCGGATCAGCTTTTGCTATGGACAACCATTCAACGTCTCTTCCGGCTTATACCAATCATGTTGTAGCCAGTGTTCATTATGATACAAAGTACACCATGTCCACACCAAATCAAATACATATTACGGTAGTCAGAAACTTTCAGCCAACAGAAGATATTCCGTCTGAAATCCAATATTCGGAGAATCATCCTACTGCAGGACAATGGAGCGGTGTATTGAAACGAACCGATATACAGCAAAAACCAGACTATTCCTCTATCACTTTTACAGGCACCCTTACCCGGGCGTCTAACTGATTCCCTTTCCTGATACCCTACCACTACATAAAAATGTTCAGCAAAAAAAGCTCCACCAAACGGTTACTGAATAGGTTCAGTACCGATCGGGTGGAGCTTTTTGATATCTCTATATCATTGACTTTGTGTTGCTTCTTACTTGTTCATCTTGAACTGGAGGAACAGCTCGTTGTAATGCACCAGCATCTTTTTCCCCAGATTGTCGTACACTTCCAGGCGGCGGGTCAGATCCGCTGGCGGATAGAAGCGTTCGTCTCCAGAAATGTCTTCCGGCAGCAGCTTCAGTGCTGCATCGTTTGGTGTCGAATACCCTACATACTCCGCATTTTGCGCCGCCACTTCAGGGTTCATCATAAAATTAATGAACTTGTGCGCACCCTCTACATTGGCAGCGGTCTTCGGAATAACCATGTTATCGAACCACAGGTTCGTACCTTCCTCCGGTACGACAAAGTCCAGATCTTCGTTCTCGCTCATGATCTCGGACGCATCACCGGAGAATACGAGTCCAGCCGCTGCTTCGTTATTGGCGAGCAGCATTTTGATCTCGTCACCAACGATAGCTTTGACATTTGGCGTCAGCAGCTTGAGCTTGGCCAGCGCTTCTTGCAAGTGAGCTTCTTTGGTGTCGTTCAGTGAGTAATGCAGGCTGTTCAGCGACATCCCCATCACCTCACGGGCACCATCGGTCAGCAGCACATTATTGCGCAGCGATGGGTTCCATAGATCGTCCCAGCTATGGAATTTGAGATTAGTCAGCTTGGGATTATAGACGACACCGACTGTTCCCCAGAAGTAAGGCGCCGAATACTTGTTATTCGGATCAAACGACAGGTTCAGGAACGATGGATCGATATTTTTGAGATTAGGCAGCTTGCTGTGATCCAGCGGCAGCAGCAGGTTCTCCTCGCGCATCTTGGAGATGGCATAGTCGGACGGAATCGCCACGTCGAAAGTAGTACCGCCCTGCTCGATCTTGGTCAGCATCGCTTCGTTGGAATCGAATGTCTGGTAAATAACCGTAATCCCGGTTTCTTTTTGGAACTGGTCCAGCAGGTCGGGATCGATATAGTCGCCCCAGTTGTAGATCGTCAGTGTATTGCTGCCCGAGTACCCCTGGCTGACATTCAGCCGGGCTGCCAGATACATGAGCAGCAGCGCAGCGACGATGATGACGATAAACATACGGCTGATTGTTTTCATTTATCTTGGCACCCCCATTTCGGCAGCCGGTTCACTCCGGCGCGTACGGGTCTGTGCCCGGCGGTTGATCATGTAATAACCGACCACCAGTGCGGTCGTAAACAGGAAGATCAGCGTAGACAATGCATTGATCGACAGTGCCACACCCTGTCTTGCCCGGGAATAAATCTCGACCGACAGCGTGGAATATCCGTTACCGGTCACGAAGAACGTCACGGCAAAGTCATCCAGCGAGTACGTGAATGCCATGAAGAACCCGGCAAAGATTCCCTGCTTGATAAAAGGCAGGATAACACGTGCCAGTACATCCCGTCGGCTGGCGCCCAGATCGCGTGCCGCATCGACCAGCGTCGGGCTCATTTCCTGCAGACGCGGCAGAATCATCAGCACGGTAATCGGAATACTGAACGCGATATGCGAGATCAGTACCGAGGCAAAGCCCAGCTTGATGCCTACAATCGTGAACAGGATCAGGAACGATGCACCGATAATAACGTCCGGGCTGACGATCAGCACGTTGTTGAGCGACAGCACGGCATCCTTAAGCCGGCGACGCTGAATGCGGTCTATCGCCAGCGCACCGATAATACCGATAATCGTCGCAATCGCCGAAGACAGCAGCGCGATGACCAGCGTATTGATCAGAATAATCATCAGGCGCGTATCCTGGAACACCTCGCCATACCACTGCCAGGTGAAGCCTTCGAATTCATGCATATTGCCTGCACTGTTGAACGAGTAATACATCAGGTACAGAATAGGCGCGTACAGGACGGCGAAGACGAGTACCAGATACAGATTACCCCATTTATTTTTATTTCCCATGACGCACCTCCTGTCCGAAGCCGCCGGTCAGCAGCATCAGTACAGCCATCGCAATAATCAGCACGACAGCAACTGTTGAACCCATGCCCCAGTCCTGAGTGACCAGGAAATGCTGCTCAATCGCCGTACCGAGAGTAATTACCTTGTTGCCGGCGATCAGGCGGGTAATCATAAACAGTGACAGGGAAGGGATAAATACCGCCATGCAGCCGGATTTGACTCCGGACAGCGTCAGCGGGAAAATCACGCGACGGAATGTTGTCCAGCCGGATGCACCAAGATCGCGTGCTGCCGAGATCAGCGTTGGATTGAGTTCTTCCAGTGCATTATAGATCGGCAAAATCATGAACGGCACGAAAATATACACCGATACAAATACAAAACTGAATGCGTTGAACAGCAATTGCTGCTCTCCGATACCAATCGCGCCCAGCAGCGCATTCACCGGACCATACGTACCGAAAATCCCGATAAACGCATACGTTTTGAGGAGCAGATTGATCCATGTCGGCAGGATAATCAGCAGAATCCACAGCTGCCGGTGCTTGGTCCGGGTCAGCAGATACGCCGCCGGATAAGCAATCAGCAGCGAGAACAAGGTCACCAGAAAGGCATACCAGAACGAGCTGAGCGTCATCTGCATATATACCGGTGTGAAGAACGTGCGGTAATTCTGCAGTGTCAGATTCCCATCTACATCGAAAAAGGAATAATACGCAACCAGCACCACCGGTGCCACGACAAACAAGACGATCCATACGTAATATGGCAGCATATAGATCGCGCGCGTATTAGCCTGCATGGATACCGCCTTCTCCGTATCCTTCCAGACGGCGGTCGAAATCTTCTTCACTTTCCCCGAATCGCATAACGTGAATCGCTTCGGCCTCAAAATCAAGACCGATCTGGCTGCCCGGCTCCGCCTTGCGAGTGGAATGTACGAGCCATTCGTGACCGGAATCGTCATAGCAGCTAATCTCGTAGTGAACACCGCGGAACAGCTGGCTGTCGACGCGTACTTTGAGCTTGCCCCGGTCTTCGGTGGTCAGCTCCAGATCTTCCGGACGAATGACCACTTCGATCGCTTCATTCGGACGTAGTCCGGCATCGACACACTGGAACTGCTTGCCGTTGAATTCCACCAGATAGTCCTCGATCATCCGGCCGGGTACGATATTCGATTCCCCGATAAAGTCTGCCACAAAGCGGTTAATCGGCTCATCGTAGATATCGTTCGGCGTACCGCTCTGCTCGATCTTGCCTTTGTTCATAACAAAAATCTCGTCCGACATCGCCAGCGCCTCCTCCTGGTCATGCGTAACGAAGATAAAGGTAATGCCCAGACGCTGCTGAATCTCGCGCAGCTCGTACTGCATCTCGGTACGCAGCTTCAGATCGAGCGCAGACAGCGGCTCATCCAGCAGCAGCACTTCCGGCTCGTTCACCAGTGCACGCGCAATCGCGACCCGCTGACGCTGACCGCCGGACATTTCCGAGATCGCCCGCTGGCCGTACCCTTCCAGATTGACGAACTTGAGCGCCTCCAGCACTTTGGTCTGGATCGCGTCTTTTTTCATCTTTTTGACGCGCAGTCCAAAAGCTACGTTCTCGAACACATTCAGATGCGGGAACAACGCATAATCCTGGAATACCGTATTCACCTGGCGCTTGTTGGCAGGCACTTTGTTGATCACTTTATCGTTAAAATAAATCGAGCCGCCGCTCGGCTCCGTAAAGCCGGCGATCATCCGCAGAATCGTCGTTTTGCCGCAGCCGGACGGGCCGAGCAGTGTGTAGAATTTACCCCGTTCGATCTCGAAATCTATATGTTCCAGTACCAGCGTCCCGTCCTCATAACGCTTGGTCACTCCATCAAACCGGATAATGGTATTTTCGTTCATAACAGCCTCCTTGTTTGCATCTGCCTTATCGTCTGGCAGTGCTCCGTTTCGTTTACCTTCGACTGTATCGATCCTTCGGGGATACATATACAACCGCCGCTTCCATTTATATGACTAAATAACATTTTATGTGATGAAAAAGCATCATTCTATTATTTAACCACTTCAATCTTACGCAAAAGGCACCATTGCTATTATAACGACTCAAGTCCAATAGAAATAGTATATTTTATAAAGAATATATAAAAAATTTGTACAGGGAGAGCGTATAATCGGGCAATTTTGCCTGTACAGGTCTGCCCACTTCCGGCAGCCTATCGTAGAAACGCACATACAGTACGTAGCATAGCCCCTTCACGAAAGCGCTATCATAAGCCACTATAGATTTGACTTACCTGATACATACCATTCTGAGGGAGGCAATGTATGAATAAGAAATGGACGAACATGTTACTGTCTGCGGTACTGCTGGTGGGAGGAACGCTGAGTGCCGCGGGACCTGTCCGCGCCGATGCGGCCAGCGATGCTTCCAACAAGGCACTGATCTGGCTGGAGAGCCAGCAGGATGCTACAGCCGGGCTTGCCTTTGACGGACTGGTAGACAGCTTTGAAGACTTCTGGGGGCCGAATAATCCCAAGCAGATTGTCTATACGTACGATCAGGCTGTGGCTGCGATCGCCTTTGTAGTCAAAGGAGAACGTGGACGCGCCGAGAAAGTACTGAACAAAATGCGCGATATCCAGGACCCGCAGGGCTTCTGGCTGAACTCCTACTGGTATAACAACGGTGCCGGCGAAGAAATCCGCAAGCATGTCGGTCCGGTCGTCTGGATGGCGATGGCTGCCATGGCTTATGAGAAACAATACAATGACACCCGCTATCGTCCAATGGCACTCAAAGCCCTCGACTGGTCGCTGCAATATCAGCAGGCCAATGGCGGAGTCGCCGGCGGCTGGAGCGGCTGGACCAACTCCAATGAGCCATGGAGCTCTACCGAGCACAATATCGACATTTACCGGGTACTTCAGTATTACGCATCCGTCGACTCTTCTAAGGCAGCCTCCTACAATGCAGCAGCTGCCAAAGTCAAAGGCTTCCTCGACAACAAAGTCTGGGACGAAGCCCACAAGCGCTTCACTGGCGGCTGGAAAAACGACACCGGCCTGATCGATCCGAAGATTCCGCTTGATGTGAATCCATGGGGCGTACTGGCACTTGGCACCAGCGGCACCCATAATTACGGCGCCAGTCTGGCTTATGTAGAGAATGCCAACGGATCACCGGGTACGATAGATAATCCGCGCTACAAGCAGACGCTGACCTACAATGACGCGGGTAACACATTAACCGGCTACGACTTTGACTGGACCGACCAGGTAATGCCTGCCCATGACGATAATGGCAACCAGATCGGCAGCACCGGTGCGGACGTGTGGTTTGAAGGGACTGCCTTTATGTCCCTCGCCTACTATCTGCAGGGCAACACCGCCAAAGCCGATGCCATCAACAATGAAATTATCAAAAAGCAGGGAACTTCAGGTGCTTCACTCGGCGGTATCCCCTACTCGCTCAAAGGCACCAGCAACAGCTACTGGGTGATGGCCCAGCAGAACTGTGTGTCCAGCACCGGTTGGCTGATTATGTCGCTGCACCGGTTCAATCCGTTCACCGGACAATATCTGACTGGCGGTACCACACCTCCGCCAACGACAGAGCCTCCGGTGACTCCGCCGCCAACAACAGGTACCGGCAGCGAAAATACAACAGCTGACTACACCGCCAAAGCAGCCACCGTCTCCAGCACTGAAATTAGCATTACGTTCAAGCCGGTTACCCCTGCCAAATACGTGGATCTGCACTACAAAATCAACAGCGGTGATCAGCAGAACTTCCGGATGACCGACAGCTCCGGCACATGGCGCAAAAATATTACCGGACTCGCTAAAGGCAGCAAAGTCGAGTACTGGTTCACGTACGAGAAATCCGGTCCACAGTACGATTCACCTCATTACAGCTATACGGTGAATTAAATCAGCGATTAATAATAAATAAAAAGAGTTAAAGAGAAGGTCAACCTTCTCTTTAACTCTTTTTATTTATTGACACAAATTGTTCCCATCCATCTACTCGTGAACTCAAAGAATCAACAATTTTATTATAATGAGTCGAACTAGTAGATAAGTTTAATAACGGATTATTTACATCGTCGTTACTTAACGTAGCGATAATATCTTCTGCCATACAATGTTCCACGCTACGCCAATTATCTATATGCTGTGATCCAGATAAAAATCGATCCCAAACTTGCAATTCATCACATAATACAGCTAAATACAAAAGAGGCGTTTTTAAAGTAAATTTAACGTTAGGAACATTATGATAAGCAACTGCTCGACAAGCAGGTATGACATGCTTGCTGAAAACGTTTAAATAGTATTTAAATTTTCCATTCAGCAATTTTTCTTGGTCTTCTACGTTAATAATGTGATACCAAGCTGAAGTATATTTTAGTAGCATCAAGCTACTAGCAATTCCATGATCCACTATAGGAGTCTTTCCATCATAACCTTTCTCTGCCATTTCATAAGCAAAATAAGATAAGCTATTCAATCCATAATCTCTTCCATCTAAAATTTCTAACCCTTTCGAAGTTTCAATTCCAAAATCATGCAACCAAGGAATGTTTTCTAATTCTTCAATTAATAGTTTCGGAGTTTCTTTTTCAGAATGCTGATTAACTTTATAAGAAAAATTGAAATCGTTACATATTTTTTCAAAATATTCTTTCTCATTCTCATTTAAATTCTCAATATATTTCATTAAATTTTCACTATTAAATATTTCATCATAAACTCTCCAAGAATCAATATTAGAACCATCACCAAAGTTATAAAACAAATAACCTATATCATGTAATAAAGAAGCAAATGTCCATTGGAATAAAAACATTTTTATAGGTTTTTGACTATCAATTGATTTGTCAATTTTTTCTCTCAATTGAGGAATATTATCATAAACCCATATGCCCAACAGAAAAAGGTATAGAGTATGTGCTGTATGATCCGACTGTTTTTTATAGTCTATTCTACGCTTGATTTCCAAAGTAGCCACTTCAGATCGAATAGGGATTATATCTGAAAAGTCAGTTAGATTCAAAATACGTTCACAAATATTCTCCGATAATTGAATTCGCTTAATATCTGATCTAGTTTCGAAAAACTCTTCTAGCTTTTCTGTTAAATTAGGAATTTTACCTCTTATGTATCCTGCTACTTTATCTGCATTAGCAAAATGGTTTAATAACATTTCATTTATATTTTGAGTATACATATAATCCACCTCTTTAAGATTTTAAGTTAATAATCTCATTTTTTTCTATATAAAACAATAATTAAATTGATTCCCAAGAACTATATTTATATACTTAGAACTATGTAAAAAAACAAATTATTTATTCAAGAGAGGTCTATATGTCTATTATTGAAGATCAATACAATGTTGTCCCTCCTCAACTGAAGTATTTAAAAGACGAAGTGGTTTTAGCACAGGCTTGGAAAAAGGCACATTCTTATATAAGAAGACATAATTGGTATGCAGATACGTTAGAGTTAGACCTATCCACAATAAATTTAGAAGATAATTTAAAAAAATGGGTAAAGTCTGTAACCAAGCGTCCTAATAGTATGTCGCTAGTATTAGCACCTAAAAATGCAGAGTGGCATTTCGAAGAAGATGACGAAACTAATAAAGACTCACTATGGAAACCTGTAGAATCGCAAAAACTTAGAGCTTTGGCCCATTTAAGTCTAAAAGATCAAACTATTTCTACGGCTGTAATGTTGTGTTTGGCTAATGCTGTAGAGAGTGCACAAGGGCCTTCTACAGAAAGTGATTTCTTTTTGGCTCAAGATAAAAAAATTTATAGCTATGGTAATCGACTGCATTGCGATTGGATTAAAACAATTAATTTCAGAGAAATTGCCCAATTTGGCTGGGGAAATTCACTTTGTTATAGACAATTCTATGAGGACTATCAACAGTTTCTTAAACGTCCAAGGGTTATATGTCAATACCTGGAAAGAAATCTTAACCCAAAAAGAAAGTTGTATGTTGTATCACTAGATATTCAGAGATTTTACGATTGTATTGATAGAGATATTCTTATAAAGGAATTAGAAATATTGCATAAAGAATATCTTGAAGAATACAATCTTGAAGAAAAATATCAATCTGACGATAAATTTTGGAGCAATTTAGAAACCCTATTTAATTGGAATTGGGACATTAACGATCGGAAATTAAAAGAATATTTAAACGACTCAGAAAACACTAATGAGCAAACATCTGAATTACCTCAAGGGATACCTCAAGGGTTAGTAGCAGGCGGTTTTTTTGCAAATGCATACTTGGTAAATTTCGACAGAACTATGGGAGAATTAATTAATAGCAAAAACGATAACTTTATAGTCCGCGATTATTGTAGATACGTTGACGATATTAGATTAGTTATAGAAGTTGAAGAAGAAAACAATTTAGAAACAGAATATAAGAACCTTGTATCCAATTTTGTAAACAATAAAATCAAAGATTATTTCCAAAAAAAGTATAATTCAAATTCTAAGTTAATAATTAATCCTATCAAAACTAAAATAAACTCTTATGAAAATATATCTTCACAAAATGATATCTCTGTACGCATGAATATGATACAAGGAGTGATAAGTGGTACGCCTGATATTGAAGCTTTAGAACATGCTATAGGAGGCTTAGATAGTTTATTACATCTCTCAGAGAAACTTTTTGAAGAAGATAAGACTAAGCAAACAAAAAAAATAAACAAGTCCTTGGATTTATTTTATATATCTGTACCTAACGTTGACGTTAAAAATGATACCTTAAAAAGGTTTGCAGCAGCGCGTCTCGTTAAAGCCTTAAAAATGAAACGAACAATGACTGATTTAGAAGAACCCATTTATCAAAAAAGTAATTTTTCTAACATAGTAACTAAAGGAAATTTATTAGATCATGAATTCGAAACAACTGCGCGTAAATTTATTGCTTTGTGGTCTAGAAATCCTTCGCTTTCTCTCTTATTAAAATTTGGTTTGGAAATATATCCAGACTCAAAATTATTAAAACCTGTTTTAGATGCAATGTACTATAAATTATTTGACTTTAAATCAACTGACCTTAAAGATAGGATTGATAAAAAAGCAATTGAATATATTGCAGCAGATCTACTATATACAGGAGCCATAAGAATTGGCTATAAAAATGAATCAAGCTATCCAAGCAAAGTAAATATAGCTATGTTTAGAGAAGAACTAGCTACATTGGCAGAAAGAGTTTTAAAAGATAAAAATGAGTTCCCTTGGTATTTACAACAACAAGCAAGCTTGTTTTTAGCTTCTATAGAAAAATATATAAATTTAAATGGTTACTCTCCAAAATTAGAGCATTATAAATCACTCCATGAAGCTCTCCAGTATAATAGTAACCTATCACTATTTCGAAAACCTTTCAAAATAAATGATTATGTAATAGTTTCTCTAATCGCTCAGCAAATTCATCCTAACAAGGAACGATACTCTACTTGGTTCTCTAATATTTGGAGTTCAAATGAAATCATTAATAAAGAGAAAATAGCAAGTATAATTTTATTAAATAGACCTGACATATTTGTGCAAATATTAAGCACTCAAAATACAATCAAAGAAGAAATTAAAAACACTCTCCCAGAAGATATCTTATTAGCTTCTGAGGATAAGAATAGGACTTTAAAATTAAAAAACGATGTTGAAATTCGTTTGTCTGATTTGATAAGAAGCGAAAACAACCCTTTCCAACAAGAGAATGCTTTATTATTACTAGCCAAGTCATTTTTAGAATCGGAATATTTCGGTATTAAATACGATTATCGTGCTCCTATTTCTGTAAACGATATAACAATAAGGTGTAAAGACTGGAGCAAAATTCAAAGTTTGAATTCAGAAAAAGACTTTTTATCTGTTAATATTAAAAAGTCTTCTGTAAGTATCATTAATGAGAAACCAAAATGGGTAAACTCTAATTCTTTTTGGATTTATAATATAGGTCAACTTCTTCGCTCCTGTCTAACGGGAGAGTTTGACTTCACTACTCATTCCTTCCTAGCAAGAAACAATTCGGAAAGTTACAAAGGATTACGTTCAACGTGGTTTAGTAGACGTTTTGGAATGTTAAACAATTCAAAAAGCTTGTTTGAAGATCCTCTTCCGTTATCACCTTGGATCAGTGAATTATTGCTTATTTTATTACAATGGCCTGGAATTAATTACCATGAAAAAGAAATAAAACAAAAAACTAATATTCTATCTAAGTTTGAACTATTACAGTTAATTGGTAAACGAATAGAATCTCAAAAAAAAATATGGGGCCATTTATCGCAAACTCCAATGTACACAATGCCTGTTTCAAATAAAAAAACTATTAATGATCCTTTATTTCGTGTAATTGTAGTTCAGACTTTAGTGCCTCGCTTTGAAGACTTTGACGAGAAAGACCCTCTTTATTGGACTAGTTCTTTCAGAGCAAAACATAGAAGTCATATAGCATCAATATGCAATCTGATTTCTCAGCATCTAACTGCGTCTAAAACAGTAATATTAGACAGAAGGGAAGACCGCAATGTCGACTTAATCATTTTCCCAGAACTATCAATACATGAAGATGACCTTGATTTAATAAGAGGGTTATCGGATTCTACTGGGGCTAGCATATTTGCAGGAACTACATTCACTAAAAGGTCTTACCACGATAATGCTATAAATCAAGCTGTCTGGGTATTACGTTCTGAGAAACGTAATGGAAGAGAATTCAATTACGTTTGGCAAGGGAAAAAGCACATGACCGCAGCAGAATCAGCATTAAAAATTGAAGGATATCGTCCCTATCAGTTACTTATTGATTTCGAAAAAGCTAATATGGATCCTATACGTGTAGCTGGTTCAATTTGTTATGATTCTACTGATCTATCCTTGGTAGCTGATTTAAGAGATATTTCTGATGTATTTGTCATAGTAGCATTGAATCAGGACGTAGATACGTTTGATAATATGGTAAGTGCCCTTCATTATCATATGTATCAGCCGGTGATTTTAGTTAATACCGGAGAATTTGGAGGGTCTACGGTCAAAGCACCATTTACTAAATATAATAAGACCATCACGCAAATACATGGTAATAATCAATTAGCTATAAGCGTATTTGAATTGGATCCTTCCATATTTAGAAGCATAAAAAAACCGAAAAAAGTTAAAGAAGTTAAAACCCCACCAGCGGGATATAAAGGTCGTTCGTAAAATATTTCCTATGATTTTTTCTTAGAATGCTTTATATAACTTGAAAGGAGCCTTCATAATTATGAAGGCTCCTTTTCACTTTATTAACAAAGTAAGTCTGTCTGTCCTCTCTCAGTAGACTTTGATATACTGTGTAACATGATTTCTATACAGCAAGCGGGCGCCAGATGCATCAGACGCCGCATCATTTACATATTTCCCTATTCAGAAAGGAAGACTTCCATGGAACATCTGATCAACTCCTCCGTCAAAGAAATCCAGATCAGCGGCATCCGCAAAATTGCCAATGCCGCTGCCCAGTATCCCAATTCGCTGGCACTGACACTCGGACAGCCCGATTTCCCGACACCACCGCATATTATCGAAGCTGCCGAGCGCGCGATGCGGGAAGGCCGTACCGGCTATACGCCCAATGCAGGCATACCGGAACTGCGCCAGGCAGCAGCCGATTTTGTGCGTATCAAGTACGGTCAGCAGTATGATGGACCCAGCGAAGTCATTATTACGGTCGGTGCCAGTGAAGCGCTGGATATTACACTGCGCACGATTATTACGCCGGGCGATGAAGTGATCCTGCCCGGCCCGATCTATCCCGGCTATGAGCCGCTGATCCGGCTGGCAGGCGGCATCCCGGTCTACGTAGATACACGTAGTACCGGCTTCAAATTGACTGCCGAGCTGCTGGAGCCGCATTTGTCGCCACGTACCAAAGCTGTTGCTATCGGCTACCCTTCGAATCCGACCGGCCGCGTTATGAGCCGCAGCGAGCTGGAAGATATCGCCGCCCTGCTGCGTGAACGCGATATCTTTATCATTTCCGATGAGATCTACAGCGAACTGATCTATGATGTGCCGCATGAATCGATCGCCCTGCTGCCGGGTATGCGGGACAAGACTATTATTATCAATGGTGTCTCCAAGTCCCACTCCATGACCGGCTGGCGGATCGGTTATACCCTGGCGCCTGCCTGGCTCACTGCGCATATGCTCAAAGTCCATCAATATAATTTGTCCTGTGCCAGCTCAATCAGCCAGTATGCAGCACTGGAGGCGCTGACACACGGTATAGATGATGCAATCCCGATGCGGGATGCCTACCGGGAACGTAGAGATTATGTATATGAACGGCTGATGGGTATGGGACTGACGCTGGACAAGCCGGAAGGCGCTTTTTATCTGTTCCCTTCTATCGCTCATCTGGGGCTGCCTTCGATGGAATTGGCGCTTCGCCTACTCGATGAGAGCGGCGTCGCTGTTGTACCCGGAGATGCTTTCTCCCGGTATGGTGAAGGTTATATCCGGCTGTCCTATGCCTATGCGCGTCCGATGCTGGAGCAGGCGCTGGATCGGCTGGAGCAGTTTGTACAGAAGCTTCGCTGACCGGTTGCGTTTCTGTTGAGATATATTCTTTATATGTAAAGGCATGTTTGCGAATGCTGCCGGTTATTTTAGGCAGGGGCTGGTCGCAATACATGCCTTTTTCTCGTTTTTGCTAAGTTTCTTGCCTATTTTCATGATTTAAACAAATTTACTTCCATTTCCATCTTTACTCAAAGTCGTTTTCTGTCGATAACATATTCATTCAGATTATAAATGGGGGGATTCGATGAACGCAATCAAGTCTTTGTTTCTTAATCAATCTTTGGGCCGCAAGCTGATGTTTTCTTTCTGTGCTGTGCTCATAGTGGCACTGGTAACCTCCAGTTTGGTTTCTTACTTTACCGCCCAGCGCTCGCTCAGCGAAGAACTCATTGACAGCACTGCACTCAATGCAGGCACACTGAGCGCGATCGTAGATAACGATATGCAGCAAAACGAAGATACTGTTAACTATTTTGCCAAACAGATCACACAGCGTGACTATACGACTGCCGGCAGTCCTGCACTGCTCGAACGTCTGAACACATATGATGATGCGACCAGCAAAGTGGAAGGTATCTATGTAGGAACCACAACAGGAGCTTTTTTCACTTCTTCGGATGCTCCGACAGCTGCTGACTATGATCCAAGACAACGTCCATGGTATCAGCAGGCTGAAGCCAGCCCCGGCAAGACGATTATTACCAATCCGTATATCTCTTCCTCCACACAGGAAATGACCGTAACTGTCGCCAGACAAACCGATGACAAAAGCGGTGTAGTCGGACTCGATATCAGTATTGCCGCCCTGCTCAAAATCACATCCACGATCAAAATCGGCGATGAAGGATATGCTGTTATTCTTGCGCCGGACGGCACCTACATTTCTCATCCAACGATCAAAGCTGGTGAGACCGATGATATTGCCAAGCGCATTATTGCCGAGAACAAGCCACAAGGCAATTTCAGCTATGTATTCAACAATATCGACAAACAGCTCAGCTATACAACCAGTCCACTTACCGGCTGGAAGCTCGTCGGCAATTTCTCCCAGAGCGAGATTGATGAGAAAGTAAAACCGCTACTCTACCAGACACTGCTCGTGATGGTACTGGCTCTGGTAATTGGCAGCATTATTGTCTGGCTCGTGACACGTTCTATCAGCAAACGGATGAACAAGCTCGTTCATGTTGCCAACGCGATCAGCCAGGGTGATCTGACCCAGTCTGTCGAAGACAGAAGCAAAGATGAACTGGGCCGTCTGTCCGAAGCCTTTAACCATATGAATGAATCACTCGGCTCTCTCGTCGGCTCGATCCAGGATACCGTGAGCGATGTAGTCTCCTCGTCCGAGCAGCTGAATGCCAGCTCCGAACAGACCAGTCAGGCGACCGAACAGATTACATCCGCGATCGAACTGTTCTCTTCAGGTACCGAAAAGCAGAGCCAGAACATGAGCAGCAGCGCCGCTCAGCTGAACGATGTGGCACGTTTGCTGCAGGAAGTACAGCAGCATTCCCAGTCTCTACTTGGATTATCGCATACTTCCAACACGATGGCTGACGAAGGCGATCAGCTGATCCGTCGGACAGTTGGACAAATGCAGCATATTGACCGTTCTGTCAATCAGGCCAATGAGGTCGTAACCGGACTTTCCCAGAAATCCACTGAAATCTCCACGATCCTCAAAACGATCAATACGATTGCCGAACAAACGAATCTGCTCTCGCTCAACGCAGCGATCGAGGCAGCCCGTGCCGGTGAAGCCGGTAAAGGATTCAGCGTCGTCGCCGGTGAAGTGAAAAAGCTGGCGGAACAGTCCCATCTGTCTGCCCAGCATATCGAAGAACTGCTGCAGGACATTATTCGCGAGATTCATGAATCCCTGTCTACTTTCAAGCAGATTCATCATTCCGTAACCGATGGTCTGACTTCAGTAGAGCAGTCCGCCGAGCAATTCCAGCAGCTCAAATCCAACTCGCACCGTATTTCTTCCAGTCTGCAGGACATGAATACACTTGTTGGAGATGTAAATTCCAATGCTGGACAGGTAGCACGCTCTGTAGAAGAAGTGACGGTCATCTCGACCCGCAATACCGAGAGTATGCACGATATTGCTTCTTCAGCCGAAGAACAGCTGGCCTCGATGGAAGAAATCAGTTCTTCCGCCCAGTCCCTGGCTGCCCGTGCCGATGATCTGCAAAAGGAAATTGAACATTTCAAAATTAAGTAATCCACCTATTCCCCATATTTATCCCGACCCTTTGTACAGCAGATTTTCTCTGCACAGAGGGTCTTTTTCTATTTTTCTGTTCACAACGGGATGTCAGCGGCAGGGGCGCTTAATATTTACCAACCAGTCGTTCATCTTCCGCCGATACTACCTTTCCTCCGGCTGTAACACTACCCTATTATCACCTGATACAAACCGATCGATGAGGGTTATATACAGATAGAAAGCCTGTTAAATAATGGTTGCAAAGGGGATGTCATCATGGCCAAACAATTAGCGACTCATGAAATGCTGGAAGTGCACGAGCTGCTTACTTTCAAAACATCTTGTGTTACCAAAGCAGTAGCTATGCGCGAACTTGTCAAAGACGATAAGCTGAGACAGATTATGGACGAAGATGTTCAAGACTCCATCAAAGCAATTGAAGACCTCAAGTCCATCCTGGAAAAACAAAAATAAGGAGGAATTCATTATGGCTTCCAACAGTATGACCAAAGAAATGCTCGTTAATGCAACAGCACCACTGGATGATCTGGCAATTGCCACCGATCTGCTGATGTCTGCCAAAGCAGGGGTTCGCAACTATGCGGTAGCCCTGACCGAGACAGCTACACCCAGTGTACGCCGTACCCTCAAAGCCCAAATGCAAAAAGCGATCGATCTACACGAGAAAATCGCTAACTATATGATCGAAAATGAAATGTACCATGCGTACAATATCGACGAGCAGGTAGAACATGATCTGCAAAAAGCCGATATGGCGCTGGAACTCGCCAAAACCAAATCCTAAGCTGTGATCCGACAGATCATATGCTGACAAATGAATCGCCTGTCGCTATGATCGTGCATCTGATATGCAGTCATAGCGACAGGCGATTTTTCCATAACAAAAAAGCCGCGCTGTCTCCCTCAGAAATGATCTGTACAGGAGATAGCGCGGCTTTGAGCTGGATTTCTATTGATTTAAATTTGTTTGTTCCAAAGAAGCATCGGCGTTTACTTGGACAATTCCAGGAAACCTTCACCGAACACATCACGCACATCATGAATCGTAATAAACGCATTCGGGTCTTCCGTACGTACAATCTTCTTCAGCACGGATACTTCCTGTTTGCTGATGACAATATACAGTACTTCTTTGGGGTTTTTGGTGTAATAGCCATGACCGGACAAGACGGTGACCCCGCGGTCCATCACGGTAATAACTTTCTCCGCGATCGCTTCCTGATGGGAGGAGATAATCATGACCGCCTTTTTCGGATTCAGGCCCTCGATAATAAAGTCCATCACCTTGGTACCGATATACAGCGCGATAATCGTCAGCATCAGCCGCTCCGCTCCGATAATAAACAGAGACGAGAATGCCACGATCAGGTCAAAAAAGAGAAGTCCGTAGCTGATATTCCAGTCCAGATATTTATGCGTAATCCGTGCCAGAATCGCCGTACCTGCCGTTGTGCCGCCTGCACGGATAATCAATCCGATCCCCACACCAACCAGCACCCCGGCAAAGACCGCATTAACCACGATCTCATTCGATTCAATATGCCAGCCTTCCGTCAGATGCAGAAACAGCGAGTTTAGCGCTACCGCGATAATTGTATAGATAATACTCGTTTTATCCAGAAATTTGTAACCAATCAGAATCAGAAATGAATTGATCACCAGATTGACTAGTCCCGGAGACCATTGGAGCAAATAATAGATGATAATTGTAACCCCGGTCACGCCGCCTTCACCCAGATTATTCGGGATGATAAACAGATTGACCGCCAGTGCAAACAGAAAAGCGCCTATCGTGATCAGTACCATATCATAAATGCGTTTTTTTATGCTCATGCTTCCATGCTCCTTTAATCATCCATATCTATTGAACCGTATAGGAATTTGCTCATGCCGAATCCATCCGGAAAGGCGATTCTGCCGCCCAATCCGGGTATCTAACCATTCTTACCCGACAAATGAGTATTGTAAGCCACTGGAGACAAGCAAGTCAAAGCTTTTTTACGATACTTTGACTATTCATTTCTGCATCTGATTACCGTTAAAAAGCGGGGTGTTACATGAAAATACATACCCACTTATGAATATGAAGCTGCCAAGTCAGCTTTGCGTGTTTATTCGCTATACTCATCCTTTTTGCAGACCTGTTTTAACAGCATAATAATCACCTCTAATTATTTTTGACTATTTAGTCCGAATATTATTGACTATATAGTCCGGAATGGGTATAGTGGTCTTACAAGCCTTTGACAAAGCCGCTTCATTGCTTCTGTCAGGACGCACATGATCCTATTACCTAATTGAAAGCGAGGCATTTATTATGACCAACCCATCCGTTTCTTCCTCTTCTACGATTGACGTATTGAACGAACGTGCAGAGCAGGCGCTGCACCTGATCAACCAGTTTGGTTCCCTGCTGCTGGATAAGGATATGCAGAGCTGGCTGGACTTGTTCGACGAGCAAATCCGCTTTGAGTTCCCTTATGCAGATGAAGGTTATAACAAGTTGCTGGAAGGTAAACAGGCTCTCGCCCAGCATATGGAGCAGTTTGATGGAATGATCCGTATGAATCATTTCAGTACACCGGTGATTCACCAGACGCTGAACCCCGATATCTTTATCGCCCAGTTCCAGGGGACAGGCATCTTGCTGGAGACAGGCAAGGTCTATGCACAGGACTATATCTCCCTGATCGAAGTGAAAAATGGCAAAATCTCGCGTTATCTGGATTACTGGAACCCGCTCGCTGTAGCACGGGCTGTCACTCCGGATGCACCTACACAGGAGGTCTGATCATGAATAATCCACAGCTTCTTCTCACTGCCGGTAGCGGCAAAACATCTACCCGTATCGCCGAATTGCTGACTGCTCAAGGCTACACTGTACGCAAAGCGATGCGCTCCCCACGTTCTGGTCAGCAGGCGATCCCCGAAGTGGAATTTGACTGGTATCGTCCGGAGACATTCGCCGCTGCCATCGAAGGAATGAATACGATCTATCTGGTCGCTCCTATCATGGACATGCATCCCGAGAAAGCGATGATTCCTTTTATGGAACAGGCACTTGCTGTCGGAACACGGCGCTTGGTCATGCTGTCCAGTGCTTCGATTGAAGCGGATGGACCTGTATTCGGAACAGTGCAGCAGTATATGATGCAGCATGCGCCGGAATGGGCTATCCTGCGCCCATCCTACTTTATGCAGAACTTTACCGAAGCAGCACATGGCTACGCGATTCGCTCCGGCGCAGGTATTACCACAGCGACCGGTGAGGGCAAACTGGGATTTGTCGATGCCGAGGATATTGCCCGTGTGGCTGTCCATGCACTGACCGATGAGCAGCCGCATAATACCGATCATATCATCACTGGACCAGAGTCTCTCAGCTATGGAGAAGCTGCCGCTATCATCAGTCATCTGTCTGGACTGGATGTGCAGCATCATCATGTGGAAGAAGAACAATTGTACGACCTGCTGCTGACTGCCGGTATGCAGCCGGATTATGCACGCTTTTTTGCCGGACTGGATACACGTATTCGTACCGAAGGCATTGAGGATCAGGTTACAGATACGGTGCTGCGTATTACCGGCCGGCCCCCGCGTTCACTGGAAGCCTTTATCCGTGACAATCTGCACTGGTACGCACCCGTTACCAGCTGAATCCGATAATAGGGCACGAATATTTTCTTGTAGCGAACAGCGAACAGCGAACAGCGAACAGCGAACAGCGAACAGCGAACAGCGAACAGCGAACAGCGAACAGCGAACAGTTGATTATACCTAAATATATAATTCATATAACAACAAATAAAGGCACACCGAAGTTATCATACTTGGGTGTGCCTCTTTTATATAGGATCGCCAGATCATACCGGCGATCCTTCTTTGATAACCTTTATTCAAAAACTCCAACGGTACATCTGATCAAATTCACAGCATTACGCAGCCCCACTGATATGCCGTACATACCATACCAGAAACATCCAGCATACGATGACAACAATCACGAAAATCGCTGCGATCCATGCTATTCTTTTACCTTTTTTGCTCATGTTCATCACTCCTCATTCGATATTCAGCTATACATGAGTTGCTTTGTTCACCCGAGCTTATCGTTGCAGTGCTCAGGCACGATGACTTCGTAACACCGACAATGCAATCTTCGTGATGCTGCGCAGCTGCTGTTCATTCGCACCTGCCTTGGCCGAGAAAATAAGACCCATCCGCTCATGTGCCAGAAAGTGTGCCAACTCCTGCAAATCAAACGCTGCAGACAGTTCTCCTTCATCTGCCGCCCGCTGCAGCAGTTGGTACAGTCCCTGCTCGATCTGCTCGGTATTGCTCTGCAAATACTCCCGCAGCTCTGCGTCTTGCGGTGCCTGCTCAACCGCGCTGCTAATGATAAAGCACTGCTGTGCCAATTCCGGATCGACCAGCGCCTGGATCATCACATCGAAAATATACTCCAGCTGCCCGATTGCACTTCCGGGCTGTTCCAATAGCTCGGCCATATCTTCGGTCTTGCCATCCATATAATGCTTGACCGCCATGATGAACAGATCACGCTTGGTGCCGTACGTATCATACAGACTCTGCCGGGCAATACCCAGTTCCTGCAGCAAATCCGGCAAAGTCGTCCCTTCATAACCGGTACGTCCAAATGTCTTCATCGCCCGCTGCAGCACCGCTGTTTTGTCAAAGGCTTTGGTTCTCGCCATACGTCCATCCTCCTTTCGCTCGATCTGTCTTGCTATCTATACGTGATGTAGTCCATCCTGCTCTGCAGTTGTTCCTGATTTCCACTCAAAATAATCCGTCACGGTACGAACTGCCACCTCTATTGCATCCTCACTGGGTTCCAGCTTGGCATGATGCAGGCCGTACGGTGTATCCACACCGAGCCAGAACATGAAGCCCGGAATCTGCTCCAGCAAATAACCAAAGTCCTCTCCGGTCATCGCTTCGGTACACTCGACCAGCTGGATATCCGAACGGCCAGACAGCCAATCCATAAACTCGGCCGTCAGCTTTTCTTCATTATATACCTGCATATAGTTGGAGCCCCAATCAATCTCTGCCCGGCATTCGAATCCGGCTTCGATCCCTTGTACGAGTGCCTGAATACGTGACTTTACCAGCACCATCGTCTCGGCAGACAGCGTACGGATCGTGCCTTCCAGACGTGCACGTTCAGCGATAATATTCTGCTTGGTGCCGCCTTCGACTTTACCAATGGTCACTACTGCAGAATCCAGCGGATTCACATTACGGGCGACAATACTTTGCAGCTGTCCGACGAGCTGGCAGCCGGCAACTACCATATCATTGGCACGATGCGGATACGCAGCATGTCCCCCCTCCCGATCAGATCGATGAACAGTTCCGATGTATTGGCGAACAAAATACCCTGACGGGTCGCAATCGTTCCTACCGGATACTCCGGCGCCACATGCAGTCCGACGATCTGCTCCGGCATCCAGTCCGCCAGTTCAGCGCTGTCCAGCAGCGGCTTCGCGCCGCCCGGTCCCTCTTCGGCAGGCTGGAAAATCATGACCAGATCATCCTGCATCCGCTGCCGGGCAAAATGCGTCAAAATTCCAAGCCCGATCGTCATATGCAGATCATGCCCGCAGGCGTGCATATAGCCGGGATGCTCACTTTGAAAATCATATCCGGTCTCTTCCACAATCGGCAGCCCGTCCATATCGGCACGGTAGCCAAACCGGCGCTTCGGTGCTGTACCATGCACATAGACCAGAATCCCTGTTTTCCAGGTACGTATTTCCAGATGCTCCTGCGGCAACTGGGCGATATAATCCAGCAGGTACTGCTGGGTTTTGAATTCCTGGAATCCCGGTTCGGGAATCCGGTGCAGATCGCGGCGGATATTAATAAGTGTTGGTGTAGTCATGGATTTCGCTCCTTGCCTTTGGTTGATGAGGATATAGTCAGACGGAATCTTTTCTAATTATAAGACTAACGGCATAACAAATGTGCTGCCAGCTATAGTCCGGAATCATACGATGCAATTTCGCCAGACACCGATTATTGATTCTGCAAAAAACGGATAAACTTTTGCAAGCCGGATGGCTGCTTCTTTTTATGCTTGATAATAAAATCAATTGGTATACGTGTAGACAGCGGATGACGCTGCATCATAGAGATGTTGTTGCGGCTATGCACTACAGCTGCCGGTACAACGCTCATTCCCAGTCCATCATGGACAGCCTGCAGAATCGCTTCCAGAGAATCAAATTCCATCACTATCGGATGCTCCAGGTAATGGGTTTTGGCATAGTCGAGTGTTTGTTGCCGGTAAATACAGTTCTTGTCTCCATTTACGATTAGTACCGGAGCATGATTCTGTACGGCTGTAACAGAATCGGACGAAATCAATATCATCTCTTCCCAATATCGGTATACCGTATCAAACTGGGCAGTATTATACGTTCCTTGCACAAAAGCACCATCCAGCTCGCCATAGGACAGCATGGTCAGCAAATGCTGCTTGTCCTTTGTTTTGAGCTTTACATCCATATGACCGGCTCCTCCGAGAAACGACGCAAACAGCTGCGGAATCTTGACAGCCGACACCGTCTGGGAAGCACCGATCGTCAGGCAATCCTTGCTTTGGGCAGGATGCAGCAATGTGACGGCTTCGTCCAGCAGCTGAATAACCCGATTGGCATAGTCCAATAAAGTAATGCCTTGTTCCGTCAGAGTCACACCTCTGTTATTGCGCACAAACAAGCGAACCCCCAGCTCATCTTCCAGGCTTTTGATACGCTGGCTCACATTCGGCTGCACATAGCCCAGCTTTTCGGCAGCCTTGGACACGGATTGCAGATCCGCCACTTGTTTAAAAATCCGCAGATCATGACTTTCCACAAGTCATCTTCCTCTCACGGGTATCATTTCAAATGATACCATCTTCATTATTATGTATTATACGCTGCAACCACCGGAAAATATAATACAGATGTGTCATCTATCCGAAGGAGGAATCGAAATGCAGTTAAAAAATAAAGTCATCATTATAACCGGCGGCGGTACCGGTATCGGAAAAGCAGTCGCATTGAAGCTGGCTGCGGAGCAGGCCAAAGTCGTTATCAATTACAGCCGATCGGAACAGGCAGCTGCCGACGTAGTCAAGCAAATCACACAATCCGGAGGGACAGCTATCGCCTGCAAAGCAGACGTATCCCTCGCCCAAGAAACCGACACTCTCGTGCGTAAGACAGTCGCAACGTTCGGCACTGTAGATGCGCTGATCAACAATGCGAGCATTACCGCCCAGATTCCAATGAGCGATCTGGATGCTGTTACCGACGAAATCTGGGATTCTCTTTTCAATGTAAATGTGAAAGGAATGTTCAACTGCATCAAAGCAGTCGTTCCTCATATGAAGAAACAGCGATCCGGCGTCATTATCAATATGGGCAGTGTGGCAGGAACAACCGGTATCGGCTCCTCCATCCCTTATGCAGCCACCAAGTCGGCAATCCATACCATGACCCGTTCACTGGCTGTTGCTCTCGCTCCGAATATCCGGGTCAACAGTATCGCCCCCGGTGCCGTCGATACCCGTTGGTGGGCAGGCAATGAAGCCAAAATGCATCAGCTGGCAGGCCATCTCCCGCTCCAGCGCATTTCCACTTCCGAAGATATTGCAGACGCGATCCTGTTTCAGTTGACACAGGAATCGGTTACCGGTCAGATTCTCACGATTGATAACGGGCAGACATTGTAGGCATGACGAATAGACATGCCTAGCATTCAGCAATAACATTCAACAAAAAACCCGGCAGCTGCCGGGTTTGATGTGCAATCATCGTCAGAGAATTTTCTGCTCCCTGTCTGAATGCTTCGTATACGCTCAATCCAATTACAGAGTACGCAGATCCTGCAGAATCTCTGTTTTGGATTTCGTTTTGTCGTCGACCTGCTTGATCACGCGTGCAGGTGTGCCTGCGACTACGGAGAATGCCGGTACGTCCTGGGTTACAACAGCTCCGGCTGCTACCACAGCGCCTTCACCGATGCGTACGCCTTCCAGAACGACTACATTGGCACCGATCAGTACATCGTCTTCCACGACAACCGGCTGTGCACTAGGTGGCTCGATAACGCCCGCCAGAACGGAGCCTGCACCGATGTGACACATTTTACCGACTTGAACGCGTCCGCCGAGGACAGCGCCCATATCGATCATTGTACCTTCGCCGATTACCACGCCGATATTGATGACTGCGCCCATCATGATAACCGCATTGTCGCCAATCGATACCATTTCACGGATAAATGCGCCCGGCTCGATACGTGCGTTGATGTTCTTCATATCCAGCAGCGGAATCGCGGAGTTGCGACGATCGCTCTCGATCACATGATCTTCGATCTGTGTGCTGTTCTCGCTCAATACGCCCTGGATATCCGCCCAGTCACCGAAAATAACGCCGGTGTTGCCGGTAATGAAAGTCTGTACGCCCTCAGGGAAAGTCAGACCGTCCAGCTGTCCTTTGAGGTATACTTTGACAGGAGTTTTCTTTTTGCTTGTTTTGATCAAGTTAATAATTTCGTGCGTGTTCATCTCGGTAGACATATGCAGATGACAGCTCCTTTTTCTCAATAATCGTGCTCCCGTATGTATGCGCTTTGGGCGCTACGGTGTGCCTGTATTCATATCATATGGCATAGCCTTATGTGAATATACTCGTGTACGCTTGGTTCCTTGCCGGAACTACATCATTTATAGCATACATCAAGGATCACCCGCAATTGATCCATGATATTTACACCAAATGTTTATACAGATAGTACATAATTCTGTTCTAATCAGATGTTCAGTACATGAATGATTCGTTATAACAAATAAAGGCTACCGATTCAGCACGGTAGCCTTTGAATCTTAATTTTTTGTCATAGGACGATTAGCAGCATATACATCTTGCGTTACTTTGTTCGCTTCATTCCCATACACATTCCCGGTGACCGAAGCGTTGGGATCTTTTCCATTAATAATCACTTCATTCACACTGACGTATCGGCCTGTTGTCTTCACATGAATCTCAAATTCGTGGTAATAGCCTGGCTTGACCGGAATCGTCTCCAGATAAACGATACCATCGCCGCCGGGATCACGAACCGTTGTCTTCAGCTGACCAATCGGAATATCTCCTGTGTTCCAGTCCCATCCAGATGTAATCGTATATTCATCTTCTCGTACACCGGATCGATCGAGGGCTACAGGAGAGTACTGGGTGATAATTTGTACACTTTCTATATATGTTGGATTGCGGAAGAAATAGAGAGCGAGCGAACCATCATCATTAGGCGGGTAATTGGGATTGGTATAATACCACGATGTATAGATGTCCCCATCAAAAGCATCGTTTGGCGTCAGGTTCAGATCACTGTAATAGGGCCAGACACCACCCCGTGTTCCTTCAGGTAATGTTTTGGCGATCTTACTCGATTTGGGGACAACCGATAATTCTTTGGAATAGTAGATCTTACCCTGTACATTGGCGGCTATTTTGAAATAATATTTTTTGTCATTCACCAGATTATACACACGTGTTCCCAGATATCCTCTCCACGGAGCAATGACTTTTTCCGTGTACACGCCGGGCTGAGTGCCGTAATAGATGACAGTCTGGTTGGCAAACCCTTCATGCTCCCACGTCAAAAACGCTCCACCACTCAATTGAGAGACTGTAGCATTGTCAAATGTAGGCTCTGTTCCTTGCGTCAGATAGAGTTCGTTGATTGATACAGATGCAGTATTACTGGAGTCCATAGAGATTAGGACACCGCCATACGTTCCCTCCAGAACCGGGATTCGTTCCAGCACCGTCGCTTTGCCGTCTTCGCGGTATTCTACTGTACGAGAAGCATGTCCAATTTCTTCCCAGCGGTTACCATTCAATCCATAAATCAGATAGCTGAATGTACTCGTCGGAGAAGAAGTCGCTGCAATCTCGATTCCGTTCATCTTGATATCCTGGTTAAAAACAAAGCTGATTACACCACTGTTGCGTCCTGCATTCCACGCGGTAGCCGGATTACCATCTGCAGCCATTTGGGGAGTGCTGCCCGGTAACGTGTTGTGTGCGCTGATCAGGCTCTTGGCGGGTACATTGACTCTTTCGTAATCATCCTGCTCCGCATACGCCGTTCCAACCGGTACATAGGGTACCAACAGACAAATAATACACAAAGCCATACACACGACACGCCAATTCATTAATAATCCCTCCTTTATAGTATAAAGATTCAATTCATTATATAGCGTTGTTACGTGAAAATAATACATTTATTTGTAAAATTTCCATAATTAATTTATAAGCAGACCTGCGTAGTTAAATGATGAATAACATTGGCATCTATCAAAAAGAACTCCATATCCCTTAAAGAGAAATGGAGTTCTTTTCAATTCATTTCAATAGCTGTCCCCTCGTCTACATTCATCAGGAAATGGATCGGTTTTAAAGGGTCTTCTCTGGACGGTATGATCTTTTCTGTCGTGCTTACTATGTATTGATTGCTCTAATTGCGCTGTGTACCATTCACAATCTCCAGCCGATACTCATACTTTCCATCTGTGGTTATCCTCGTCTCGTCTGCACTAACACGATCTGTTCACCAGCCCATCGTGCTCATACTACTAACGCCAATAAAGGATAACAGTAAAATTATGACTGATATTATCACCGGAGCGAGCGTACGCAGCCAATCTGTAAACACTCTTGTGTAAAACAGATTATACAAGCCTATAATAATCAGACCGATCAGCGGACTACCGATTACGATCAATATAATAGTCTCTACCAGATCGATCGCTCCCTGAAAAGCTCCTGTTGCTCCTATTACCATCCACACCAGTGCCAAAACGCCAAAAGTAAGCACTGCACCATAGGCTATCTTCAAAATCTTCTGCATAAATACCTCCTTTTCCCAAATGTATATCTACATCATATCGTCTCTTATGCGTATAAAAAAGGACTATTCACCAAACTCTAGCATCTGCAATTTGAACGTATCTACGTCTGAATATATTTGGATACACACGATGTTAAAAAGGATCGGCTGCTGTTAGCTGCGTATCAGAGTACTGTATATTCGTCTTGTCTATTTTTGCTACTACCAGTATCAAGCTCTTTTTTCTTTTAGAGACTTGATACTGGTAGGTATGATACTCGGTACAACCGGTCATCAAATTGATACACGCCAAAAACCCTTTAACAGAAGGGTTTTTCAGCGATTTATCAGAGTGTATTTCCTTTTTAATATTACCAATCTTGATACTTCATAACAGTATTAATACTCAGTATCAATAGTATTAATACTACTTGATACAGTATTAATACTATGTTAATATATCAAAAAGAACGTTTTTCAACATCCGACTTCTCCCTGGGGGCTCTGCTATGTATCAGAAAAATTCCAATGCCGAGAGTATACGTAATCACGTGCTTGAATATTTGCAAAAAGAAGGCAAAACTGGGTTCGCCGTTATCCGTAAATACCTGGAGCAGCTGCCCGAGAATTATAGTGATGGTTCGATCATTGGTGCACTACGCACAATCGCTGATCGTGAACCCCGTATCGTGAAGATCAAAGAAGGTACTGCTGCTTATTACGATCTGGCCGAGAATCAGACACAGATACAGACGCAGCCCCCTGTAGCGTCCTCTTCTATCCGGGAACTACATATGTCTGCTCCACACGTCGATCAGGAGCCACATACAGTGCTGATCCAGGAGATCGAACAGCTGATCATTGATCTGAATATGAAGACCCAGGAACTCAATATTCTGATGCTCGAAGGCAAAGTAAAAGATCGTGATGCTTACTATATGGGACTGGCGATCAAAGCCAATGAACTGCAGACGATCGTGCTGCAGAATAAACTGACCAAAGCATGATAAAAAGCTTTTGACTCTATAGCGCTATAGAATCAAAAGCTTTTTTCGTTATAAGAAACGAACTCGAATTGTAACTAGAGGAGTATTTGGTTATATCACCATGGAAGTTGTTTTCCATCTCTAAAGAAAAGTCCGGTTGGGCCATCATCAGGAAGAGTTGCTGCCCAAACAATTCCCTTTGCACTCTCGCTCACAGGGCGTCCCCCACCGGTTCCAAATGTATCTGTTATATCCGGGCAAACAGAATTGACTAACATTTTATATTGCTTAAATTCTTTTGCCATTTTTATCGTAAGTCCATTCATAGCCAATTTCGATATATCATACCCTAAGGTAGGCATCTCTAATGCACCATTTATAAATCCATATTGAGGGTCTTCTAATGAACCTGCACTACTTGAAACGTTAACGATTCTTCCTTGATCCGATTTTATTAGCAACGGTAAAAACTTTTGAGTGACACTCCATGTACCAACGACGTTGGTGTCTAATATGCTTCTTAATTCATCAATATCCATTTTTTCAATAGACTCTCCAGCTTTCAACATTGCTGCATTATTGATAAGAACATCCAATTTACCATATTGCATTTCGACGGTAGATGCAGCCTCAATTATACTTTTATCATCTGTAATATCCACGACTACTGGAGAAGCGCTTATTCCAAGGCTTTTTAATTCTTCTACAAATGGAGTAATCTGTTCCATTCTCCGGGCAGCTAAAATAGTGTGGTATCCCCTGGCACCCAATTGTTTTGCAGTTTCAAACCCCAGTCCTCCCTTACGGCCAGAACCTGTTATTAAAGCTATTCTCATAATATTTCATCCATCCTTCATTTGATTTTGTATTTATTGGAATAACCATTCATGCAAGCTATTTCTGTATTTCCTTATCAGTTAATACGAAGCCAAGGATGGTGATATCTGTCCCAAGCCAGATTCAGAATGGATTACCGTATGACACTCTCCGGAGTAACGCCCACAGGGAAAGTCTCTTCCATTTTATTTTGTTTGGAATAAAGGTCGAACCAGGCATCGGCAATATACGAAGCGTCTGTCTGTGTACCAGGCTTGATATATACGCCCAAGGCAAGATGGCCTACGTAGATCCCCTTATCGGCCAAATCCTTATGGAGGTTGTGTGCATAGTTGCGTAGAGCGCTCATGGCAATTCCCATATTGGCCGTACTTTGAATGGAATAGATGGAGGTCAGTGCCGTCGTAAACAGCAATGCGCCCGTTCCTTTAGTTAACATATCCGGTAGTACCGATTGAACGGTCCGAATGGCACCCAGTGTAAAACCGGAGAAGATATCCAGGGCATTCTCATCTGTAATTTGCCAAGCTGGAGTCGGCAGGTAGTTGCCTGCTGTAGGACTATATTCCACAACATCAATGAATCCAAATCGTTTCTTGATAGCCTGGAGTGCCGCTTCCAATTGTTCTTTATAAAATACGTCTGCTGCGAAGCCAACGGCTTCGATGTTCTCTGCTGCTAATTGCGCCGCCAATTCATCCAGCTTTGTTTGATCCCGAGAGATCAATGCAACTCGAAAGCCATTTTGACCAAACTTGCGGGCAATAGATAAGCCAAGTCCTGCTCCCGCACCTACAATTGCGATTGTTTTTTTCATAATGGATACACCTCTTTCGATTGGGGAAAATATTGATCTATAACCATGAATAGCGTTGAATATTCTTAACTATCAAGTAGTAAACACGTTGTTAGAAGATGCTATAACTTTTACAACTCAATTGAGATTAGTCCCTTATGCAAGATGAGCCCATTCTCGAAGGTCTACATCGAAAAGTTGAGCATTCTACTCTCTGCAAGATCGCGCGAGTCGCAGTACTCCTTGTCAAAGTTACGATAAAACCGAAACATATTTTTCATATCCCTCCCTTATTGTGCTTTTTAAAGTTGCATATTAGCTTAAAAAGAAAGTTGCAGCAAGATATACTGCAACTTTCATAAGCACATTATAAAAGATTAAGAATATTATTTCAAGTACCCAAAATTCTAATAAGAGAAATCATCGATCTTGTTCATTAAATCCGAGATCGTAAATTGCTTTAAATATTCGATCGTTTCTTTTTCGGATTCAAATAATATTTTCTCTATTTCCAAGTCCAGCTGCTCGCTTGCTTTATTGCAGTTTACATTCAATTCTGGTCCAGTTCCCGTATTAACAGCTAAATAAACATCGCCTAACGATATTAAATGAGCAGGTTTATTCAAAATGTACCCGCCTTCGCGCCCACCCTTCGACTCCACAATCCCAGCTACGGTCAACGATTGCATAAATCTTCTCAAAAAAGTTGCGTGGGTATCGAGCTGTGAAGCAATCATGGCGCTGGACAGTATACTGTTATTCTTGGCTAACCAAACAAGCGCATGGACAGCGATTTTAAAATGCGGAGGCCCGATGGGGATTCCCTTGTTTGCCGCACTCATGTTATTCACCTTCCTTCCAGCCATTAAGTAATACAATGGTCTTAAATCAACAACTAATATATTAAATGAAAAAAAGAACGTGCAGTAAGATATATTGCAACTTTAACAAGCACATTATAAATGATCAAGAATGTTATTTCAAGTCCGCCAAAACTCCAGCAAGCGAAATGATCGATCTTGTTCATTAGATTCGAGATCATTGCTTTTTCAGATTCAAATAATATTTCCGCTAGAATATGTCTTCAAACTAGAAATTCAGTTCATATCGTTTCAGAAGGTTGTAAGCAAAAAAGGTAGGATCTCGCTATGTAAGCGAATCCTACCCTTTCTATTCCACTTCATACGTATATCTAACCGTACTTGTTATTTCATGATTTTGTTTTACTTTACTTCCAGCGTCCAGCCAAATGGATCTTCGATTGCGCCCTTTTGGATGCCGGTCAGTGTCTCGTACAGTTTGGCCGACAGTTCGCCGGTCTTGCCTTCGTTGATGGTCAGTTTCTCACCCTGCCAGTTCAGTTCGCCGATCGGAGAGATAACCGCCGCTGTACCTGTACCGAATGCTTCTTCCAACTTGCCGGAACGGGAGGCTTCTTCCAGTTCGTCGATAGACAGCTGGCGCTCCTCTACCGGAATCTCCCAGTGCTTGAGCAGCTGGATAATCGAATCGCGGGTAATCCCGTGCAGGATACTGCCGTTCAGTGCCGGTGTAACTACCGTACCGTCGATTTTGAAAAAGACGTTCATACTGCCGACTTCTTCGATATATTTGCGGTGTACGCCGTCCAGCCACATGACCTGGGAATAACCCAGCTCGGTTGCGCCTTCCTGCGCTTTGAGACCTGCTGCGTAGTTGCCGGCTGTTTTGGCCGTACCTACGCCGCCGGGAACTGCGCGAACATACTTGGATTCCACATAGATTTTGACCGGATTAATGCCTTCGGCATAATACGCAGCAACCGGAGACAGAATAATCATAAATTTGTACTGCAGGGATGGGGCTACGCCCAGTGCCGCTTCTGTCGCGATTACGAATGGACGGATATACAGGGAAGTGCCTTCGCCCTCGGGAATCCATTCTTTGTCGATCAGCACCAGCTGACGCAGCGCTTCAAGAGCCAGCTCCGGATCAATCTCGGGAATACTCAGGCGCTCGTTGGACAGGTTCAGACGCTCGATATTTTTGGTCGGGCGGAACATCAGAATGCGTCCGTCTTCGGTCAGGTAAGCTTTCAGACCTTCAAAGATGGTCTGTCCGTAGTGAAAGACTTTGGCTGCCGGGTCCATGCTGATATTTTGATAAGGCACGATACGAGGATCGTGCCATCCTTGTCCATGATCATAATCCAGAATGAACATATGATCTGTAAATTTACTGCCGAATACCAGACCTTTTGTTTCAGGTTTGGTTTTTGGGCTTGTTGTCTTTTCGATTTTGATATCGATCGTCATGGTCATGTCTCCTTAACAGGCATTCCTTGGGATTGGTTTCATTAAATCATATCACTTTTTACAGAGCAGCGAAAATAGCTAAATGCAATAACTTTATTAAATTACGCTAGAAAGCGAAAAAGATACTAGACAGTATAATTCTCACTTCGTCTAGTATCTTAAATATTTATTATATAGATTTTATTTGAAGTCATATATCAAATAAACGACTTTCTTTTGATTCGTATAATCTAGAATACATTTTAATAGCATAAGAATCAGTCATCCCTGCAATATAGTCGCAAACCACTCTTTCAAGATTCATACCTGTATTAATCAATACTTGATCTGAGATACGTAATAATTTTTTTTCACTTTGTAGAGCTTCAAAAAGTTTTTTTACAACGTAACCACCTTTCCATTCTAAAGTTTGCACACGCTGAAGATCAATCACTTTTTCTTTTACAATCTTAGTTAAATCATTAATTAGATCTTCTAACTTTGCAGGTAGCACTGCTTTATACCTTATTCTAGGTGAAGTATAGCAATTTTCTTCTTGAATTTTCACACTTGAAATAAAAAGAGAAATTATGTCTGCAATAGCATCTTTAATGATTTGCGATGAATGATTAATTTTCCCTTTTATTAGATCTTCTAATTTATTAGCAGCTTTTATTAAAGCTTTATCATTTTCTAAACGATATTTTTTTAGAATATCGATCAATTCACTTATATCAATTAATTTTAATCGTAACGCATCTTCCACATCATGCGTAGCATAAGCAATATCATCTGCTAATTCAATTATTGAACATTCTAAAGATTTATGTTTTGTTTTATGATGCTTTTGCTTGTGATCCATTTTATCAAGTTCACTATAATAATCTTTCTCATTAGGTTCTAATATATTTGTGACCCATTCAAATCTTTCTTTATCATCATCATATACACTTGTTTTAGGCGGTGAGTACTTATGTTGATTATAAACTTCAACATTCACTGCCTGGCTATATAAAATGGGATATTTTAATATGGCCATCAATGTAGCTCTTGTAAGATTAAGTCCGTTTCCTCTTTCTAATCTTGTTAAAATTCTAAATGTTTGAGCATTCCCTTCAAATCCACCAAAATTAATCATCTTTTCATTTAGAGCACGCTCACCTTGATGTCCAAATGGAGGATGTCCAAAATCATGAGAAAGAGCGGCAGCTTCTATTAAAGAAGTATCTATTTTCCCATGGATCCCATTTAAAATAGAATCCTTTAAGTTTAAGGCTAAAGAAATTCCTCGGGCAATCTGGGCAACTTCCATAGAATGAGTTAAACGAGTACGATGAAAGTCACCCTCTCCCACACCAAAAACTTGCGTTTTAGATTGTAATCTTCTAAATGCTGCAGAATGCACTATCCTACCATAATCTCTTTCATAGTCATCTCTAGAAGGAGTTCCTGTCCTATTTAGATCACTTTCTTTTCTCTCGCTATCCAACTTGCTGTATAAACTATTTTCATCAAAAGATGAAAGAATCAATTTTCTCACCCCTTAAATATTATACAAATATATACCCAAAAAAATACATTTAACTATTAACAATAAATTTAAAGCATTAAAAAACATCTTTATTTATATACTAATTTTTCCTGTTTGAAAAGAATTATAATATATTAAGCTCTATTTGAATGACAGATGATTTAGATTAAATCTATGGTTTTATATTCAGTTGGGTCTATGTATGATATTGGTAAAATAAACCTGCGATTCGCCAAAGGAGGACTAATTATGAATATCCCGGAGCACAACTCAAGGAATAATATCGATCGATTTAACGGCTTTCAGGAATTATATGATCAGCATCGTCCCCAGGCGCCCGGCATGGTGGTCGATCTACTGACCAATTATTTGCAGAAGCGACCGGGACTGGTCGTGGATGTAGGCTGTGGCACCGGACTATCCACTCTGATCTGGCAAGGACGGGCAGCAAAGGTGATTGGAGTCGAGCCCAACGAAGACATGATCACTGTCGCCCGGCGCAAGCTGGAACAGCTGGGAGATACGGATCGTATCACCTTTGAACAGGGCTATTCCAACCAGCTGCCTGTCGACAACGGAGCCGCCGATATCATTACCTGCTCTCAGTCCTTTCATTGGATGGAGCCGGTGAGTACGCTGCAGGAAGCAGCGAGAGTATTGGCATCGGGTGGTGTATTTGCCATATACGATTGCGACTGGCCGCCTACGATCAACTGGCAGCTGGAGAGGGAATATGAACATCTGATCCGGCTCTCCGACCGTTTGATCGAGCAGCATGCCGATCCAGACACAACAGCCAGCAAGCGGGACAAGAACACTCATCTGCAGGCACTGCAGGACAGCGGGCATTTCCGCTTTACCCGGGAGATCGTCTTCCATCATACCGAGCCATGCAGTGCGGAGCGCTATACCGGTCTGCTGCTCAGTCAGGGCGGTATTCAGGCCGCGTTAAAACTGGGAGCTGCCGCACAGCATCTCGAATCGGAGATCGGCGTGTTCCAGGCAATGGCAGATGACTTTTTCCGTGGTGGCGTTATTAATGTATTGTTCAGCTACCGCATGAGACTCGGCATCAAATAACGGTGATTGATCTTCAAGTAGGCATACCTTGTCGATGAATTCAGAATATTCGGAGTATGCCGCTATCCCGCACAACATAAAAGCCTGCCAGCAGATATGGTCTGCTGGCAGGCTTTTTTACTCCACTTGTTCAATCAGGCCTTAACGAGATTGATATGATCCAGATCGGTGCTGCTGTTGAAGATGAATTCCAGCTTGTAGTTACCGCGGATATAGGTCATCTTGGTCTGCTTGTTCGCTCCGCTGCCGATTGTAGTCGTGGATGCAGGTGCATACCACTGCTGACGCAGCAGCTTCATCGTGATTCCGCCGATATTGGTCTGGCGCTCCACATTGGTGCCAAAATAGCGCATTTCGGTCAGCACATTGTTTTTATCGTAATGAAAGGCATATCCGGGATGTCCCATATTGGCGGTATATTGATCATATCCGCTGGCATTCTTGCGAGGTACCTCGGCTGCACCGAGACGATCCAGCACTTCCGCTCTCGTCGTTTTGCCAATTGTATAAGCATTCATGTCTCCAGGGAATTTTCCTTTGAGAGCAGGCTTGTAGAAGCTGTTCAGGTTCTGAAGCACCAGCTTCTGCGTATAATCGCTCGCTGCGGCTTCGGCATGATGAACAGGCATGAGTACACCATAGCCTGCGCCTGCTGCGCCCAGCACGGTTGTGCCAGCGATCGCGGCAGCCAGCATTCCTTTTCGTACAGATAAATGACGTAACATATTGTATTCCTCCTTCGGTCTTACCGGAATAAAGCTGTCTCGTGCAGCTATCTACACAGACGAAGCGTGATCCCTAAAAGTTACCCCATTGATAGCAGATCGTAACAAAATAATATTCATACTTTAACATATCATTGATCGGTAGGCAGTAACATGGTCATCCGCAGCTATCTGATTTCCCTTTCCAAAATTACAGATTGCAGCCCAGCCCTAACACTATTATGAATCTTTGGCAGACCGGGGCTTTTCTCCATATTCGTTGCCAAATGCCTCCATATTTTTTAGTACAGGAAGAAGCCGGGTGCCCTTCTCTGTCAGTGAATATTCAACCCGTGGAGGCACTTCGGGGTACACAACACGCTTGATAATTCCGTCCTTCTCCAGTTCTTTCAGCTGTTTGGTGAGCGAGCCCTGAGACAGGTCCCCCAGAAACTTTTTGATATCCGTGAACCGGCGCGTACTTCCGTCCAGATACCAGATAATCAAATATTTCCAACGCCCTGTGAGTATATTTTGTGTAAAAGCTATAGCATACATCGCTCGTTCCTTATCGATAAAGTCTTCTTCAAACCCATCGCTGCATATTCTCATGATCCCGCTC